>JANQEJ010000137.1 GCA_028278425.1 Planctomycetota bacterium | reverse complement strand
GGCGCATTTCCATGAACACGCTTGCCGTCGCGCCGGTGCGCTCGCTCCACGCCCGCGCGAAGGCGTCGGAGGTCTCGACGGGTCCGTTGGCCGCCGGCGCCGGAAGGCCGCGCTCGGCGAGCGTTGCGGCCAGCCCCGCGAGCTCCGCGCCGGGGAAGCGCGACAGCACGAGCCCGCGCGCCGCCGTCGTCAGCGCCGCGCCGGCCGGACCGTCGCCGCCGTCGAGCCACAGGAAGCTCGCGCCGGGAACGGGGTGCTCGGCGAACGTCGCCGCGAGCCCGAGGAGGAGGTTGTTCTCCGCCTCGCGTTCCTCGAGCCAGGGCCCCACGCGCTCGAGGAACGCGCGCGGGTCGTCCGCGACGTGAAACACGCCACGAAGATAACCCCTACGGCACCCGCAGCCGCGCCGTGCCGCCGGCCGGAACGACCGCCGCGGCGAGCGTGTCCGCGCTCTCGGGATTCCACGGGCCCGCCGGGTAGCGGACGACGCTCACGTCGCCGGCGGGGACCGTGAGCCTGCAGCGCCCGTTCTCGCCCGCGCGGACCGGCAGGTGAACGCTGGCGCCGCCGGGGCCGTCCCATCTGACGTAGAGCCGGTCGTGGCCGGCCGCGTTCGGAGGCGCGTTCGAGATCGCGAGGCTTCCCGTCGCGAGCGCCAGCTCGAAGGGCCGCTCGCCGTGCTCGAGCTCGAGCGGCACGTTGACCGAGAACGAGGACTGCTCCGGGTGCCGGAGCATCAGCGTGAACGCTCCCGTCCGCGGCACGCTCAGCTCGAAGCGCCCGTCGGCGCCGACGAAGGTCGTGGGGTTGTCCGCGTCCCGGCCCGTGTTGTAGCGCGCGCTGTAGAGCGACGCGCTCCACGACTCCGCCGGCGCGCCGTCGACCGTGAGCTCGCCGCGCACGGTGGCGCGCATTCGTTCCGCGAGGTCCAGGTCGTGGCGCGCCACCCCGCCTTCGAAGACCTCGACGACCCACTCGAACTCCGGCCGGGGCTCCGCCAGCGCCTGGTGGATGGACGAGGCGTTTTCCGGGTCGACGTTCGCGTCGAGGAGCTCGACGTTCCATTTGCCGGGCGTGAGGAGCTCGAAGCGGAACTCGCCGTCGGGGCCGACGCGCATCGTTTGCGCGAAGGGATCGTTGCGGTTGACGCCGACGACGGTGCCGCTCGGGTCCTCGGCGATCACGCGTCCCTCGATGACGCCCCCCTTCCCGAGCACGACGACGATCTCCTGCGCCGCCGCGGCCGGGTCGAAGCCGGGGACTTCGACGACGGTCGCGGCGAAGCCCTGCGCCGCCGCGCGCAGCGCGTAGTCGCCCGCCTCGCGCGGCGTGAGGTGGAAGGCCCCGTTCTCGTCCGAGACGTCGTCGATCTGCGGCCAGGGATCGAGCCGCGTCGGAAAGCCGTTGTGGTGGATCATCAGCCGCTCGAACGCGACGGTGTGGAGCTTCACCTCCGCGCCGGCGACCGGATCGCCGTCGCGGTCGACGACGCGGCCGCGGATCCCCGCCACGGGGGAGAGCCTGCACTCGAGCGTCGGCCCGACCTCGCCCGGCTCGAAGGGGCCGAGGAGCGCCTCCGCGAAGCCGTCGGCGCGCACGCGGACGAGGAAGCGCTCGTCCGGCTCGAGCACCACCGCGACGCCCTCCCGTTCCGGCTCCGGGTCGTACCACCCGATTCCGATGCTCTGGTCCTCGTTCAGCGTCGTCGCCTGGAAGGAAGCGACGGCGGAGCCGCCGGGGCCGCGCGGGACGAGCTCAAACGTGCGGCCGGCGCGGAAGCGCAGGACGACGCCGCGCGAGCCCGGCTCGACCGCGTCCGCCACCGCCGCGGGCCACTGTCCGTTCGGCGACTCCGCGCGGAGGTCGTGGGGCACGCGCTCGCGGACGGTGAGCTGGAAGCCGCCGTCGTCGTCGGTGAGCTCGAACCACGTCTGCTCGCGGCCGTCGTGGCGGAACACGCAGCGGACCCAGGCTCGCGCCAGCGGCGCGCCGTCGGGATCGAGCAGGACGCCCTCGATGGAATCCGCCGCGGGAACGAGCGCGAGCGACAGGTCCGGCGCGGCGGTCACCTCGCCCGCTCGCACCTCGACGCCGTCCTCCCAGCTCCAGAACATGCCGCGCTTCCCCGCCCAGACCCGGCGGTAGCCGGCGGGCACGCCCTCGACGAGGAACGCGCCGTCCGCGGCGGTGACGGCCTCGGGATACCGTTCCCAGTGGCGCGGTCCGCGGCGGCGCATCTCGTCGCCGTCGCCGGACGATTCGCGCGGTTCGGCCACCTTGACGCGCGCGCCGGGGAGCGGTGCCCCGTCCGGGCCGAACACACGGCCGCGGACCGAGCCGCCCGGTTGGAGGACCAGGTCGCCGAGCCAGACGCGCTGCTCCCCTTCGACGAGCTCCGCGGTCGGCCGCCGGGTGGCGAAGGCGGGGTGCGTGATGCGCGCGCCGTAGCGTCCCGGTCGGTTGTGCTCCGGGTCGAGCAAAACGCGGATGTGACCGTCGGGTCCGCTCGGCTCGCTCGTGCCGCGCGAGCCGAGGCGCAGGACCGCGCCGCGAATCGGACGGAGCGACTCGTCGACGGCGCGCGCCTCGACGATCCATCCCGACGGCTCGACGGCGTCGCCGCCGGCTTCGGGCGCGGCGGATTCGACGCGGGCCTCGACCCGCTCGGACGGGAAGGACTCGACGAGCGGTTCGAGCTCTTCCTCGAGCGTTCCGGGCTGCGCCAGCACCGCCGCCACTTCCCCGCGCGACGCCGTCGGCTGCGGATCGACCGGCTCGCCGGACGGTCCGATGCCGTGATATCCCACCACCGCCACCGCGACCACCGCCGCGGCGACACCCACCTTGAGCGCCGTGTTCATCGCCAGGATCCCGTGCCAGGTTGCGAGGAGGCCGCCGGCCGTCGCGCCGGTCGCCGTCGCGGCGCCCGCCTCGGGCGCCGCCCACGGCAGGAGGATCGACGCCCACGCGTCGCGGTTCCCTCCGTGCCGTTCGTCGAGGCGACGGCGCAGCTCCTCGAGGCCGCGCTTGAGCTGCGAGCGCACCGTCGCGGCGGGAACCCCTTGCTCCCGCGCGATGTCCGCCGCGCTCAAGCCCTCGTAGTAGCGCAGGACGATCGCCGACCGGTAGGGCTCGCGCAGCGCGAGCACGGAGTCGACCAGCTCGCGCTGGAGCTCCATCCGCTCGACGAGCGTCCCCGCCGGCGGAAGCCCCTCGCCGCGCGCCGTCCGCTCCTCGCGCACCGTCCGCCGCGCGTCGCCGCGCCGCCGCTGGCGCGCCGCGTTCCGCAGCACCCGCCCGAGCCACGGTCCGAGCGGACGCTCGGCGGCCGGGGGATGCGCCATCGCCGCCGTCCAGGTTTCCTGGAGCAGGTCGTCGGCGGTCGCGGGGTCGGTCACGAGGCTCCGCGCCAGGGCGCGCAGCCGCGGGACGTGGGCGAGGAGATCTTCGGGTCGGGGAGTCATGTCGTCGCCGCGGGATCCATGCCGGCGACGTCTGAAGTGTTGCAGAAAAAGCCCGGAGAGGGGGCCTACCGCTTGGGGCGCCCACCGCCCCCAACCACCGCCCGTCGGACCCGCGCGCGCGCGTTTGGTTGCCGTTCTTGTCCGGGAAACCTCTATCCTCCCGCCATGCCCACCCCCCATCCGCACTTCGACGACCACGGGACCCTCGACTGGCACACGGCCTGGGCCGACGCCGCCGCGAAGGCCCGCGAGACCGGCAAACGCATCTTCATCGAGTTCGGGCGCGAGCTCTGAGGCCAGTGCCGCAGCCTGGTGCAGGCTGTCGTCCCGCGCCCCGACGTGGCGCCGCTGCTTCAGGAACACTTCGTCGCGCTGGCCTCCGACTGCGACGATCCCGAGCCGGAGGTGCAGCAGCTCGCGATGAAAGTCGAGAACGCGATGATGCTGCCGTTCGTGATCCTGGCGGACGCGGACGGACAGTTCCTCGAGGGGCATTCCGGCGCGGTTGCGCCGGAGCAGCTCAGGGGGATGCTCGAGCGGGCGATCGCCTGACGCGGCCGAAGAAGAGCCGCGCGTAGCTCTTCGGGTGGAGCAGGAGCTCGCGGTAGGTGCGCACGCCGCCGATCTGGTCGACCATCGCCTCGCACATCTTCTGGCCGAAGCGGCCGAAGAGCCGGTTCCGCCAGGCGTTCGAGCCGTAGATCAAGCCCGCGAGCCGCTTCGCCACGGCGAAGTCGCGGAGGAGGGCGCGGCGGAGCCGGCGCTCGTAACCGCGGCGCGCGCGCGCCGGGTCGCCCTCCGACGCCACCAGGGCCTCGGCGGCGACGCGGCCGCTGATCAGCGCGGGGCTGATGCCCTCGGCGGTGATCGGGTCGGCCAGGCCGTAGGCATCGCCGAGCAGGAGCACGCGCCCGCGCGCCGGCGGCCCCGGGCGCGGCCGCACCGGGATGACGAAGCCGTGCTCGTCCGCGTCCGGAGTCGGCGGAAGCCCGAGCAGCTCCAGGTAGCGGCGCAGCATCGCCTTGAGGTCGCCGCGCCCGCGGCGCATCGACAGCACGCCGAGCGAGAGATGCCGCGCCTTCGGAAACACCCACGCGTAGCCGTCGTCGACCAGCCCGAAGTCGAAGCGCGCGGCGCCGGCGAAGCGCGCGCGGTCGGCCTCCGGCACCCGCACCTCCCATTCGAGGGCGGGCGCGAGATACGGCGGCTCGCGCCAGCCCGCCGCGGCGGCGGTTCGGCTCAGCGCGCCGTCGGCGGCCAGCACGAAGCGCGCGGCCACCGGACCGCTCGCGGTCGCGAGGCGTACGCGGTCGGCTTCCGCGTCGACACCCTCGACGGCGCACGGGTGGCGGAGCTCCGCGCCGGCGTCGCCCGCGGCGCGCAGGCAGGCGTGGTCGAGCTCCGCGCGCATCGCCATCCAGAGCAGGGGCTCCGCGCGCTCGACGCGGAACACGCGTCCGAGGTCGACGACGTGCATCTCCGCGGCGGACAGCACGAGCCCGCCGATGTTCGCGGGCCCGCCCACGTCCACCGGCAGCTCCTTCGCGGCGCGGCGCACCAGCCCGCCGCCGCAGGTCTTGTAGCGCGGGTGCTCTGCGCGGTCGAAGACGACGACCTTCCACCCGGCGCGCGCAAGCTGCCAGGCGGCCGACGACCCGGCCGGGCCGCCCCCCACGACGGCGGCGTCGAAGGTTTCCACTACTTCCGGGCGCGCTTCGCCAGCTCGCGCTCGCGCAGGTCCTTGCGCAGCACCTTGAGCACGGTGCTCTTCGGCAGCGCGTCCATGAACTCGAACTCGCGCGGGACCTTGTACGCGGCGAGGTTCTCGCGACAGTGCCGCTCGAGCTCGTCAGCCGTCAAGCTCGTGCCGGGCTGCAGGACGATGAACGACTTGACCGTCTCGCCGCGACGTTCGTGCGGCACCCCGATCGTCGCCGCCTCGAGCACCGCGGCGTGGCTCATCAGGACGTCGTCGACCTCGTCCGGGTAGACGTTGTAGCCGCCGGCGATGATCATGTCCTTCTTGCGGCCGACGATGCGGAAGTAGCCCTCTTCGTCCATCGTCGCGAGGTCGCCGGTGTGGAGCCAGCCGTCGCGGATCGTCTCGGCGGTCTCCTCGGGCATGTTCCAGTAGCCCTGCATCACCTGCGGGCCCTTCAGCAGAAGCTCGCCCTCTTCTCCGCTCGGCTTGTCCTTCGACGGGTCGTCCACGTCGACGATGCGCGCGTCGGTGTTGCCGACGGGAACGCCGATCGTTCCGATCTTGCGCCGGCCGTTCAGCGGGTTGCAGTGCGTGACCGGCGAGGTCTCGGTCAGCCCGAAGCCCTCGAGGATCTTGGCGCCGGTCATCCCCTCGAAGCGCTCCTGGACGTCCTGCGGCAGCGGCGCCGAGCCCGAGAAGCAGGCCTTCACGCAGGAGAGGTCGCGCCGGTCGATGCCGGGGAAGTTGTTGATCGCGTTGAACATCGCCGGAACCGCGGGGAGCAGCGTCACGCGGTGCTTCTCGATGCCGCCGACCAGCTTCGTCACGTCGCGCGGGTCCGGCAGGAGCACCTGCGCGGCGCCGGTGTGGACCGCCCAGTTCATCGACACCGTCATCCCGAACACGTGGAAGAGCGGCAGCGCGGTCATGACCACCTCGCGCCCGTACTCGATGCCGGGGAACCAGCGGTTGATCTGCTGCACGTTGCAGGAGAGGTTGCGCTGCGTGAGCATCGCGCCCTTGGAAACCCCGGTCGTTCCGCCGGTGTACTGAAGCACCGCCAGGTCGTCGAGGCCGATCGACGGGCGCGGCGGCTCCGCCGGCGTCGCCTTGATCAACTTGCGGAAGAAGTGGATGCCCGGCCCGGGGGCGACCTTGGCGATCGGCGGCTTCGGCTTGCGCCGCAGCGCGAACGGAGCGATCCAGCGCAGGGGCGGACGCAGGTACTCCGGGATCGAGGCGATGACGTAGTTCTTGACCGGCAGCTTGTCGCGCACCGCGCGCAGCGTTCCCTCGAAGATGAAGTCCGAGACCACGGCGAGCTCGCACTCCGCGTCGTTCCACTGGTGCTCGAGCTCGCGCGGCGTGTAGAGCGGGTTGGTCAGGATGACCGTCGCCCCGATCGTCTGCGCCGCGTAGTAGGCGATCACCGCCTGTGGCAGGTTCGGGGTCTGGATCGCGACCCGTCCGCCCTGCGCGACGCCGAGCCGCGCCATCGCCGTCGCCAGCCGGTCCACCTCCCGCTTCAGCTCGCGGTAGGTGATCGTCGCGTTCACGAAGTAGAGCGCGGGCCGGTCGGCGTACTCCTTCGCGCTCCTGTCCAGGAACCCGGGGATCGGGATCTCCTCGAAGTCGATGTCCCGGGGCGAGCCCTCGTCGTAGGCCGCGTGCCAGACCCGTTCCTCCATCACGCGGCCATCCTCCCGATCCCGGGCGGGCTAGGCAACGCTCGGTTACCATCGAAGGCATGAAGAGCCAAAGCCCCCTTGCCCCGCCCGCGATGGCGGTTGGTCTCGTCCTCGCCGCCTCGGCGCTCGTCTACGGCGCGAGGCTCGCTTCGCGGCCCGCCGAGCGCTCCCCCGTCCCCACCGTGGTGCCGTTCCTCGTGGAGAGCGTCCGCCACCTCGGCGTCGTCGACGCGCAGGTCATGGTTTACAACCCCGGAGGGCCGGGCGAGACGCTCGCGCTCGAGCGCTTCGAGCTCGTGGCCGGCGGCGACGTCCTCCACGCGATCGAGCTCACGCGGGAGCTGCCGGGGGACCCGCGCTACGGCCGGGCGAACGAGATGATCGAGCTGCTCGACCATCACGGCGACGGCGAGCGGTTCTTCGCCGACCCGGACGCCCCCGAGCTCGAGGGCGACGAGGCCGTCGCCGCGCGCGCGGCGGTCGACGCGCTGCTCGCGGCGATGCGCGCGGACTTCGCGTCCGGCGTTACGCCGCCGTTCGTGCAGTTGGACTTCCCCCTGCCGACCGACCAGCTCTTCTTCCCGGAGGATCCCGCCGGGACCCAGCGCACCGTCGAGCTCCGCGTCGCGTACCGCGACGCCTCCGGCGCGTCCAGGTCCGTCTCCGTCGAGCGGACGATCGAGCGGCTCCCGGACCGGCTCGACCCGCCCGACAGCCTGAAGGGCCTCGGCTTCGAGATCCACCCGGGCGACCTGCACGTACACAGTTGCCACGGCGAGGCGGTCGGCGCGTGCGCGCCCTCGACCGACTGCGCGGCGGAGAGCTTCCAGACCTCCGGCAGCTTCAGCTACGCGCAGCTCAAGAGCCAGTTCCAGGCGCTCGGCATCGAATGGTTCACGGCGACCGACCACAGCTACTGCATCAACTCGGACGCCGAGTACGCGCAGATCGTGTCCGAGCTCGCGGCGATCACCGACGGGAGCTTCCTCGCCATCCCGGACATCGAGCTCTCGAGCGAGGAAACCGGCCCGCAGATCGGCAGCGACCTCGGCGACCTGCTCTGCGTCTTCGGGCAGTCGCAGAACCACATGGGCGCGCACGGGATCGACTCGCGCGTCCCGGGCGGTAGCGACCCGTTCCTCGGCTTCTGCAACGGGCTCGCGCCGTTCGCCCCGAACGCCGCGACGATCCGCGCCGACGGCGGCTACCCGATCGTCAACCACCCGACCGGGAGCTCCTTCGGCTGGAACAGCTTCGCCAACACGCTCGGCATCGAGGCGAACCAGATGCACGGCGTCGAGATCTGGAACGGCGCGACCCAGTCCGGCCAGGGCGGTCACGTCGGCCAGTGGGTCGACTGGCTCCTCGGCGGGCGGATCCTCTACGCCTACTCCGGCAGCGACACCCACGACGCCGCCTTCGCCTTCGGCGCGAACCAGGCGGTGTTCCAGGGCGAGCCGTTCACGATCGACGGATTGGAGTCCGTTCTCAAGGCGGGCCGCGTGTTCCTGTCCAACGAGCACGTGCTCGTGCTCGAGATCCAGCACGGCGGCGCGACGCTTCCGATGGGCACGCTGCAGGCCCTGCCTCCCGGCGCGCCGGCCGCGCCGCTCACGGTGCTCGTTCACTACAACTTCGGCGCGGACACGAGCTCGATCACGGTGTTCAAGGGCCGCGTCGGCGACGCGAACGAGACCGTCGCGTGCAGCAGCGGCCCGTTGACCGGGCAGGGCGTCTTCCAGTGCAACCCGGTGCTCGACCCGACGGGCCGCACCTACTACCGCGCCTACAGCCAGTCGGGGAGCAAGACCGCCTACACGAACCCGGTGTTCTTCCTGCCGGGAAGCTGCTCGTACAGCTCGTACGGCTCCGGCCTCGGCGCCGCGAACGTCGCCACCCTGACGTCGGCTTCGTCGCCGACGATCGGAAGCGTGAACACGCTCGACGTCACCGGCTTCGCGACCGCGTCGTCGCTGGCCTTCTACGGGCTCTCCGCGACGCAGATCCCGACGGGCTCGCCCTTCCTCGGCGGGTTTCTCCTGATCGCGCCGCCGTTCGCCCTCACCGGCGCCGGTCCGCTGACCCTCGGCTCGGGCTCCTTCACGTTCGCGATCCCCTTCGACAAGACCTTCCCCGGCGTCTCGCTGTACTGGCAGGCGGCGGCGCTCGACCAAACGCAACCGCTCGGCTTCGCGTTCTCGGACGGGCTGGTGATGTCGATCTGCGACCTGTTGCAGTAGCGCGCTCGCGCGTCAGCGGTCGAGGGTGACCGAACGCCAGATTCCGGCCGAGCTCCGCAGGGCGCCCAGCCCCCACGCCCCGTCCATCGTGCGGTCGAGCTCGAGCTCGAAGATCTGTTCGCCCGCGAGGTCGACGCTGATCTCGTCTCTCTTCCATGCAACGCGGAAGTGAACGAACTCGTCAGCCCGCATCAGTTCCGTGCGTTCGAACACCCGTTCGTCCCACGTGCCGTCGAGCCCCTTCTGCGCGTCGAACTCGAAGAGCGACACGCCCCGGCCGCCGATGAAGGAGACCTGCACGAAGCCCGCCTCGCTGCGATCGAGAAGCAGGTTGAGCTGCTGCTCGTCGCCCGGGAGGACGCGCAGCTCACCCGTGATCTCCCAGCGGTCCTCGTCGATGGCCTCGGTCCGCCAGGCGATCGCGTTCTTGTCGGGAAACGCCGCCTGGAGCCAGTCGTCCCCGGCGGTCTCGAGCGCCACGAAGACCTCGTCCCACGCGGGGGCCAGATCCTCGACGTACTTCTCGAAGCCCCGGTTGAGATCCTTCCAGCGCTTCTTGCCGATGGTCTTCTCGACGTGCTCGGCGAACTCCTCACGGCGCGCCGAACCGCCGCCGAGGAGATCGAGACCGCCGAGGATCTTGTCGAGCTTCTTGCGCTGCTTCTTCTCGGTCAGGTAGCGGAAGGCGAGGTGCTGGTAAGCGTAGGCTTCGTAGAAGCCGTCCGGCAGTTGCTCATCCACCAGCAGGTCGCGCAGGGACGGGAGCCCTCCCTCCTCCAACCGGCGCTGCACGTGCAGAATCTGCGTGGAGAAGTGCGGATCGTTCTCGATGTCGATCACACGTCCCTGCGCCTCCATCACGTGCGCTTCGACCCAAGACGCCGTGCCGTTGGCGACCCAGTTCGGATGGTGACGGTAGTTGTCCAGGCTCGCGTAGCGCACGAGGTGCGCGGCCTCGTGAGCGATCAGCCGTGCGGTCTGGTAGGGCAGGCCCGTCTCCTCCAGCGCCTCCCCGGACAGGTACGGCTGCAGGACGACGTGTGCGGTCTTCGAGTCGAAGTGCGCGAACGCCAGGTTCTTCTCGAAGTCGCCGCCGGTGAGCTCGTCGTCGACCGCGTGGTATTCCTCGGGATCGGCGTAGAGGTGCAGCTCCAAAGGCTCGTGTTCCGCGTCGACCGGAACGCCGAGGAGCTCGCGCATGACGGGCCAGGTCGCCTCGGCGATCTCCAGCGCTTCCGCGGCGAGCGCGTCGTTCTCGGGGTGCGCGACCACGCGAAAGTGGTCGCCGAGCGGTAGACAAAGGACGAGGTAGGCAAGGGTCTGAGTCATGTTGTCCTCCAGGCGCGACAGCATACCGCGCCGTGCCACGGCGCCGGTCCCTAGCCGGACGTCACGAAGAGGGCGACGACGGGAAGGACGAGCCCCAGGATCAGGGTGACCCCCCACGCGAAGGTCCCGTCGAAGCGCGAGAGGAGCGCGAACCAGATCCAGCAGTACCCGAGCTCGACCACGCTGTAGAGCAGCTCGCCGACGACGCCATAGCCTCCGGACCACGCCGCGCGGATCAGGAGGTGGCCGCCGGCGAAGACGGCTGCGGAGGGCAGCACGTGGCCCGTGACCGAGAGCATGCGGAGGACCGCGGCGAAGAGAAGAACGACGAGCCCGGTTTCCATGGGCGCGGCATGTTACGCCGGCGCGGCAGGAGCATTCACCCCCTAGCCGGCAGCCAACGCGCCAGGGCGCGCCACACCCAATCCGGCATCGCCTCGGCGAGGCTCATCGAGAGCGCCATCGGCCACGGAAAGGCGCACACCGCCGTCCCCCGCTCGAGCGCGCGCACGCAGCGCGCCGCCGCCGGCTCCACGTCCATCAGGAACGGCATCGGGAACTTCGCGCCCGCCGTCATCTCGGTGCGCACGAAGCCCGGGCGGATGTCGACGACGCGCACGCCGGTGGCGCGCAGGTCGAGGCGCAAGGTCTCGAGGAAGGTGGACAGTCCCGCCTTGCTGGCGGCGTACGCGCCGCTCGTCGGAAGGCCGCGGTAGGCGGCGACGCTCGAGATCGCACCGAGCGTTCCGCCGCCGCGCGGGAGCATCGCCTCCATGCCGGCGTGCAGCGTCGCGATCGCGCCGAGGACGTTGACGCGCAGGACCGGCTCGACGTGCTCCCACGCGAGGTCGGTCGCGTGGCGCGCCTCGCCGACGCCGGCGTTGGCGAGAAGGAGGTCGAGACCGCCGGTCTCCGCGTCCCACCGCGCGACCGCGGCGCGCACCGCTTCGACGTCGGCGACGTCGAGCTCGCACGCGTCGGCGCGTCCGCCGGCGGCGCGGATCTCGCCGGCGAGCTCCGCGAGCCGATCGGCGCGACGCGCGGCGAGCACGACGCGCGTCCCCGCGCCCGCGAGCTTGCGCGCGATCGCCGCGCCGATGCCGGACGAGGCGCCGGTGACGAAGGCGTTGGCGAACGAGGTCATCGGGCGCGCGAGCGTAGGGCCGCGCGGCTGGGTTACCAAGCGGTTACCCCTGCCCCCGCCGGGGGCTGACTACGCTTCGAGGGAAGGCAGGAGTCGCAAGATGAAGAAACCCCTATTGCCGCTGGTGGTGGCCGCCCTTTGCCTCCTGGCCGCGTACGCGCTCGCCGACGACGCGTCCTCGAGCGACGTACCGGAGACTCACGCCGCTTGCCCAGCCTCGGAGAGCAGGTGACACTGTGGTCATGACCATCGGGACCGTCTTGGTCGTCGAGGACGACGCCGCCATCCGGCGTGGAATCGTGGACTCGTTGAAATTCGCCGGCTACGGCGTCTTCGAAGCGGAGGACGGAGAGCGCGGCCTTCGGACGGCCTTGGCCGCGACGCCCGATCTGGTCCTGCTCGACGTCCTGATGCCGAAGAAGGACGGCTTCGAGGTCCTGGAGGAGCTGCGCCGCAGCCGGCCGTCGCTCCCGGTGATCATGCTGACCGCGCGCGGCACCGAGGAGGACCGCGTGCGCGGCCTGCGCGGCGGAGCGGACGACTACGTCGTCAAGCCCTTCAACACCGGCGAGCTCCTCGCGCGCGTCGAGGCGGTGCTCCGCCGCTCGCCCGCGCGTCCGGAGACGGAGGTGCACACGCTCGAGGTCGCCGGCCGGACGATCGACTTCGAGCGGCGCGAGGCCACGCTTCCCGACGGGAAGACCGTGCAGCTCACGGAGCGCGAGGCCGAGGTCCTGGCCTTCCTCGCCGCCAACCGCACGCGCGCAATCTCCCGCGACGAGCTTCTGCGGTGCGTCTGGGGTCTCGACCCGCGCGGCGTCCGTACGCGCACCGTCGACATGCTCATCGCGCGTCTGCGCGACCGCCTGAACGACGACCGCAACAATCCGACCGTGATCCTCACGGTCCGCGCGAAGGGTTACATGCTCGCCGACTCCGGTCGCGAGTCATGAGCGCACACCGGATCCGCTGGCTGATCTTCCTGGTCTGCGGATCTCTGCTCGGCGTCGCCCTCGGTTGGGTGACGTGGGTCGCGGTCGACATCGAGGAGAAGGGGCACGACCAGCGCGTCGAGAACCTCGAGCTCGAGCTGAAGCACCTCGCGCTCGCGCGGCTGGACTCGGCGCTGACGACGATCCTGGCGAAGGAGTCGTCGCGGCCCTGGTTCCACTACGCTTCGTTCTTCGAGCCGGGTCCCGCGTACAGCCCGAGCTTCACGCCGGTGTTCCCCGACGGGTACCTGGTGCCGTCGCCGCTGATGAAGGGCGGTCTGGAGTTCTCGAAGCTCTACTTCTCGATCGACCCGAACGGCGACGTCAGCTCGCCGGCGCTGCCGAGCGGCGAGCGCCGCGAGCTCGCGGTAGAGCAGGGCTTGCTCTCGACCACCGCCACGCTCCAGGACACCGAGCGCCGGCTGCGCGACCTCGCGCAGCTCGTGACGCGCGAGGAGCTCCTGATCGCCCTGGAGCGGCTCGGCCCGACGCGCAAGCCGCCCTACACGGACGTGGCGACCGAGACGCTCGAGCCGCTCGACATCATCGCGCTCGCGGAGGATGCGGAGCAGCAGCGCCAGCGGGCGGTGGACGAGTTTCGCTTCCGCAACCGTCTGATGATGTACGCCAACGTCGTGCCGCAGCAGCTCGGCACGACGCCGGTTCACCAGACGGCCTTCGTCCCGTACCTGGCGCCGAGCAGGGGCGACCCCGAGCTCCTCTTCGTGCGCGAGGTGCGCGTCGGTGAAGACCGCGCCGTCCAGGGCTTCTGGGCCGACTGGCCCTCGCTGCACCGCTTCCTGCGGAGCCAGGTGAGCGACCTCTATCCCCTGGCGCGGCTCTTTCCGGCCCGCGGGACGACCGAGGGGCTACTCGCCACGATCCCGTTCGCCCTCGATCCCGGACCGCGCCCGGAGTACGTCGCCGCGGGCATGACGTCCACGCGCATCGCGCTCCTGGGACTGTGGATCGCGCTCCTCGCCGCTGCGCTCGCCGTCGGGATCACGATGCAGAAGACACTCGAGCTGAGCGAACGCCGCCGCCGCTTCGTCTCGGCGGTCACGCACGAGCTGCGCACGCCGCTCACGACGTTCTGCATGTACTCGGAGCTCCTTGCCGACGGCATCGTGACCGACGGCGGCGCGCAGCAGGAGTACTTCACGACGCTCAAGACGGAGTCCGTCCGGCTGCGCCGCATCGTCGAGAACGTGCTGAACTACGCGCGCCTGGAAGGCCGGCGCTTCCAGCAGCACCGCGAGCTCATCGAAGCGGAGGCGCTTCTCGATCGCATCCTGCCGATCCTGGAGAGACGCGTGGCGGAGACGGAGCTCGAGCTGGTGCTGGATCTGCGCACGCGTCCGGACTGCGCGGTTGAGGTCGACGTGCAGACCGTCGAGCAGATTCTCTTCAACCTGATCGACAACGCCTGCAAGTACGGGGCGGACGCGGCGGACCCGCGCGTACACCTCGAGGCGGAGGCGACGCGGGACGAGCTCGTGGTCTCGGTGCTCGATCACGGCCCCGGCATTTCGCCGGAGCGCGCGCTCGAGGTCTTCAAGCCGTTCCGACGAGCGGCGGGGGACGCGGAGGGGACGACGCCGGGGATCGGGTTGGGGCTGGCGTTGGCGAGGGGGATGGCGCGGGAGTTTGGGGGGGACGTGCGGTTGGTGGAGAGGGGGGGGTTCGGGGCGGTGTTCGAGTTCAGGTTGCCGTTGAGGACGGTCGGTTAGGCCTTCACTGTTCCGCAAACATGGTGCGGTAGAGTTCGACGCTGCTCGCCGTGTCGCACTCCTCGGTAGCGTCAAACAGAGAGACTTCCCCGCCCCCCACCAAGGCCGTCGGATTGGTCAGGGCCCGACGCGTCTCCGCATCGGACAATCCCACGTCCGACATGAGCCTTGCAACGCGGCACTCGTCAACCGAGAAGCCCGTGCTGGCCTCTCCGAGGAAGTTCACCAGCTCGAACAATGCTTCAAACGCGCCTGCCGACAGGTGGACGCCGTTGTTGGCGATCGTCACCTCGCCCAAGCCGAGCTCCTTCGCTCGTTCGCGCAGCTCGCGGCGGATTGAGCCCATCAGGGCTCGCTCGGGGAAAGTGTCGCCGATGAGTCGCGAACGCAACACGGACCAAGGCAGGTCGGAATGGACAACCGCCAGGGCAATCCGGCGATCGGCAGCGGTGAAGTGATTCAGTTGGGCGGGATGGAATCCATTGACGAGCATGACCTCCCCGTCGGGAAAGTCGTACTTTTGGTAGTAGAATCCACTCCTCAGTTTCAGCGACTCCTTGGTCGCCCAGAGCTCGTCGAGCTGCTCGGCGTCAAACTCCGGGTTCGCCGCTAGAAACTCGTGTCCCCCGAGAATGGGGCCCTCGCTGAATTCTAGGACATTGCGCAGCGTCGCCTCGTCACCGGCATCCAGGATGCCCGAGGCGGACCGGGACAATTGATTGATGTAGCCGTAATGCCGATCCATGCACCGCGCGCCCGAAAGGTGCGCTCCGGAGACCAGAGCTACCCCCCCGAGCTGCATCCCGAACTCCTCGAAGCGCGAAAGGGCTAGCTGAACGATCGCAAGCGAGTGTTCAACCGATCCGAGAAAGACCTCGGGCTTGAGAAAGAACAGGAGTTGGTTCTGACACTCCGTGCCGAGGTCGAGCTCCCGAACCACCGTGAAGCCGTCATCACGCCTCGAAGCGTCGACGATCTCCGTGGCAAGCTCCGCATTCGCGACTTTGGTCATGGGTCAGTTCTCGTCCTTTCCGGCAGTTGAACTACTCGTGCGTACTATGGCGACAGCCAAACCGCTCCAGCACCGAAGACATCGGCCGGCTACTCGGGCCCGCCGCTACGGGAGCCTGGCGTGAAAGCCTTACCGGTGGCGGGGTGCGGAGACTAAGGTCTGGCGCCTCCCGCCGCAAGGACTTCAACAACCCCTGGCCGCCGCTCTTCGGGCGGAGCTAGCCACCAAAGCAGTTGCTCCCAAGGGCCCCTTCGTCGCCGGTCAGGAGTCCAAGACAGACGTGATCGACACCCGCTACAAACGGAGCCCGGAGTATCCCCTCGAAACGAAATCCAAGCCCGGCCAAACGGAGAATCGTCGCAAGCCGATCTACCGGCAGTGTCAGGTACACACGACGCACGCCGCGGGTCGCGGCGAGCTGCGCCTCGACGGAACACCGGATAGCGCCCGCGTCCTCTACCTGTGATACTACGTTTAGCTTCAGCATGTTGGATCGCTTGAGCGTGCCGACGACCACAGCCCTCAAGCTGTCTGCCCGATCCAACGACACCGTTAGCAGTCTCGCCTTTCGCGAGAACACTTTGTGCTCATTTGCCCACCTTGACACCCCGCGGGTCAACGCACTTCGAAAACCCGCTGGAGGGTGGAAGTACCAACCGGCCAAGTGCCTGTCTACGTAGTCGATCGCCCTCGTGGCCATGGCCGAATCAGCCTCGACCACCGATCCCTCTCCCACTTCGCTCTCTTCGATCGGCAACACGTTGCCCGGGCGAGGTTGCGATTCGGCCCCGGTGCCGTCTAGATCCCGTGCAAAGACAAGTTCGTCGCGATCAGAAGCGAGATGCGCACGAAGACGGGCCTCAAGCCCCATCCCGCTCCCGATGAGGTACCTTGCGACTCCAGTCCGGTTGGCGGGGCAGGTGCAGTACAAGCGCCTCGCGGCTCTCGCTTTGCAGTAGTCCGCCACGGCGGCGCGGACCACCGCTCCAAGGCCGACACCTCGATACTCGTCCTTGAGGAGGACCGGTCCCGACTTGAACGACCCGAACGCCTTTTCCGTCAGAACGGCAGCACCGAGGACCGTGCGCCCAAGTCGAATCTCAAGGACGAGCTTGGCAACCGTCGAGAAGGAAGCGTCAACGGACCGGTCGTCCAGAACCTGAGCGAGAAAGTCGTCGTCGACGTCGTCATAACTGGTCCGTAGAAGCCCGGGGAGCTCCGTGCGCAACCACTTGCGTGTGCTCTCGCTCGCGTCGAGCAGCTCCACACTCGGGCTGACCGCCTCAACCAATCGCCTAAGGAGCTCCTGCGTCAGCGCTTCCGCTCTTTCGAGGTAGCAGAAGGAGCGAGGTACGGAGAAGTACACGTTGAGCTCCCTTGCCTCCGCCACCGAGACCGGGCACGCAAACCTGAACGCTCCAGCGACACGGATCACCCACCCCCACTCGCGTCCCGCCAGGTACTTCTCGGCTCGCGCACCTGGAATCCCGAGCGGTTTGACGGCACGAATTGCATCCGCTACCGCCATCTTCGACGCCGATGCGACCAAGAACGCGCCGGTGATCGCGCCTACGGGCTCGGTTTCGTAGAGGAAGACAATCCCGACGGTACGCTGCGGAAAGACCTTCCGTAGCTCGACTTGCTTGGTGCCGTCATACAGGCGGCGCGCGTGCATCGAGTGAATGCCAAAGAGCGCTAACCCGCTGGTGGAGTGGGCGGCGGCCTGTGCCGGCCCCTTCATGCCTTGTACTTGGCTTGAATCTCGTTCCACACGCCTTCCAGCAGTCGCCCCTTGTTCACGACCAACGTCGAACGCTTCCAGACTCTCTCGGTGAAGTAGGCTGCGAGCATGTTGACCGCGTCCGGGTCACAGACGAGAAGGTCGCGACTCCCCCGAGTCGACCGCTCCTCAGCCAGCGAGATGATCCACCCGTACTTGCTGTCGACTCTACTGACGCTGAGCGCGAGAGGCATTTCGCCGTCTTGGACGTCTTCTTCATAGAGAGCGAGAGAGAACTTCGGAGACTTCCCAAGGTCGGTTATCAGCCTCTGGATCCACGGCAGCTTCGCGTCGGTGACGCGCTCGACTCGCCGTATGTCGGCTGATGAACCCTTGACCAGCTTCGCGAGCATTGCGTAGTACGCGTCCTCGGTACGGCTCTGTCTCTTGTTCGGCATGCCGCCGCCGAGATGGGTGATGTCGACGTTGCGTTGAGCCGCGGCGAAGTGCGCCGGCCACATCGAGTAGAACTCCTTCTCATGGACGGTCGTGCAGAGGGAGCCCCGCTGCGCCAGAGCTTCCGCGATCCGACCCGAATTCTTCAGATCGGCAGCACGTGCAGCGGTCTCTACGTGAGTGGTCAGGACAATTGCCGTCATCGCGATCGCCACGCTGGCCAGTGCGACGTTCATCCCCTCGGGTAGCTGGAATGGCCTCCAAGCTCCGGTGGGTGCGAAGATGTCGTAGGCGGCATAAACGAGAATCACGAGCTCGATCGCAAGCGCGACCCAAGTCGGCACCCTCATCCGGCTATCCTCCTGTTCGGCATGCGGCTATCCGTTGTCTCGTTCAAGAATGCTCGTCGCTCGACTTTCCCTCGAACCACAGTGGCTGAGAAACCAGCACACGAACCTGCGGGATCGAATGACGCTGCATGCTAACGCGGAGACGACGTTCCTCGGCTGCCTCCTCGCGTCCTGGCGGAACCGCTGCGTCGGTCCACCAAGCTCACCATGACCCCCACGACACCCGACAACAAGAACGCCGGCGGAATCTCGCTCAGATCAAAGAACGCCTCCCCCACCGCCCCCGGCAACCGTGGCGCCCCGAACTTGAAGAAGATCACGCCGAGAAACCCCGCCGCCATTGCCGCCAGCGCCCCGCGCCGCGTCATCCCCTCCCAGAACAGCGACAGGATCACCGTCGGACAGAACGTCGCCGCGATCCCCGCCCACCCGAACACGACGAACCAGAAGACCGTCCGCTCCGGGTGAAGGACCGCGACGCTCAGCGCCACGCAGAGCGCGAATCCCGCCAGGACGAACGTCGTCGCGCGACTTCGCTTCACCAGCGCCTCGTCCGCCATCTCCGGATGGCGCACCTTCTGGTACCAGTCCCGCACGACGGCGCTCGACGCGACGACGAGGAGCGAGTCCACCGTCGACATGATCGCCGCGAGCACGATCGCGATGAAGATGCCGACGAGGACCGCCGGCAGGAGGTGCTCCACCAGGAGCGGCAGCACCTCCTCGTTCCCCGAACCGAGCAGATGCCGCCCCACCATCCCGATCAGAACGGCCCCGCTGTCGGCCAGGAGCGTCCAGACGAGCGCGACCGTCGCCCCCCGGCCGATCTCCTCCTCGTCCCGCAGCGCGAGGAACCGCACGAAGATCTGCGGCGAGCCCAGAAACCCCAACCCGATGCACAGGAACCCCAGGATCTCGAACACCGCCTTCGGCCCCGGCCCCGAAGGCCCCCACGGCGAGAGCAGCGCCGCGTCGACCCCGCGCAGCCCGTCGAGCACGGGCCCGACGCCGCCCGCGGTCCAGAAGCCCACGGCCGGCAGGCAGACCAGCCCGAGGAACATGAGCGCACCCTGGAACACGTCCGACCACACCACCGCGACGAAGCCTCCGGTCACGACGTACGCCAGCACCACGGCGAAGCCGACCAGCGCGCCCGTGAAGTAGTTCCACCCGAGGAAGCTCTCGAAGGCCTTCCCCGTGGCGTCGATCTGCGCGCTGACGTAGACCGTCACGAACACGACGAGCGCGCCCGCCGACGCCAGCCGGAGGGCGTGCCCGGTGTCCCGGAAGCGGCTCTCCAGGTAATCGGGCATCGTGATCGAGTCGTAGCGGTCCGTCCGCCGCTTGAAGCGTCGCGCCAGGAGAAGCCAGGCGCCCGCGACGCCGAGGACCTCCCCCAGGACCACCCAAAACGCCTGCACCCCCACCGCGGCGCCCATCCCGGTGAGCCCGAGCAGGAGCCACGACGACTCGCCGGTCGCCCGCGCCGAGAAGGCGACCGACCAGTAGGAGAGCCGCTTCCCCGCGGCGAAGTAGTCCCGCACGTCCTTCGTCCGGCGCGACGCGACGACCCCGATCGCGACCAGGACGCCGAAGTACGCCAGGATGCCGACGAGTTTCGGGCTCATGGAGCGCCGGTCGGGCTTTCGGAGCCACCGGCGGCGGGAGTATACTGGGGAGCTTTCCACCGTCCGCCGAACTCCCCCCGACCCCCTCCCGAGAAGAGGCTCAGGCCTTGCCCATGGACAGGAACGAAGAGCTCCTCCGACGCCGCGAGCGCGTCGTCGCCCGCGGCGTGGCGCGCATGAACGACGCCGTCGCCGCCACCGCGCGCGGCGCGAAGATCACCGACCTGGAAGGCCGCGAGCTGATCGACTTCGCCGGCGGAATCGGCACGCTGAACGCCGGTCACTGCCCCGAGGCGGTCGTCCGCGCGATCCAGGAGCAGGCGGAGAAGCTGCTCCACACCTGCATCCACGTCACGACCTACGAGCCGTACGTCGCGCTCTGCGAGAAGCTCGTCGAGCTCTTCCCCCACGGCGACGAGACGCGCGCGATGCTCGTCAACTCGGGCGCCGAGGCGGTCGAGAACGCGATCAAGATCGCGCGCCTCGCCACCGGGCGGCCGGCGCTGCTCTGCTTCACCGAGGCCTTCCACGGGCGCACGCTCCTCGGGCTGACGCTCACGTCGAAGACCGGCTACAAGAAGGGCGCGGGCCCCTTCGCGCCCGAGGTCTACCGGCTGCCCTTCCCCAATTACTACCGCTACAACGACGGCCTCTCGCGCGAGGAGTTCGTCAAGCGGGAGATCCAGCGGCTCGAGGAGTCCTTCGTCAACACGATCCCGGCCGAGCGCGTCGCCGCGGTCCTGATCGAGCCTGTCCAGGGCGAAGGCGGCTTCGCGCCGGCCCCCGCGGAGTACCTGCGCGCCCTGCGCCGCATCTGCGACGAGCACGGCATGCTCCTGATCGTCGACGAGGTGCAGTCCGGCTTCGGCCGCACCGGCCGCTGGGCTGCGTACGAGCACGCGGGCATCACGCCCGACCTCTCCACCTGGGCCAAGTCGCTCGGCTCGGGCATGCCGATCTCGGCGGTGGTCGGCCGGCGGGAGTTCATGGACGCCCCCGCTCCCGGCCAGCTCGGCGGCACCTACGGCGGCAACCCGGTCGCCTGCGCCGCCGCGCTCGCGTCGATCCAGACGATGGAGGAGCTCGACCTGAACCGGCGGGCCGAGGAGATCGGGGCGAAGATCCTCGCGCGCTTCCAGTCGCTGAAGGAGCGCTGCAGCTCGATCGGCGACGCGCGCGGCGTCGGCGCGATGTGCGCGCTCGAGTTCGTGCACGACGACGACCCGCACCGCCCGGCCGGCGAGCTCGTCGGGCGGATCGTGCGCGCCTGCTTCGAGCGCGGCGTGCTCGTGATCCCCGCCGGGTCCTACGGCAACGTCATCCGCATCCTGGCGCCGCTCGTCATCCCGGACGGGGAGCTGGAACGAGGGCTCGACGTGCTCGAGGAGGAGATCCTCCGCGTCGCCGGAACCCCCGAGACGACCCCGACGAGCTAACGAGCGCGATGCAGCCCTTCTCGATCGCCGGCATGCAGCTCGACCTCCCCGCGCACGGGGACAACATCGATCAGATGGAGCGCAAGCTGGACCTGCTCCAGAGCCTCTACCCCTGGGTGCAGATGGTCGTGTTCAGCGAGCTCTCGCCCTTCGGCCCGTCGCTCGCGCGCGCGCAGGAGATCCCGGGTCCGACCGAGGAGCGCTTCCGCGAGATGGCGCGCCGGCACTCGCTCTGGCTCCTGCCGGGAACGATGTTCGAGAAGGAGGGCGACCACACGTACAACACGGCGACGGTGCTCGACCCCGACGGCGAGGTCGTCGGCCGCTACCGCAAGCAGTTCCCCTTCCGCCCCTACGAGGAGGGAGTCGAGGGCGGCGAGGACTTCCTCGTCTTCGACGTCCCGGACGTCGGGCGCTTCGGCGTTTCGATCTGCTACGACATGTGGTTCCCGGAGACGACGCGCACGCTGGTCTCGATGGGCGCCGAGGTGATCCTCCACCCGACGATGACGACGACGATCGACCGCGAGGTCGAGCTCTCGATCGCGCGCGCGAGCGCGGCGATCAACCAGTGCTTCTTCTTCGACATCAACGGCGTCGGCGAGATCGGCGTCGGCAAGTCGATCATCGTCGGACCCTACGGCGACGTGCTGCACGAGGCCGGGTCGGCCGAGGAGCTCATTCCGCTGGAGATCGACCTCGACCGCGTGCGCCGCAGCCGCGAGTTCGGGCTGCGCGGCCTGGGACAGCCCTTGAAGAGCTTCCGCGACCGCCGCGTGCACTTCGGCATCTACGCGGAGGATCCCAGCGAGCACCTGTCGAAGCTCGGACCGCTCACGAAGCCGACGCGCGGCACGCGCGCGGGTCTGCGCGGCGAGGAGGAGCCGTCGTGACGGACAACGGGAGAGAGATCCAGCCCTTCCAAGGCGTGGAACCGGCGCGCAAGACGTCGCTCAGCACGTACTACAACGCCTCGCACCTGCGTACCGACGCCTGGAGCCGCCTGAAGGCGGGCGCGCGCCGCATCGAGCTGGACCTGAAGCGCGGGCGCGACCCGCGGAAGCACGAGCGCAACGTGGCGCGCGACCTCGAGCTCCTCACGCCGATCGAGTCGTACTGGGCCTTCCCGGGCAAACAGGTCTTCGGCGAGCTCCTGCGCGCCTTCGAGCGCCGCGAGTACGAGCTCGTCGGGCGCCAGGTCACGCGCATCGCGCGATTGCTCTCCAGCGACGCCTACCGCAGCCGCGACGTCGCCGCCGCCTGGTCGCGCGACTCAGGCGAGGGCCCCGACCTCGAGGAGCTCCTCTCCGCGCCGCTCGCCGAGGAGGGGCGGCCCTACTTCGAGGTTCTCGTCGTCGACGACCTCGCCGCGGACGAGGAAGCGGAGCTCCGCCGCCGGCTGCTCGAGATGCGCCGCTCCGAGGACGACTTCGTCTACGACGTCGTCGTCGTGCCGAGCTTCGAGGACGCGCTGATCGCGGTGCTCTTCAACCACAACGTGCAGACCTGCGTCGCGCGCTACGGGTTCCCGTTCGCCTCGTCGAACCACCTCGAGATCCTCCAGCAGTACGTCGCGATCGCCGGCCTGCGCGAGGACGAGCTCGAGGAGATGAGCGACTTCGAGCGCGCGCTGGCGCTGGCGAAGGTGCTGAAGAAGCTGCGGCCCGAGCTCGACCTCTTCCTGGTGACCGAATCTCCTGTGGAGGAGGTCGCCGGCGTCGGCTCGCGCGAGTTCCGGCGCGTGTTCTACCGCCAGGAGGACTACCGCGAGCTGCACCTCTCGATCCTGAAGGGGATCCACCAGCGCTTCGAGACGCCGTTCTTCTCCGCGCTGCGCCGCTACAGCCAGAAGCCGACCGGCGTGTTCCACGCGATGCCGATCTCGAAGGGCAAGTCGATCTCGAAGTCGCACTGGATCCAGGACATGCGGTCGTTCTACGGCGACAACATCTTCCTGGCGGAGACCTCGGCGACGACGGGCGGGCTGGACTCGCTCCTCCAGCCGCACGGCTCGATGAAGAGGGCGATGGAGTCCGCCGCGCGCGCCTTCGGCGCGCGGCAGACCTACTTCGTCACGAACGGCACGTCGACGGCGAACAAGATCGCGCTCCAGGCGCTGATGAAGCCGGGCGACATCGTGCTGGTCTCGCACGACTGCCACAAGTCGCACCACTACTCGGTCCTGCTCTCGGGCGCGCTCCCGATCTACATGGACCCCTATCCGTGCTCGGAGTACTCGATGTACGGCGGCGTCCCGCTCCGGGAGATCAAGCGCCACCTGCTCGAGCTGCGCGACGCCGGCAAGCTCGACCGTGTGAAGTGCATGCTGCTCACGAACTGCACGTTCGACGGCATCACGTACGACACCAAGCGCGTGATGCGGGAGGTCCTGGCGATCAAGCCGGACATGATCTTCCTGTGGGACGAGGCCTGGTTCGCCTTCGCCACCTTCACGCCGATCTCGCGCCGCCGCACCGCGATGGACGCGGCCAACCGCCTGCGCCGCAAGCTCGCGAGCCCCGAGTACCGCGCGGAGTACGCCCGCTGGAGCGAGACGGCCGGCGACCTCGACGAAAGCGCGCTCGACCGGGAGCTCCTGCCCGATCCCGATCTCGCCCGGGTCCGCGTCTACGCGACGCAGTCGACGCACAAGACGCTGACCGCGTTGCGCCAGGGCTCGATGATCCACGTCAACGACCAGGACTTCGAGCGCCAGGTGGCCGACGCGTTCCACGAGGCGTACATGACGCACACCTCGACGTCGCCGAACTATCAGATCCTGGCGTCGCTCGACGTCGGGCGGCGGCAGGTCGAGTTCGAGGGCTACGAGCTCGTCCAGAAGAGCATCGAACTCGCGATGATCCTGCGCGAGCGCATCCGCACCGACCCGCTCCTGAAGCGGCACTTCACGGTGCTCGGCCCCGGCGAGCTGATCCCGAGCGAGTATCGCCCCTCGGGCATCGAGGCCTACTACGACCCCGACCACGGCTGGACCCGCATGGAGAAGGCGTGGCACGACGACGAGTTCGCGCTCGACCCGACGCGCGTGACGCTGGCCTGCGGGCGCGCCGGCCTGGACGGCGACTCGTTCAAGCAGGCGTTGATGGACGGCTTCGACATCCAGATCAACAAGACGTCGCGCAACACCGTGCTCTTCATGATCCACATCGGCATGACGCGCGGGACGGTCGCCTACCTGATCGACACGCTGACGCGGTTCGCCAGCGAGCTCGAGGAGCGCGAAGAGGGAGAAACGCGAGCCGCCCGAGCCAACCGGGAGCGCCAGGTCGCCTCGCTCACCCAGGAGATGCCGCCGCTGCCGAACTTCAGCCGCTTCCACGCCGTGTTCCGCTCCGACGAAAACACGACGCCGGAGGGCGACATGCGCGCGGCCTTCTACGCCGCCTACGCCGAGGACGCCTGCGAGTTCCTGCGCATGGACGGCACGATCGCCGCCGAGCTCGACGCCGGCCGCGAGGTGGTGTCGGCCACCTTCGTCACGCCCTACCCGCCCGGTTTCCCGATCCTCGTGCCCGGCCAGGTCGTCAGCCGCGAGATCCTCGCCTACCTGAAGGCGCTCGACGTGAAGGAGATCCACGGCTACGACCCCGACCTCGGGTTGCGCGTCTTCACAACGGAGACGCTGGACCGCCTGCGGCAGGAGCGGCGCGTCCGCGAGCTCACCGAAACGAGAGGAACCTGACGTGCCCCGTACCGTGACGATCACTCCGCAACGACCGCGCAGGCGGCGCCGCAAGAAGCTCAAGGGCGTGTCGGACATCCGCCGCTTCTTCCACCGCAACGAAGAGCCGATCTACTTCGTCAGCGCGACCAACTTCAACCTGATCGGCATCGACGAGTGGGTCGGCAACTTCAAGTACGTCAACTACATCGACTGCTTCGACGGCCACCACCCGAACGTGTTCAGCCCGCCGGAGATCCCGCACGAGCTCTTCGACGGGATCGAGGACATCAACAACTACCTGCTCGCGCACCCCGACGTGCAGAACTACGTCTACGCCGGCGGCCCCGGCGGGCGGACGGTGTTCCTGATGTTCGACAAAGAGACCGAGAAGCGCTGCCGCGAGCTCGGCCTCAAGGTCTGCTTCCCCAAGGCGTCCCTGCGCGACGCGGTCGACGACAAGATCAACACGACGCGCATCGGCAACCGCGCCGGCGTGAAGAGCGTTCCCAACGTGCTCGGGAAGGTGACGAGCTACGCCGAATTGCGCCGGATGTCGAAGCGCCTCGGCAAGAACCTCGTGATCCAGACCGCCTTCGGCGACTCCGGCCACACGACCTTCTTCATCTCGTCCGAGCGCGACTGGAAGAAGTACGCCGACGAGATCACGGCCGCCCCCGAGGTCAAGGTGATGAAGCGCCTCAAGTGCCGCGGCACCGCGATCGAGGCCTGCGTGACGCGCCACGGCACGATCGTCGGCCCGCTGATGACCGAGCTCGTCGGCTTCAAGGAGCTCACCCCCTACAAGGGCGGCTGGTGCGGCAACGAGGTCTACGCCGAGGCGTTCCCGCGCCGGATCCGCAACCTCGCGCGCCGGATGACGATGCGCTTCGGCGAGGAGCTGCGGAAGATGGGCTACCGCGGCTACTTCGAGCTCGACCTCCTGCTCGACGAGGACACGGGCAAGCTCTACCTGGGCGAGGTCAACCCGCGCATCACCGGCGCGAGCTCGATGACGAACCTCGCCGCCTTCGCGCAGGCGGACGCACCGCTCTTCCTGTTCCACCTGCTCGAGTACATGAACGTGCCGTACGAGCTCGACGTGGACGAGCTCAACGCGCGCTGGGCCGACCCCGAGAACATCGACGCGTGGAGCCAGCTCGTCGTCAAGTACACCGACGACGACGTGAAGCTCGTCACCGCCGCGCCGCGCACGGGCATCTGGGAGCTCGACGGCGAGGGCCGCATGAACTTCCTCCGCGTGCAGACGCACCGGCGTACCGTGGCGAACGAGAACCGCGCCTTCTTCCTGCGGATCGCGAAGGAGGGCGACTACTTCTACAAGGGCGCGGACATGGGGATCCTGGTGACGCGCGGCCGGCTGATGGACGACCGGAACCGCCTGAACGCCCGCGCGAAGGCCTGGATCCGCGCGCTGCGCTCCCAGTTCCGTTCCACCAAGAGCCTCGACGCGCGTGACCGCAGCGCGGGCCGCCAGAGGGCGGAGATCGGCGCCTTCAAGATGCTGTGAGGCTGCGGCTTCCGTTTCGCTCCGTCCAGGAGCTTCACCCGGGCCCCAAGTGGCGGGCGCTCTTCGACGAGGCCTGGCCCGCCTACCGCCGGTGGTTTCTCAAGGAGGGCGACTCGGCGCGCCCGTCGGTCGACCAAGGGGCGGTCGCGCTCGAGCGCCACATGCCCGAGCTGATCCCCACCTACACCCGCCTGGTCGACCTCGCCGGCGGCGACGATCTCGCGGCGCGCTTCCTCGCGCACTACCGACCGACGCCGTACATGTCCGGCTGCTCGCAGGTGGTATGGAGCCGCTCCGAGCCGATCCTGATCCGCAACTACGACTACAGCCCGGAGCTCTGCGAGGCGACGCTCGTCTCGACGGCCTGGAACGGCACGCACGTCATCGCGATGAGCGAAGTGCTCTGGGGCGCGCTCGACGGCATGAACCACCACGGGCTCGCGGTGTCGCTCGCCTTCGGCGGCCGGCGCGTCGTCGGCGACGGCTTCGGGATCCCGCTCGTGCTGCGGTACGTGCTCGAGTTCTGCCGGAACACCGCCGAGGCGACCGCGGTGCTCGCGCGGGTGCCGTCGCACATGGCCTACAACGTCTCGGTGATCGACGCGAGCGGCTCGTACGCGACGGTGCACGTCGCGCCCGATCGCCCCGCCGCGGTCGTGCGCACGCCGGTGGCGACGAACCACCAGGGCCAGATCGAGTGGCAGCAGCACGCGCTCCTGACGTACACCACGGAGCGCGAGCGCTTCCTGACGTCGCGCCTGGCCGACCCGTTCGAGACGCTCGGGCGCCTCGCCGAACGCTTCCTCGAGGAGCCGCTCTTCTCCCGCGCCTACCAGCGCCACTTCGGCACGCTCTACACCGCGATCTACCGGCCCCTGCGCGGCGAGGTCGAGCTCCGCTGGCCGGACCGGCGGCTGGTCCAGTCCTTCGCGCACTTCGCGGAGGGCGAGACGGAGGTGGACTACACGCCGGTGCTCTTCGCATAGCCTACGCGCCGCCGAGCAGCGCCACGGCCGCGTAGAGCAGCAGCAGCGCGAAGCCCAGGTGGACGGCGTAGCGGAGGGAAAGGCGGAGCACCATCGCGAGGGACAAGCTACCGGGACGGGCGCCCGTAACGGGTCACGAGCCCGTAACCGCATCTCGGGGTAGACTTCGTCTCCTCCTCTCTCCATCGCCCCAGGAGCCCCCCCATGAAAGCGTTTCCCACCCTCGGCCTGCTCGCCGTCGCCTCGCTCGGCGCCACGTCGTGCGTCATCACGCACGAGACCCGCCGCCCCCACCGGCACGCCGTCGAGGCCTCCGCCCCGGCGGCCGGAGCCGGCGCGGTCACCTCCGCCATGGCCTATCCGACCGGGAGCCGCGCGACGAGCGCGCTCCTCGTCGAGAAGACGACCCCGGGCGAGATCCGGCTCAACCGCCCGTTCGACTACGTCGTGCGGGTGACGAACCTTACCGAGGAGACGCTCAACCGCGTGGTCCTGCTCGACGCGCTGCCGCCTTCCTTCGAGGTGAAGGGCGGCGGCGACGAGGTGAAGGTCGGCGAAGACAAGGTCGCGGAATGGAACGTCGGCGTGCTCGACCCGTGGGAGTCGCGCGAGCTCAAGCTGGAGGCCGTCGCCACGGAAGCCGGCAGCTTCGAGACCTGCTCGACGGTGACGTACGACCTGGCGCTCTGCGTCGACACGCGCGTCATCGACCCGAAGCTCACCCTGACCGGCGCGGGGCCGGCCGAGGTGATCCGCAACGACCGCGTGCTCCTGACCTACACGGTCGAGAACGCCGGGACGGGAACCGCGCGCGACGTCGTCCTGCGCGGCAACTTCCCCGACGGGCTCAAGGGCGAGGACGGCGGCAGCACGTTCGAGCTGCACGTGGGCGACCTCGCCGAGGGCGCGGCGCGCGACTTCACCGTGGCCGCGCGCGCCGCGGAGCGCGGCGAGCACAAGGCCGCCGCCACCGCCTACGGCGCCGACGAGCTCGCCTCGGAAGCCACGGAGCTCACGGTCGCCGTGCGCGAGCCCGAGCTCAAGATCGAGCGGACGGGCACGTCCGAGACGTTCCTCGGGCGGCGGATCGAGTACGAGCTCGTCGTCACGAACGTCGGCGACGGCGTCGCGCGCGACGCCTTCGTCGAGGACCGCGTCCCGCCGCGCACGCGCTTCCACTCGGCAACCGAGGGCGGCGTTTTCGTGGACGGCAGAGTCCGCTGGCGCATCGGCGAGCTCGAGCCGGGCGGCAAGCGCACTCTCGGCGTCGTGCTCGAGGCCACCGAGGTCGGCGGCTTCGACGCCACCGCCCGCGCGACCGCGCGCTCCGCGAACCCGGTGGAGGCCGGATTCCACACGAAGGTGATGGGACGCCCCGCCGTCACCGTCGAGGTCGTCGACCTCAACGATCCGGTCGAAGTGGGCGCGGAGGCGGTCTACGTCGTCAGCGTCATCAACCAGGGCACCGCGGCGGCCACGAGCGTCGAGGTGACCTGCACGCTGCCCGACAACGTGACCTTCGTCGCCTCCAGCGGCCCGAGCGAGTCGTCGCTCGTCGGAAAGACGCTGAGCTTCGAAGGGATCGCGAGCATCGCCGCCGGCGACGAGGCGACGTGGCGCGTGACCGTCCGCGGCGAGAGCCCGGCGGACGCGCGGTTCAAGGTCTCGCTGACCACGGGACAGCTCTCCTCGCCGCTCGAGGAGACCGAGGCGACGAACTTCTACGAGTAGATCAGTCGGGCGCCACGATCTCGACGTCCTGCTCGACGCCGGGCTTGAGGACGAGCTCCTCGAGGTGCCACCAGGCGTAGGCCGCCGGCGGCTGGACCTTGACGTCCAGCCCGACGTTGGACGCGGCGCCCGCGATGACGCACGTGCCGTCGTCCGCCGTCGTCGCCGACCAGCTCGGGTCGTTCTTGTAGTGGATGCGGACGCGGCTCCGGTCGCCGAGGACGAGATCGGTCCCCTCCGCGATCAGCGTGACCTTCGCGCCGCCCACGGGTCGCCCGAGCCCGTCGAGCAGCGTGACCCGCGCCGTTCCGGTCCGCGGCAGGCGGATCTCGAAGGGCCGGTCCGCCGACCACCCCGGCGTGACGCCGAAGGCCATGCGGTTCCGCCCGGGCGCCGAGGCGAAGGCGGTCGTCCGCGGACCCGGATCGAACCAGAGGTCGAAGAGCCCGGACGCGTCGACGCGCGCCTCGAAGTAGGTGTGCTTGCCGAGGTCTTCGCCGAACCGCCCGCCTCGGACGTGGCGGTCCAGCACCCTGACCGTCGCGTCGGGGAGCGGCGAGCCGTCCTCGTCGGCCACCACGAGCCCGAAGAAGTGGCCGTCGTAGCCGGTGGCCAGGTACGCCTGGAGCGCGCGCCGCTCGGATTCCTTCAACGGCGGGACGCTCAACACCTCCTTCCCGCGCGAGCCGAAGACGTTGGTCACGTGCAGGAGGTAGCGCTCGCCGGCGCGGACGACGAGCGTCGCCTTGCCCTCCTCGTCCGTGCGCGGCGGCGCTAGGGCCGAGCGGTAGTCCGGCTCGTCGAACGGAACGAGCTGGAGCGTCGCGCCGGCGATCGGCGCCTGCGACTCGAGCTCGAACACGGCGACGTCCACGTACGCCTCCTTCGGCGGCGGCTCGGGCTCGTCCGCCGGCTCGATCTCCGCCACCGTCTGCCGCGTGGGGCTCTCGCCGAGAGCGGCGGCGGCGACCTGCTCGCCTGGCGGTCGTGCGAGCCGCGTTTCGGCGCGATCCTCGGCCGCCTCTACGTCGGCGCCCTTGGAGACCTCGGCTCCGGCGCGGTCCCCCGTTTTGAGGAAGATCGCGACGACCGCAACCGCGGCGACGAGGAGGACGACCCAGACCGCGCGCATCACGGGGCGCTATCCGCGCGGGGAAGGCGGGTTACCGCCCTACCGCGTCGAGCACCCCCCGCAGCCGCGCGACCCGGGCCGCGTCGACCGGAAGCTCGACGCGCGCGTCGGTCTTGAGCGCCGTCCCCACGATCGCGCCGTCGGCGACCGCGAGGAGCTCCGCCGCGTTCGCCTCGGACAAGCCCGAGCCGACGAGGAGCGGCGCAGCATCGACGCACTCGCGCACGGCGAGAAGGTCGGCGCGCGCGGCCGGCTCGCCCGTCGCCGGGCCGGAGACGATCAGCGCGTCGGCGCGCCCGCGCCGGAACGTCTCGGCCGCCGCCTCCGCGATGGACTCCCCGCCGAGCGGAGTCGCGTGCTTCACGTGCACGTCGGCGAAGATCGCCGCCTCCGGGGCGAGGCGGTCACGCTCGCGCAGGGTCTCCGCCGCGCGCCCTTCGATCACGCCTTGGTCGGTCACCGCCGCGCCGACGTGCACGTTGACGCGCAGGAACGCCGCGCCGGCGGCGGCGCAGATCCCGACGGCGGCGCGCGCGTCGTTGCGCAGCACGTTGACGCCGACGGGGAGGTCGCCCGCGACCTCGCGGGCGGCCCGCACGGCGAGCGCCAGCATGGCCACGGTTTCCGCCGGGACGCGCTCCGGGAAGAACGGCGCGTCGCCGAAGTTCTCGACGATCATCCCGTCCGCGCCGCCGTCGCCGAGGGCGCGCGCGTCGGCCCGCGCCCGCTCGAGCACCGCCTCCGCGTCGCCGCCGAACCCCGGCGCCCCCGGCGTCGGCGCGAGGTGCACGACGCCGATCAGAAGCGGCGGCCCGTCGTCGCGGAAGGGAAAGCGGCTCACGAACGGGTTCTCTCTCTATAAGGAGGCGAGGATCGCCGCCGCCTGCCCGCCCGGGTCCTTGGTCTCGATCGCCTGCTGGATCTCGCCCTCGGGACCGATCACGTACGTGATGCGGTTCGGGTACGGATCCGCCGCGCTGTCGCACGCCCTGTAGGCGAGCCCCATCGCGCGCGACGTGTCGCAAAGCAGCGGGAAGGGAAAGTCGAGCTTCTCGGCGAAGGCCTTGTTCTCCGCCTCGGTGTCGAACGACACGCCGAAGATCTGCACGCCCTTCTCCTCGAACTCGCGGGCTCGATCACGGAACCCGCTCCCCTGGGCCGTTCACCCGGGGGTGTCGGCCTTCGGATAGAACCAGAGGACGAAACGTTTCCCCTGGAGTCCCTGGAGCGAAACGGTGCGCCCCTGGTGGTCGTTGACCTCGAAGGCCGGCGCGGCGGTCCCAACGTCGAGCATGGTCGGCATCCTCCCGGTGAGCTTCTTGAACGCGTACTGGAACGTGCGGAACACGTGCGCATGCTACCCTGCGCCGATGAGCGAGACGACCCTGCGCGTCGGCGGCGCGTGCGAAGCCGGCGACCTGGAGCTCACCTACGCCGACTGCGAGGCGGCCGCGGAGGAGCACAAGATCCCCGACCTCGGAAGCGTGCTCCCCGACCGGCAAGGCACCGCGATCCGTTTCCGAGCGCTGATCGAGCGCGCACGCCCGCACGCCGACGTCGCCTTCGTGAACGTCGCCTCGTCGGACGGCAGCTTCACGGCGAGCCTGCCGGTGGAGGAGCTCGCGGAGAAGGGGATCGTGCTCTATGCGCTCGACGACGAACCGCTGCCCGAGACCTACGGCGGGCCGTTCCGGCTCTTCCTGGCGGACAGCGAGGACTGCAGCGTCAACGTGAAGTTCCTCGGGAGCGTCGAGTTCGCCGCGAGCAAGGGGTCGCACACGGCGCGGTGTTCGGACTGATTGGGACCTCGGAGAGGAACGGAGGGCACGGAGCCCGGAGGTTAACACGGAGGAAAACGGAGTTATCGGAGACCTCGGAGATCGGCATCTACGGTGTTCGTCTCCGCGTCATGTCGCGTCCTGACCGATCCACGTCTCCGCGAGCTGACTTCGCCTGACGGTTGGAGTGGTCAGGAACCGGACAACTCGCGGGGACGTGCCCCATAGACTCCGATCTCCGTAGTACTCATTCCGCATTCCTTTGCTTGGAGCGCAGGAATTACGCGGCGATCTTGGTCAAAGCGTTGATGTCGGCTGCTCGAGCGGAGAGAAG
>JANQEJ010000135.1 GCA_028278425.1 Planctomycetota bacterium | reverse complement strand
TCCGATCTCCGTGCTCTCCGATAACTCCGTTCATCTCCGTGTTAATCTCCGGGCTCCGTGGTCTCCGTCGGCCTCCGCGGTCGCACAGCGCCGAGACGTTCCACTGCCCCGGAACCTCCCGCACCGCTCACAGCACCAACGAATACCCCTTCCCCCTCTGCGTCCGAATGAGCTCCCCCCCGTGCTCGCGCAGCTTGCTCCGTAGCCGCGACACGTGAACCTGCACGACGTTGGTGTCGGTCTCCCCGCCGACGCCCCACACGCGCTTCAAGAGCTCGCGCCGCGAGACGACCCGGCCGCCCGCCTGCACGAGGACGAGGAGCACGTCGAATTCCCGCGGGCTGAGCTCGATCGGTTGGCCGTTGCGCTCGACGTGGCGCATCTCGAGGTTGATGCGGAGGTCGGCGATCATCACGGGCGCGGAGCGCAGGCGGCGGCGGACGACGGCGTGGAGGCGGGCGATCAGCTCCTCGAACTCGAAAGGCTTGACGATGTAGTCGTCCGCGCCGCCCTCCAGTCCCTTGACCTTCTCCTCGAGGGCGTCGTGGACGGTCACGAGGATCACGGGCATGTCGACGCCGCGGCCGCGCAGCTCCTTGAGGAGCTCCCAGCCCTTCATGCCGGGAAGCTCGACGTCGAGCAGCAGGGCGTCGAAGGCGTTCTGCCCCTCGGCGCCGAGCGTGTCCAGCGCCTCGTGCGCGGTCCGGAGCGCCACGTAGCCAATTCCGGCTTCCTTCAGCGCGAGCGACGAATAACGTCGGAAGCCGGGGTCGTCGTCGACCAACAGGACCCGCATGGGGCCCGATTCTAGTGACTTCGTCGACTATTAACGGATTGTAACCGGAGTCCTGCGGTGGGTTCGGCAGACTCCTGGGCGAGGGGGGGAGGACCGGAATGCACATGGAGGGCTTGCCCGCCGCCGCTTCCGGTCCTCCCAACTAGCACGGCGGCCCACTCGACGTTTTTCCGACCTCCCCGGGCTGGTGGGCTGTTTCGCCGATGGCGCGGTTTCCGAAGAACGTCGCGGCCCGACGTACACTCGGGCTATGACTCCGCGCGAGGAGCTCGAGATGGAGGAAGGCCTGCGAGAGGTCCACCTCGCTCTCCGGAACGCGATGCCGGGGATCTCGCGGGTGAACGCGAAGGGGAAGTACGTCGCGGTCAACGAGGCGTACGCGTCGTTCCTCGGCTACGAGCCGGACGAGTTGATCGGCGGACCGTGGGAGCCCACCGTGCACGCCGACAGCCGTGATGCGGCGCTCGCCGCGTACGAGACGATGCTCGACGAGGGCAAGGGCGAGTTCGAGGCGCTTGCGGTGCGCAAGGACGGCTCGACGTTCTACAAGCACGTCTTGATGGTGAAGCGCGTCGACGAGAGGGGCGACTTCATCGGGCACCACTGCTTCATGCGCGACATCACGGCGCGCAAGAACGCGGAGCTCGACCTCAAGACGCTGGCGACGATCGTCGAGTACTCGGACGACGCGATCGTCAGCATCGATCTGGAGCAAGGCATCACCGCGTGGAACGCGGGGGCGGAGGCGCTGCTCGGCTTCCGGCGCGAGGAGGTGCTCGGCAAGCCGATCGGCGTCCTCTGGCCGGAGGGCAAGGAGACCCAGGGCAAGTGGATCCTGGAGCAGATCGCCGCCGGCCATCCCGTGCGCGACTTCGTGACCGAGCGCCTGCACAAGGACGGCCGTCGCATCCTGGTCTCGTTGACCGTCTCGCCGATCCGCGACGACGACGGACGCATCGTCGCCGTCTCGTCCATCCTGCGCGACGTCACCGAGCGCGTGCGCGCGCAGGAGGAGCTGCGCCGGACCGCGGCCGACCTGGCGCGCTCGAACGCGGACCTCGAGCGCTTCGCGTACGTGGCCTCGCACGACCTGCAGGAGCCGCTGCGGCTGCTCATGGGCTACCTGAAGCTCTTGGACAAGCGCTACGGCGACAAGCTCGAGCCGGACGGCAACGAGTTCCTCCGCTACGCGGTCGACGGCGCGGTTCGCATGCGGAACCAGATCAAGGACCTTCTCTCGTACTCGCGCGTCGGCTTCAACGAGCCCAAGCTCAAGCGCGTCGACTGCGCGGAGGCGGTCGAGCGGGCGCTCCTGAACCTCAAGCTGATGGTCGACGAGAACAAGGCGCGCGTCACGTGGGACGAGCTGCCCGAGGTCGAGGCCGACGAGGCGCAGCTCGTGCTGCTCTTCCAGAACCTGCTCGGCAACGCGTTGAAGTTCCGCAGCGAGGAGCCGCCGGAGGTCCACGTGGGCGCCCGCAACGGCGGGGGGAAGTGGGTCATCACGGTGACCGACAACGGGATCGGCGTGGACCCGCGCTACAGCGAGCGCGTCTTCGGCGTCTTCGAGCGGCTGCACACGCTCGACGACTACCCCGGCACGGGGATCGGCCTCGCGATCTGCAAGCGCATCGTCGAGCGCCACGGCGGAAGGATCGGCATCGAGCCGACGGAGGGGCCGGGCTCGACGTTCTTCTTCACCCTGCCGGCGGAGCAGGCGCGCGGCTAGGTGCCGACGTGCGAACGGGCGACAGCTACCTTTCGACCGACCACTGCCCCGATTGGGAGTCGTACCAGAGCTCCCAACCGAAGCTGTAGTCTCCGCCGCTGAGCTCAAACGCCGCACCGTCTGACCCGCGGTGGTACTCCCACACGCCGACCACGGCCGGCGGCGCGTCGATGCCCGCTTCTTCCAGCGACGTTGGATACTCTCCCGACTCGTCCCGGTATCGTTGGATCTCGCCCACCATCGTCTTCCCTTGCACCTTCAGGGGATCCACCGGCGCTTTGACGATCCTGTCCAGGAGTTGCTTCCGCTCCGCGTAGTGCTCGGAGTCTTCGGGCGTGAGCTCCAACAGCTCGTGAACGAGCGGCTGCGCATCCTCCCAACGGCTCTGGCGGTCGTAGAGCGCGGCCAGACCCGCGAGCAACGCGGGCTTGCCGGCGTCCTCCGCGCCGAGGAGGTCGAGCCATTCCAGATAGAGCGCTTCCGCCGCTCCGTGGTTTCCTTCGCTCTCGTGAAAGGAAACGAGCTTGTTGAGCACGGCAAGCGTAGATGGGGCGTTGCTCCCCAGCTCTTCTCGTTGCTCGTGTAGCCACGAAGCGTAGTTCCAGCCCAAGTCTCTGCGCGAATCGAGGGTTGTTCGATGTTCCTCGCCCAGGACCGCGCGACGCTTCTCCAGGCACTCGACGAGCAACGGCTCGGCCTCGGCGTGGCGATCCTGGCGGGTGTAGAGTTTGCCCAGGCTGCTCAGTGAAGTCAGGGTGTCGGCGTGGCCCTCGCCCAGGACGGCGCGGCGCGTCTCCAGGAGCTCGGTGAGGAACGGCTCGGCCTCCGCAAGGCTATTCCGGTTCCAGTACAGCGCGGCCAGCGCCGACAGCACGGCCACGGTGCCGGGATGGCGATCCCCGAACACCCTTCGTCTTCCTTCCAAGCACTCGAGGTAGAACGGTTCGGCCTTGGAGTAGCGGCCATGGTCAAAATGGAAACCGCCCAAATCGCTGAGCACGTCGAGCGTGAGGCCGTCGTCCTCGCCCAACTCGGCTCGGCAACGCTCGAGGCTCTCGATCAAGAGCTCTTCCGCGTCTGCGTATCGCCCCAGGCCCACGAGGGCGCGAGCCGAGGCGTTTCGGGCACGGAGGGTCTCCGTATGCTCTTCTCCCAGGACGCTGGTGGCGAGCGCGAGAGCTTCCAGAGCGGTCGCTTCCATCTCGCGACCCCTCCCGGAATCCTCGTAGACCTCTGCAAGCGCGTTCATCGCCCGAACCATCCCCAGGTGATCTCGCCCCAGAGCCGACGCCCGTTGGTCGATGTTCGTCAACAGGAGCCGCTCCGCTTCGTCCAGGTGCCCCTGGTCGGCGCGGACCATCGCCAGTAGAACCTCCGTGTCCAGGGTCCGCGGGTGCAAGGGGCCGCCGCCGTGCCTCTGCGCACCCTCCAGCGACTGCCGCGAGGTGAGCTCCGCCTCCTCCAACCGGCCGAGGTCGCGGAGAGCCCAGGCCAGCCATGCCAGCGCTTGCACCGTGTCGGGGTGTCCGTCTCCGCGGATCCTGACCGCCCGCTCGTAGCAATCGCGCAGGGCGCGTTCTGCTTCCTCGAACCTGCCGGAGGCGCGGTGAACCAGTCCCAGGTTCGTCAACGGCAGCAGCAACTCGGGTGCGTCCTCGCCGAGGGTCTCGCGGCCCGTCTCCACGTACTCGCGGTAGAGGCGCTCGGCTTCTCCGAAGCGTCTCGTCTCGAAGTAGGCGTTTCCCAGGTCGCCCATCGATTCGAGCGTTTCGGGATCGCCAGCGCCGAGAATCTCGCGACGGAGCTCCAGGCACGTTCTCGCCAGCGGTTCCGCCTCGGCGTTGCGACCTTGAGCCGAGTAGACCGCCCCGAGGTTGGACATGGAGCGCAACGTGTCGAGATCCCGTTCGCCGAGCCGTTCCCTGCGCACCTCGAACGAACGAAGCAGAAGCGGCTCGGCTTTGTCGTATTCGCCCACTCGCGAGTAGGCGATGCCGAGGGCGAACATCAGCCGCGCCTGGACGAGGGGATGCGTTCCCAGCTCCGCCTCCACCCGCAGCTTCGCGTTGTCCAGGAGCTCCGTCGCGGTGACCGTTGTTCCCGCCATCCTCGGAATCTGCGTGTCGATGTGCTCGACGAGGAAGCTCGCCACCAGGTCCGCTGCTTCGCGCTGGCGCCGCGCCTCTTCGGCCCGTTGCCCGGCTTCCAGAGCGCTTTCCACGGCCCGCGACTTCGCGTCGACCATCCGCACCGACAGAGTGATGCTCGTCAGCAATCCCAGCGCCGCCAGCCCGATCGCGGCGCTCCATCCCGGCCGGCGGCCCACCCACTTGGTGACCTTGCGCAACGAGCTCGGCGGCCGCGCGGCGATCGGCTCGTTGGCGGACCAGCGGCGCAGGTCCTCGGCCAGGTCCCGCGCGGTCTGGTAGCGGCGGTCCGGGTTCTTCTCGAGGGCCTTCAGGCAGATGACGGCCAGGTCGGCGGGAAGCCTGGAGCGGAGCTTGCACGGATCGGGCGGCTCGTCGACCAGGACCTTGCGGAGCACCTGCTGGCTCGTGTCGCCGGCGAACGGCCGCGCCAGCGTCAGGCACTCGTAGAGTGTCGCACCGAGCGAGAACACGTCGGTTCGGTGATCGATGCCCATCCGTTTCGACGCGGCCTGCTCCGGGCTCATGTAGAAGGGCGTGCCGGTCAGGTCGCCGCTACGGGAGAGCGAGAGCTCGTCGTGCAGCTTGGCGAGGCCGAAGTCGCCGATCTTCGGCTCTTCCTTCTCGTCCAGGAGGATGTTCGACGGCTTGAGATCGCGGTGGATGATGCCGGCGTCGTGCGCGGCCTGAAGGGCCGCCGCGACCGCGCGGATGATCTCGACGGTCTTCACGTAGTAGCTCGCCGGGAGCTCGGCCGCCTCGCGCGCTTCCGCGATCCGGTCGGCCAGGGTCTGGCCGTCCGAGACGAGCTCTTGCGCGATGTAGTGATGGCCCTCCGTCTCGCCGATCGAGAAGATCGAGACGATCCCGGGATGCTGCGCACGGCCGCCGGCTTCCGCTTCCCGTCGGAAGCGTTGAAGCGAGGTGGGGGCGAGCGAGTAGTGAGGGTGGAGGAACTTGAGCGCGACCGGTCGTTTGAGCGAAAGCTGCTCCGCCTCCCAGACGATTCCTACGGCGCCCTCGCCGAGCTGCCGGATCAGGCGGAAGTCGCCGACGACGGCGCCTTCCACCAGGCCCCGCGGTTGCTCGTTGAGCGCGTCGCGCAGCTCCTCGAAGTCGTTCAGCAGGGCCCTGAGCTCGTCGCGCGCCGCGGGGGGACACGACGGAATCAACTCATCGAGGGTGATCGCCTGGCCTTGACGGAGCGCGCCCAGGTAGTCCTGGAAGACCCGTTGCGCCTCTCCGCGAGCGGACTCGAGCCGTTCTCCCATCTCCACTTCTCCTCTGGCCTGTCACCGCGTCCGTGCATCAGGGAGCCGTCCATCGCTCTCCGCAGCGCCTTTCGCATAAGCGGCGAAAGCCGCGCGGCCGGTCGCGGGCGAGGAAAAACAAGGAACGGCACGCCCCCAGCGGCTTTCAGCGGCCTCGAGGTCCCTTTTCGGCGCCGAAAGGCGGATTCGGCGTCCCCGTCGCCTCCTGCCGGACACTCACCCCCGTGCGACCCCCGATTCCCGGGAGCTCAGAGGGACCCAACCGTCATGGCAGCTTCGAACCACACCCAATCCCGCTCCGATCCCGCCGGGCTCTTCCGTTCCCAGAAGAGATGGGGGCCGCTCGCCGTCGCGGCGGCTCTCGTGGCCGTGATCGGCGGTTGCGGCACGGGCTCCTCGAGCGGCGGCGACATGATCGGCGCCCCGGGTGACGAGCTGATGAAACCCGACGGCTCCGGTACGTTCTTCAACGAGCCGAACGAGGGGGGCGGTGCCTCCTTCCTGCGCCTCCTCGACCTCTCCTGGGGGCGGCTCGTCGACGTCCACGACATCGATGAAGCGACCGGGGACGTCGATCCGACGCCGGTCTTCAAGGACTTCGTCATCGACCCGGACGTCCAGACCGACGGCTCCAGCTACGTGCTGGAGACCAATCCGGTCACGCAGAAGACCCGGCTGATCGTGCTTGCCGAGAAGTCGGACGATGGGGGTGGGGACTTCATCGATCTGGTCAAGCTCGCAGGTTCCAACCTGAGCCCGATCCAGCCGAAGGACGACGACCCGGCGACGCTGCCGCCGTTCTCGTTCATCGCCCGCAACTCCGCCCTTGTGATCCGCTTCAACGACCTGATCCAGGACGATGACGCCGCGCTCCTGTCGCTGCCCGACGACGTCAGGCTGCAGACCGATTACCCGCCTACGGTGCCGTTCACGAACACACGGATGATCTTCGACCCGAACTTCGGCGGTCTGTCCGACGACGGCACGGCCTTTCACTCGACGCGAGTCCTGATCGACCTGACCGTCTCCGAGCAGGAGGCGTTGGCGATGCCGGTGCCGGTTGAGCTCAACTCCATCGGGCTTCCGGCCAGTCTGACCGGCACCTCGCAGGCCAACGTCTCGATCCGCATTCCCTCGGAGACGGCGTTCTCCGTCGGTCAGTTCACCCGGCTGACCAACCTGAGCGGCCACGGGGTCGCCACCTCGAACGGTCCGGTGGACTTCGGATCGCCGACGATCGACGTCGTCCGCGCGATGCGGTCGGGCAACGCCGCCGACGGCAACAATGGCTTCCTGCTCGATCTCAACCCGCCGGAGCTGCTCGGCGGCTGGCCGATGACGGTCGACTTCGTCGAGGACCTGGCCGGCGGAACCCCGGGCTTTGACTTCAAGATCGACGTCACGTTCGCGACGCCGTGCCGGTCCAAGCCGGAGCCCGGCAACATCATCGAGCTGCCCGGGGTCTTCATGGAGGTCACGAAGGACGGCCTCCCGCCGGACTTCGTCACCGGCGGGGTGCCCGGCCTCGAGGTCCGCGTGCTGACCGACGATCCGCTCACGCCGAGCGATCTTCTGGGCTCCGGCCTCTTCAAGCGGACGTTCGACGCTTCGCTGTTCCCGGCGGCCCTCGAGGGCTGCTGGATCAGCTTCACTCCGACCCCGAGTGACTTCCCGGCGTCCGAGGTCGCGCCCCTCTTCCTGGCGACCTTGCGCTTCAGCGAGCCGATGGACCCGGCGACGGTGAAGCCGTTCGACACGTTCATCGTCCAGCGGGTCGCCGCCGACCCGAGCCCGCTCGAGATCGTGGTCGGCGAGGTGGTGCCGTCCGCCGATGTGAAGGAGTTCACCTACGCGCCGGTCCTGCCGCTGAACCACGTCCAGGGTACCGCTGAAACCTATTTCATCACGCTGGTCGGCGGCGACGGCGGACTCACGGACCTGGCCGGCAACGAGCCCCTGCACCTGCCCGGGCAGATCCCCTTCACGATCGACCCGAGCGCGCCCACGGAGTCGAACGGCGGCATCGTCCTGCGCTTCAACTCGCTCGACGAGGTCTCGCACCCGGCCGGCATCGCGCCTCCGGGGGCCGACGACATCCGCGGCCAGTTCCTGTTCGATCCGGACCGCGGCGTGGTCAAGCCGCGTCCGGTCGTGCGCTCGACCGCCGTGGCCGATCGGACGCAGCCGGTGCCCGGCATCATGATCCCGTTCGCGCCGGGCGTGCAGACGCCGCTCTCGCCGCTCGGCAGCAGGCTGATGACCGTGTGGCGGTACTGCGACGTCGGCTTCTCGACGGAGGACGAATCCAACCACAACCTCGACGTCGAGGGGCTGAGCTGGTCGCCGATCGGCGGGGGGGTGGTCTCCGATTTCTACGAGGAGTTCGAGATCCGGCTGTCCCACAGCCACTACCTGCCGGACGAGCACGTATCGGGCCTGCCGACCAAGCCTCAGTCGGGTCTCGTCAAGACCTTCGCGTCCAACGTGCTGGTCGACCCGGTCGGTCCGCAAAAGGTGGTGCACCCGCGTGCCCAGGGGTACGTCGTCAATCCGATCGACCTGTTCCTGAGCTCGACGGGCACCCCCATGATGCCCTTCCCGCTCAATCGCGGATCCTCGGACCCGGGCGACCACGAGTACTACACCTGGCGCGACACCTCGGTGCTCGCCGAGGCGGGGCCGAACAGCCACGGCATCGACCTCGTCATCATGGAGGACGTCGGCCTGATCCCCGAAGGCGCGGGCGGCGACATCGCGCCGTCGGGGAAGGTCCCGTCGATCGGTCTGCCGCTCCTGATGGAGTACCGTACGTTCCCGACCGACAGCGGCGTCGGTCTCAACTCGTTCGACATCTCACTGGCGATCAACGCCTCGCGCCTGCCCGCCTTCCGGGTCTTCTCCACGGGCGGCCTGAACGTCTTCAGCGCGGTCGTGAAGAAGGACCCCGACCTCGAAGTGGTCGCCTCGGGCGGGTTCAACCCGAGCTCGACACCGCCCGGCAAGCCCACGAAGGCGGACGACAACTCCTTCTACATCGGGCAGATGGACGTGATCTCGACCGTCAGCCGGATCCACACGATCTGGCTGGACACCCAGCAGACCGACGGGATCACGGACTTCCTCGCTCCGGTGGTCGAACCGACGCCGGGGGAACAGCCGAACGGAACGCAGCTCGTCTTCGCCTATCGCGGCGCCACCGCGATCGGCGGGGAGTCGTTCACGCCGGGCAAGGGCTACGCCTTCGACGGCACGCACATCGACCCGTACGGCGACGTGCGCGACGACGCGCCCGGCTTTCCGCCCGTGCCCAGATACCTGGGTGGGTTGAACGGCGACATCACCTTCCTCAACCCCGGCGACGAGACGTGGACCGGCTCGATCGACGACATCGACTCCGCTCGATTCTTCCAGATACGGGTCACGTTCGTGGGCAACACGACGACGCTTCTGAACGCCGAGCTCTCCGCGATCGGCGTGGCGTACGTCGTCAACGGCTAGCCTGCAGCTCCTTGGAGCGCGCTGCGTTCTCCTCGGCCAGCTCGTCGAGCTTCAGGAGCCTCGCCAGGATGGCGATGTTCTCGTAGACCCACCAGGTGTCGGGCAGCCGCGCTTTCAGCTTCTCGAAGTAATCGATCCCGGCCCGCTGGCGCGCCGGATCGACGAAGAACGGGCCGACGAAGTCGCGGATTTCCCGGTGCGTTCGACCGGGTTCGTAGTCGAGACACCGCAGGGTGTGCTCGAGGCAGCCGTCCGCGTCGCCGAGCCCCGCGAAGGCCGTCGCGGCGCCCTTGTGGTTGCGGTAGTGCTCGAGGCTCCGCGGGATGGCGGCCACGTAGTCGTTCGCCGCTTCCCGGTAGCGTCCCTTCTTGAGCAGATACTCGGCGCGGAAGCTCAGGGCCGTGCCGGTGAACTTGTCGTAGTCGACCGCCCGGTTGAAGTGCTCCAGCGCCAGCGCGTCCTGCCCGAGCGCGTCGTAGGTCACCGCGAGGTTGACGTGCGTGACGTGCCAGAACGGGGCGAGCTGGACGGACTTCCGCAAGTGCTCCAGCGCCCGGCTGAAGTCGGTGCGAGCCATGAAGACCCGGGCGTAGTTCAGGTGCGAGCGCGAGGAGGGCGCCTTCTCCACGACGTCCCTCCAGTAGCTCTCCGACGTGTGGAAGACGCGGTTGCGCTCGTAGGTCATCCGCTGGAACGCCAAGAGGCCGAGGCCCAGCGCGATCGCCGGAACGACCTTGCCCGCGGTGCTCCGGCCCATGAACCAGAGGCCGGCCGGGATCATCCACGCGAGCGAGAGCACCGCGACCGGCATGTAGGGGCGGTGCTCGTTCACCATCTCGGCGAGGGGCTTGATCGACGAGTGCGGTGAGAGGAGCGCCAGCGCCGAGGCCGCGAGGAACGCGAGGTACGGCCGCGCCCGCCACTGCGCGATGCAGCACCAGGCGGCCGCGAGGATCCCGGCGCCCGCGACCAGGACCTTCGGCTCGAACGACCGGGAAACCGGGAACCGCTGGTAGTCGGCCACGAGGTCGAACGGCGCGAACCAGTGCGCCACGTAGTACCACCAGGCGATGAGCTGCGTCCTCAGGTAGTCGAGCCAGCTCACGCCCTCGATCTTGCGGGCTTCCTCGAACTCGAACTCCGCCATGAGGTTGCGGCGGATGAGAAAGTAGACCAGCGTCAGAGCGAGGAACGGCGCGAGGCGGACGAGCGTCCGGACGTTGAGGCTCCGCAGGATGTGGTGGAAGAACGTGCCGTCGGGCGCGCGCACCCGCGTGTCCCAGACGTCCGAGAGGAAGAAAACGGCGAGACACGCCACCGCCTCGACCTTGGTGAAGAGTGCCAGGCCGTAGAGCCCCGCCGAGGTCCAGAGGCGCCAGGCGCGATCGACTCCGGACGGCCTCGGCATGTAGAGCACGATCGCCGGGAAGAGGAACGCCGCCGTCAGCAGCGACGACCGCGCCGAGAGGTAGTTGACGACGCCGGAGGCCGTCGGGTGGAAGGCGAACACCAGCGCGGCGATGAACGCGGTGGAGGCGACGGTCCATTCGGCCGCGTCCTTGTACGAGCGCCGGAAGACCCGCTCGCAGAGCGTGTACAGGCCCAGCACGCAGCAGAGGTGGAGCAGGATCTGCACGAAGTGCCACGACCACATCTTGTAGCCGCCGTTCGAGTAGCGCTCCGCGAAGCTGTAGTTCAGCGCGTAGGTGACCTGAAGAACCGGCCGGTAGTCGACGTTGGAGCGCAGCGTCGAGAACGTCCCCGGATCCGTGAAGAAGCTCGGGATGTTCTCCAGGCTGCGGACCGACGGGTTCTCCGCGATCGTGTGCAGGCTGTCGAGGTTGTACGCGTGGTCGTAGCCGTTCGAGTAGACGGAGAAGCACGCGGCCGCGAGGAACACGGCGTGGATCAGCCGGAGCAGCTTCACGTCCGCCTCAATACCCCAGGGCTTTCAAGCGCTCCTGAATCTCTTCGGAGACCTCCGCCGTCTCCGCTTCCAGCACGCCCCGCGCGACGGACGAGGCGAGATGCGCGGCGAGCCGGTCCTGGAGCTCGTCCGCCAGCGCGGGCTGCGCGGACGCGACGTCGTGCTGTTCGTCGGGATCGGCCACGAGGTCGAACAATTGCCGCGCGCCGGTCTCGATGTCCAGCAGGAACTTGTGCGTCGGCGTGCGCAGCGCGTAGAGGCCGGGGTTCGTCTCCGTGGCGGTCGCGTAGACGTCCTCGGCCCCGGCGGTCGCCGTCCCGCGGACGACGGACGAGAGATCGCGCCCCTGCAGGCCGTCGGGCTGCCGGACGGCGGCGAGCGACAGGAGCGTCGGCATCAGGTCCACGTGTTGTGCCATCGCCTCGGTTCGCGTCCCGCCGTTGCGCCCCTCCGGCGCGCGGACGATCAGCGGGATCCGGAGCTGGTGGTCGAAGAGGCTCCGTCCGTGGCTCCAGTCGCCGTGCTCGAAGAGCTCCTCGCCGTGGTCCGAGGTGAAGACGAAGTAGCTCTCGTCGAGCAGGCCGTTCTTCCGCAGGCGGTGCAACACGTCGCCCAGCCGCCGGTCGAGCGCGCGCACGCCGGAGCCGTAGCGGGCGCGCCAGTACGAGAGCCGCAACCGCATCGCGTCGGTGGCCCACTCGGGACGCCGCTCGATGTTGCGCCAGCGGTTGTACGGCGCGCGGTCCGCCGCCAGCGCGCGGTCCGCGCCGATGCCGCCGGCCTGGGCCAGGGCGTCGTAGTCCGACTTCGGCGCGTCGTAGGGGGCGTGCACGTCCATGAAGTGGAGGTAGAGGAAGAAGGGCCGGTCGTCGCGCTGCGCCTCGACCCAGGCCATGGCCTGCTCGATGATCGCGTCGGCCGGGGCGTCGATCGCCGCCGCGTAGTCGTCGAACAGATCGAACCCCTGGCTGAACCCGTAGTCGCGGATCAGCCACGGATTGGTGACGAAGGCCGCGGTGCGGTAGCCGCTCGCCTGGAACGCCTCGGCCAGCGTCACCGCCTTCGCCGGCAGGATCCCCGTGCGCTGCTCGGGCGTGTCGCCGCCCCAGTAGAGCCCCTCGTGGTTCGTCAGCCCGTGGACCTGCGGGTAGAGCGACGTGAAGAGCGACGCCGTCGACGGCTTCGTCCACGGCGACTGCGCGAAGGCGTTGTCGAAGACGACGGACTCGCGCGCCAGCGCGTCGATCGTCGGCGAGATCGCGCCGTCGAAGCCGTAGACGCCGAGGTAGTCCGCGCGGAGCGTGTCGACGACGACGAGCACGACGTTCGGGCGGCGCGCGTCGCCGGAGGAGCACGCGGCCAGCGCGAGAAGGCCGAGCGTCGGGAGCAAGCGGCTCACGCGTTCCCCTCGTATTCGCGCCAGCGCGCCTCCGCCGCTTCGACGTCGCGCAGCGCGCCCGCCGCCTTCGCCAGCTCGAACGCGCGCCGGTAGTGCGCCGCGTCGCGCGCGCGCTCCTCGTGGTTGACGAGCATCGCGTTCGGCTGCAGGCCGTTCAGCCAGGCGAGAAAGGCGAGCCCGGCCTTGTAGTGCTGCGTCCGCGGCGCGAAGAGGTGCCGCGAGAGCTCCTCGCACGGCTCCATGCGCTCAAGGTAGCGCGCCGGATCGCCGGCCGCGAGGGCGTCGAGGGCGCCGCTCGCCGGTTGCGCGATCGCGTCCAGGATGCCGAGCAGGGCGTGGCTGAAGTCGCCCAGGGCGACCCGGTGGCCGGCCAGCTCCGTCCAGCGCTCCACCGGGGGAATGCCGGTGTCCCCTCCGCCGAGGATCAGGCGCGCGAAGTGGAAGTCGTCGCCGGTCAGCAGGACCTGGTCGCGCTCCAGGAGCCCGCGCCGGACTTGCACCTCGACGCCGGCGTCGAGCAGCGAGAGCTTCGCGCCGCGCACCTTGCCGGGCTCGAGGGCCATGACGCGGTCGAAGCTCTCCCCGGGGAAGTAGCCGGCGAGCTCCGGCGCGAACATCTCGCCGAGCCAGTGCACGAAGACCGGACCCTCGACCTGTCGCACGATCTCGCCGTAGACCTCGACGTAGTTGTCCTCGTTCGCGCCGTTCCGCGGCAGCCACGCCATCGGGAGGATCACGGCGACGCCCCCGGCCTCGCGGATGACGCCCACCTGGTGCGCGACGCCGTCGATCAGGTCGCGCTTGCTCGACACCTCCGAGAGATGGTCGACGCCCGCGCCGGCGCAGAAGCCATTCGCGAGCCCGAGCGCGCCGCACTCGCGAATCAGCCGCTCGGCCGACTCCCAGCCCAGCGAGAAGCGCTGCGCGGTGTCCATCGCCTCCGCCACGCCGAAGCCCAGCGAGTCGAGGCGCGTGCGCAGCGCCATCGTCGCGTCCCAGTCGATCGCCGCGGCGATCTCGGCCGGATCGCCGGGCTCTTCGAGCGAGTGCGCCACGCCGCGGTACTCGTCGCGCAGGCACACATGCGCGGCCGCGTAGGCGAGGCGGACCTTCTCCACGTCAGCCCAGCCCCTCGATCCACCCGGGCACTTCGCGCACCGCGAACCAGCAGAGGAAACCGACCAGGACCAGCGTGCTCGCGATCATGCCGAGGAGCCAGAGCGTGCCGGTCACCCCGCGCGGCACGTCGTCGCCGAGGTAGGCGCGCTTGCGGTGCAGCACCATGAAGCCGACGTACGCCACCGGCAGGAGGAACCCGCACACGACGTTGGTCGGGACCGCGAGCCACAGGCGAACCTCGGACCAGTACACCGAGCCGAGCACGCCCACCGCGGGCAGGAGCATCCCGATGCGGTAGCGCGTCCCCTTGGTCTCCCATCCGAACATCTCGCAGAGCGCGAACCCCGAGCAGAGCATCTGCATCGTGATCGACGACAGCGCCATCGCCACGATGCCGAGGCCGAAGATCCACATCCCCGCCACCGGACCGAGCCGGTCGGGCGCCGCCAGGATCTCCGCCGCCGTCGCCGGCGCGATCTTCTTGCCGGTGAAGAGCTCCGGGTCGCCGTAGTAGAAGACGCTCGCCGACGCGATCAGCATCAGGCTCGCGGCGATCGCGTACGGCACGAACATCCCGAACCCGAGGTCGAGCCGCGCGAGCCTGCGGTGCGGGCGCCCCCAGCCCCGACGCCGCAGCGTGTACGGGTACACGAACACCATGTTCGCCCCGACGGCCGCGGCGAGGCCGGACACGACGAGCGTCACCCCGGCGACGCCCTGGTTCTCGCCCGGGATGCGGAACGGCACCGCCCCGGCGAGAAGCTCGCCCGGGTTCGGGATGCCGGTGCGGATCACCACGAACGCGAAGCACGCGATGATGAACCACACCATCCCCTTGATGATGTTCTCGTACAGCCGGATCAGCGACGCCTTCGCCTCGTAGAGCATCGCGACGCCGACGCACCACGCCAGCGCGACGCAGCCCATCGACCAGGCCGGCACGTCGAAGCCGCACTGCCGCACGATCGCGACGAGCATCGCGCTCGCGAGCGCGTACTGCGCGAACTGCCAGATGATCGACGAGAAGATGCCGCTGAAGGCCCAGCCGTAGGCGAAGAACGGCCCGGCGTGCTTCTTCATCGACTGGAACGGGTTCGCCTCGGTCGAGAGCGTCTGGTGCGCCACCGCCGCCAGCACGATGATCCCGAGCAGCATCGCGACGGGAGCGACCCACAGGAGCTGGTAGCCGAACGCCGCGCCCGCGAAGATCGACGCGAAGGCGGTGCCGCCGCCGAGCGTCATCGCGGACTGCATGTAGCCGGGCCCCATCAGCCGCAGGTAGCCGAGCGTCCGCGGCAGGAACGGTTTCCCGTCCAGCTCGGAAAGGCGCTGTTCGTCGCTCAAGCCTTCTTCCCCTTCAGTTTGCGCAAGCGCTCCGCCTCCGGCCGCCGCTTGTACCGCGGATCGAGCGGATAGCACCCGCTCACCATCCCGTTGCGCGGCCCGGTGGTGCAGTCGCTGAACGTGCGACAGATGCGCTTGCGGTTGAGCTCGCCGCCGCGCCGCAGCGCGTCGCGCGGGAACTCGGGATAGGCGAGGATCATCCGCCCCAGCCCGACGAAGTCGACGTGCCCGGCGCGCAGCTCGTGCTGCGCGACGTGCGGCAGCCACTCCTGGAGGTAGCTGTACCCGGTGCCCACGAAGAGGAGCTCCGGAAACTCGCGCTTGCAGCGGCGCACCGCGTGCAGGTGCTGCGCCACCTCGATCAGCGGATCCTGCGGAGGCAGGTAGCCGTCGCTCGGCGGGTAGGCCGCCGGTCGCTGGAGGTGCGGGCAGTAATAAGGAGAGCCGAGGCTCACGTTGACGAGCCCGATCCCGAGGTCGCGCACCAGCGCGAGGAAGCGCATCGGCTCCTCGAAGTCGAAGCGCCGCGGGTCGTCGCGGTCGACGCCGAAGCCGTGGTCGTACGGCACGTGCTCGCGCCAGTCGAGCGGCGCGCCGACGCCGTCCTCGCCCGGAGCGTGGGGAAAGACGTCCGCGATCGACACGCGAACGCCGATCTCCAGCCCCGGACATGCGGCGCGGATCGCCTCGACCACGTCCCGGAAGAAGCGGGTGCGGTTCTCGAAGGGGCCGCCGTACTTCCCCTCGCGCGCACGGGCGCCGAGCAGCTCGTGCATCAGGTAGCCGTGGCAGCACTTCACGTCGACGAAGTCGAAGCCGATCCGCCGCGCGACGTCCGCCGCCTCCACGTAGTTCTCGCCGATGCGCTCCAGCTCGCCGTCGGTCAGAACCGGGAGCTCGGGGTCGACGCCGAACTTCGCGTCGAGAACCGGATGGTGGTACGCGATCTTCGGCTTCGCCTCGCCGTCCGGCCGCGCGAAACGCCCCGAGTGCGTGAGCTGCAAACCCACGTACAGGTCGTCCGGGTTCCCGCCGGTCCCCCGGTGCGCGTCGCGCAGCTCGTGGTAGAGCCGCGCCAGCCCGGTCGCGACGTCGACCTCGGGATTGAGAAAGAGCTGCCGCGCGTTCGCCCGCCCGTCCGCCTGCACCGCGAACGCCTCGCCGCCCCAGATCAGCTTCGCTCCGCTGCGCCCGAAGTTGCGCCAGCGCCGAAACGTCAGGTCGGACGGCAGCCCGCTCCGCTCGCCGTCCCAGCCCTCCATCGGGTGCACGCAGAAGCGGTTCTTGATCCGCCGCCCGCGAAACTCCACCGGCCACCCGAGCGGTCCGCGCCGCCCCTCGAGCGCGAGGTCGCAATCGAGCGCGGAGTCCACCGCGCGCAGGTGCGCGCGGAACTCCTCGACGGTTCGGTGGCGACCGGGGGGCGTGTGCTTCAAGGGGGAGGAACCGGAGCACAGGATCCGGTTTGGACGAGTCCCGCGCCATGGTCTTGTCCGGGATCGGCGCGATCGACGGTTCGGGTCGTTGTGACTTGTAGGCGCGGTGGGACCGCGGAGGGGGCGGAGGCCACGGAGCCCGGAGGTTAACACGGAGGAAAACGGAGTTATCGGAGGCCACGGAGATCGGAATCTACGGTGCAGCGTCTCTGCGAAGTCCACGACCCCGACCGTTCCGCGCAACTCCGTTCCGATACGACGGTCGTCTGCGTGGTCACATGACGCCGTGACCTAGGAACGGTCATGGTCGGACGGGACGCGGAGACGTTCACCGTAGATTCCGATCTCCGTGGCCTCCGATAACTCCGTTTTCCTCCGTGTTAACCTCCGGGCTCCGTGCTCTCCCTCCTCTCCGTGCTCTCATCGCGCATTAGCGCGGCGACGCTCCTGACCGTTCATCCCCCGCCCGGAGACTCGCGCTCTAACCGAATCCCTCGCTCTGTAGCGAGCCGACCGCGAGCCGCCCGTTCTCGATGCGCAGGAACGCGCCGCCGTCGCGTTCCTCGTAGAGGTCGGGGTGCTCGATCAGCGCCGCGCGCCGCTCGTCCTCGTCGAGGTGGTCCAGGCCGCGGAAGTAGTGGTGGCCGTTGCGCTCCGCGTGCTCCAGGCCGAGGGCGGCGACCGTCGCCAGGTCCTGTTGCAGCGGCACCGCCGGCAGGTTGGTCAGGTCCTCGGCCGACTGGAAGCCGCCGCGCGTTTCGCACAGGCCGCGGTTGATCAGCGCGCGGAAGACGCCCTTGCAGTTCTTGACCGAGACGCCGCCGTAGCCGAGCTCGAGCGCGCGCGGGAAGGCTTCGATTCCGTGGTCGGCCTCGTCGAGGATGACCGGGGCGTACTCGGCGACGGCGAGCATCGCGGCGGTGGCGGCGGGGTCGAAGGAGGCGGCGCGGTGGAGCGGCTGCTCGACGTAGAGCAGGCCCTCGAGGAAGCGCGCTCCCTCGTCGGTCGTGCCGACGACGTCGAGGACGCGCCCGAGCTCGGCCAGGTCGTCGTACTGCTCGTTGGCGTCGACCGTGAGCTCGACCGGCCGACCGCCGAAGAAGGCGGCGAGGTCGAACAGCCGCCGCGCGTCGCGGCGCGGGTCGCCGCCGAGCTTGATCTTGAAGCAGGTCAACCCGTAGCGGTCCACGTCCTCCTCGAGCGCCTGCGGCAGCCCGTCGTCGACGCGGTCCTCCGGGGCGATCTCGTCGACGCGCAGCGGGTCGACGCCACCGATCGTGTGGCGCACGCGGATCGAGTCGAGCGGCGCGTCCGGGAGGCTCGCGGCGAGGCTCCAGCCGCTGAGCTCCGCGTGCGCGCGCGCCGGGTAGAAGCCGAAGAGGTCGTCCTTGAGCGCCCGAAAGAACGAGACCCCGGCCGCGCGGCACGCCGCGTCGATCACCGTGCGCTCCACCAGCGCCACGCCGAAGCCGCGGACCAGCCGGTCCGGAGCGTCCTCCGGCGTCGACCCGACGCGGTCGGCGTAGGTCCGCCACCAGACGTCGAAGACGCTGCCCGAAAGCCCGGTGATCTTCCCGGCGGCGAGGCGCGCGCTCGCCTCGAGGTCGGCGACGTTGTCCTCGACGGTCTTGTCCGGGTCCTTGTCGAACCACTTGGGCATCGCGAGGTCCGCGGCGCGCCCCTCGGCGGCGCGGCCGTCCTCGGTCCGGATCCTGGACCGCGCCGTGATCAGCGGCGCCCAGGTCACCGTCGCCGCGCCGAAGCGGAAGGGGAGCCGCGCGCGGCACTCGCGGACGTCGAACTCGACGCTCTCGACGCGGACTTCCATGCGGCGGGGGAGGTTACCATCTCGCGATGGACGTCCTCGCGCTCGTTCTCCTCGCGGCACAGGCCGGCGACCGCGCCGGCGAGGAGCAGCCGCCGCTTCCGGCCGATCTCGAGATCCCGCCGGCGCCCGCGCTCTCGTGGGAGGAGGAGCTCGCCACCTTCCGCGTCGCCGACGGCTACACCGTCGAGCTCGTCGCGGCGGAGCCCCTGGTCCACGATCCGGTCGCGATCGCCTGGGACGAGCGCCAGCGCCTCTGGGTGTGCGAGATGCGCGGCTACATGCCCAACGTCGACGGCGAGGGCGAGCGCGAGCCCGTCGGCTCGATCGCGGTGCTCACCGACACGGACGGCGACGGCCGCATGGACGAGCGGCAGGTCTTCCTCGACGAGCTCGTCCTGCCGCGCGCGATCCGGCCGATGAGGGGCGGGCTGCTCTACATCGAGCCGCCCGACCTGATCTTCTGCCGCGACGAGGACGGCGACGGCCGCGGCGACGCGAAGGAGATCGTCGACACCGGCCTCGGCGGCATCGAGAGCCCCGAGCACGCGGTCAACGGGCTCCTGATCGGGATCGACAACTGGATCCACTGCGCGAACCACCCGTGGAGCTACCGCTACCGGCCCCGCGACGAGAAGTGGGAGCGCCGCCGCGTCGCGCAGGCCGGCCAGTGGGGGATCGCGAAGGACGACCTCGGCCGCATCTTCTTCAACACGAACCCCGACCCGCTGCGCGGCGACCCGTACTCGTCGCACTACGCGGTGCGCAATCCGAACCACGGCCGTGCGGCCGGCGTCAACGTGCGCTACGCGCACGACAAGCGCGTCTGGCCGTCGCGCATCACGCCGGGGGTGAACAGGGGGTACCAGCCGCAGACGCTGCGCGATGACTTCACGCTGGCGAGCTTCACCGGGGCCTGCGGGCCGGCGATCCACTTCGGAGAGGCCTTCGTCTGCGAGCCGTGCGGCAACCTGGTCAAGCGCTACGCGCTGGAGGAGAAGGAGGACGGGAGCTACGCGGCGACCAATGTCGTCGAGGGGACCGACTTCCTGACCTCCACCGACGAGCGCTTCCGGCCGGTGAACCTCGCCGGAGGCCCGGACGGCGCGCTCTACGTCGTCGACATGTACCGCGGCGTCATCCAGCACCGGATCTTCGTGACGAGCTTCCTGCGCAAGCAGATCCTCGAGCGCGAGCTCGAGCAGCCGATCGGTCTCGGCCGCATCTGGCGCGTCGTGAATGAGGACGCGGAGCTGCCCGATGGTCCCGACCTCGCCAAAGCGAGCTGGACCCAACTCGTCGCGTGCCTGTCGCACCCGAACGTCTGGTGGCGCGACACCGCGCAGCGGCTCCTGATCGAGGAGGGGCGGGACGACTCCGACGCGATCGAGCTGGTGAGGGAGCTGGCCGCGGACGATACCGCGTCGCCGCTCGGTCGGATGCACGCCCTCTGGGCGCTGGAAGGGATGAACCGGCTGAACGCCAGGTTGGTGTCGCGAGCGCTGCGCGCCGAGGACCAGCAACTCGTCGCGGCCGCGGCGCGGTGTGCGGATTCGAGCCTGAACACGCGTGGCGAGCTGTCCGAAGCCATGTTGAAGGTGTTGCGCCGGACGGGGTCTCCCTTTCTTCGCCGCCAGATCCTCCTGTCCTTGGATGGCAGCAGCCTGTTCGTCGCGCAGCATATGGCCATGCTCTTCGACCCCGAGAGCCGGGCGGAGCGCGAGGCCGTGCTCTCCGGCGTGGGCGGACACGAGCTCGACCTCGTCCGACACGTCGTGCAGCTCGGCGCCTGGAGCGGCGAAGAGCCGGGTCGCCGCGAGTTCCTGAAGTTGCTCGCGCGCGCCGTCGGTCGCGAGGGAATCTCCGACAACCTCGACCAGCTTCTGCTCGTCGCCGCGCGCCGGCCCGTACAGCAAGTCTGGCAGCGCGACGCGATCATCGAGGGGCTTCTTGCCGCCCGACCCAAGGGGCCGGACGGGAAGCCGTCGTTCCTTCACCTCCGCGAAGAGCCGGTCGTCTTCGACAAGCTCGCCGCGCTCGGCCCGAAGGCCGAAGAGCTCGCCGCCTCGCTCGCCTGGCCCGGCCGCGACGACGTGGAGCTCCCCGTCGTCCGTCCGCTGACCGGCGACGAGCGCGCGCGCTTCGAGCGCGGGCGCGAGCTCTACGCGATCACCTGTGCCCAGTGCCACCAGGCCTCCGGCCTGGGCGAGGAGGGCAAGGGCCCGCCGCTGCGCTCGTCGCCTTACGTGCTCGGCCCGGAGGAGCGGCTGACGCGCATCGTTCGCTGGGGGCTGACCGGCCCCGTTGTCGTGGACGGGCGCACGTGGGACCTGGAGATGCCGGCCTGGTCGTCGGGCGACGAGGACCTCGCGGCGCTCCTGACCTACATCCGCCGCGAATGGGGGCACGGGGCCGAGCCGGTTACAAAGGCGACCGTCGCGGCGGTCGCGGAAGCGGTGGGCAAACGCTCGCAACCCTTTACAATCCAAGAGCTCGAAGAACCCCCGGAAGGATCAGACCGATGAAGAGAGCGATTTGCGTGGCGGCGTTGGTGCTCCTCCCCTTCGCCGCGGACGCGCAGCAGGAGCGCGGGCGGCAGGCCGGCAACCAGGGCAAGCAGCAGCAGGGGAAGCCTCCGAAGAAGGACCCCGAGGCGCTGAAGAAGGCGCGCGCGGAGCGCGCCCGCGAGCTGCAGCAGCTCGACGAGTACTTCCAGAAGCTGCAGAAGGAGTTGGAGCAGCAGTACAACGCGGAGAAGGAGAAGATCCTCGCCAAGTACAAGCACCTGGGCCCGCTCGAGAGCGAGGTCCAGCCGCCGCCGAAGCCGCCGACCGCCGAAGAGGAGGCGGTGCTCCAGAAGCTCACCGAGGAGTCCGTGAGGCACGCGGACTTCACGAAGGACCTCGAGAAGCGGGCGGCGGCGCTGAAGGCCGAGAGCAAGGAAGACGAGCTGGCCGAGCTCAAGAAGGAGCGCATCCGGGAGTACCAACGGCACAACGACGCCGTCACCGCGCTGCACGAGCAGGTCAGCAAGGAGCG
>JANQEJ010000088.1 GCA_028278425.1 Planctomycetota bacterium | reverse complement strand
CAGCCGCGCTCGCGGGGCGGCGCTGAGAGAAGCGACGACGCCGGCAAGCACCCCCGCACCTCCGTCCCGAACGGAGCCGAGCGCCGCCCCTTCCGCATGCACGACCTAGGCGAGAGCGTCACCGACCGCACCGCAGCGGTCCGGCGAGACCGTGGCAAGCCCTCCACCCGTACGACCACGACGAGACCACCGCCGGACTTCCAATCCCTACGACTCCAGCTTGTCGATCCGCTCCCTCAGGTTCGTCAGAACGACCTCCAAATGCTCCCGCTCGTCCTCCTCCAGGTTCCCGCGGGTCTTCTCGCGGAGCATCTCCAGGTCGTCCAAGACCATCTTCGCCTTGACGAGGTCCGTCTCGCCCTTGCCCGTCAGCGGATTGTCCATCACCCCCAAGCTCATCAGCGCCTGGTACGCCATCTTCTGCACCAGGAGCTGGAAGCTCCCGCCCGGCAGCCCGAGGTCCGAGGCCGTCCGCTGCGGCTCCTCGGTCACGCGCGGGTCTCCTGCGGGACCAGGTCGTTCGAGTTCTCCGCGTTCTTGACCGCCGCGGCGACGAAGCCCTTGAAGATCGGGTGCGGCTGGAGCGGCTTGCTCTTGAACTCGGGGTGGAACTGCACGCCGATGAAGAAGGGGTGATCCGGGAGCTCGACGATCTCCACGAGGTCGAGCTCGGGGTGGATGCCGCTCGTCGCCATGCCGGCGGCGACGAGCCGGTCGCGGTAGTCGTTGTTGACCTCGTAGCGATGGCGGTGCCGTTCGGAGATCGAGTCGGCGCCGTAAAGCTGGGCCGCCAGCGTTCCCGGGTCGATCCGGCAATGGTAGGCGCCGAGCCGCATCGTGCCGCCCATGTCGGAGATGCCCTCCTGCGACGGCATCAGGTGGATGACCGGGTTCTGCGTGTGGGGTGAGTGCTCGATCGAGTGGGCGTCCTCGAGCGCCAGCACGTTGCGGGCGAACTCGATCACCGCGCACTGCAACCCGAGACAGATCCCGAAGAACGGCACGCCGTTCTCCCGGGCCCAGCGGATCGCCTCGATCTTGCCGTCCATGCCGCGCTCGCCGAAGCCGCCGGGGACGAGCACGCCGTTTGCGCCCTCGAGCACGGCCGTTCCGCGGTCGATCAGGTCCTCGGCCTTGACCTTGCGCAGGCGCACCTTGACGTCGTTGGCGATGCCGGCGTGGTCGAGGGACTCGTAGATCGACTTGTAGGCGTCGTGGAGCTCGATGTACTTGCCGACGACCGCGATCTCGCACGACTTGTCGATGCGCTTGATGCGCGCGAGCATCGCGTGCCAGTCCGAGAGGTCCGTGTCCCCGTCGGTGGGGAGCTTCAGGTGCTCGCAGAGAATCCTGTCGAAACCGGCCGCCACCAGGTCGGTCGGCACCTGGTAGATCGAGAAGTCGACGTCGCGCTCCTCGATCACCGCCTCGCGGCGCACGTTGCAGAAGAGGCTGATCTTGCTCGCCATCTTCTCGGTCATCGGCTGCTCGGTGCGGCAGACGAGCACGTGGGGCTGGATGCCGATCTCGCGCAGCTTGCCGACCGACTGCTGCGTCGGTTTGGTCTTCATCTCGCCCGAGAAGCGCAGGTAGGGGAGCAGCGTGATGTGGACGAAGATGCAGTCCTCCGGCGGGCGCTCGAGCGCGAACTGGCGGATCGCCTCGAGGAAGGGGAGACTCTCGATGTCGCCGACCGTGCCGCCGATCTCGGTGATCGCGACGTCGACGTCCTCGTGGGAAACGCCGGCCTCGATCGCCTCCTTGATCGCGTCCGTGATGTGCGGGATGACCTGAACGGTCGCGCCGAGGTAGTCGCCGCGCCGCTCCTTGCGCACCACCGCCTGGTAGATCTTGCCGGTGGTGAAGTTGGCGTCGCCCGTGAGGTACGCGTGGGTGAAGCGCTCGTAGTGCCCGAGGTCGAGGTCGGTCTCCGCGCCGTCGTCGAGCACGTAGACCTCGCCGTGCTGGAACGGGCTCATGGTGCCCGGGTCCACGTTGATGTAGGGGTCGAGCTTCTGCATCGACACCCTGAACCCGCGGCGTTCGAGGATGAGGCCGATGGCGGCCGAGGTCAGTCCCTTGCCGAGGCTGCTGACGACGCCGCCGGTGACGAAGATGTGCTTGGTCATCTGGTCTTCGAGCCCTCCAGGAGCTCTCCTTCGTTCTCCCTTCCTGTCCGCGCGACGAACGCGGCGTAGTCCTCTTCGGTGTCGATCCCGTACGTGGTCTCGGACGCGACGAGCACGCGCATCCGGCGTCCGGCCTCGAGCCAGCGGAGCTGTTCCAGGCTCTCCGTCGCCTCGAGCTCGCCCTGGGGGAGCGCGCAGAACTCCGCGAGCGCGTCCGGGCGGAAGCCGTACACGCCGATGTGGCGCTCGACCGCCTTGAGGCCGGGCGCGCCCGGCCGCATCGGACGCGAGGGGTGCTCGAACGAAGGCACCGCCGAGCGCGAGAAGTAGAGCGCGTCGCCGCGCGCGTCGCGGACGACCTTGACGACGGCCGGGTCGAGCGCCTCCTCGCGGGAGGTGACCGGGGCGCAGAGCGTCGCGATCTCGACGTCGTCCTCCGCGAAGGCGGACACGACCAGGTCGAGGTCGGCGGTGGGGAGGTCGGGCTCGTCGCCCTGCACGTTGACGACGACGTCGTAGTCCGCGTCGCCGCCGGCGGCGAGCAGGTTCCAGGCCTCGTGCACGCGGTCGGTGCCGCTCGGGTGCTCGGGTGAGGTCAGAACGGCCTCGACGCCCACCTCGGCGGCGGCGCGGACGATCTCGTCGGAGTCCGTGGCGAGCACCACCCGCGCGATCGACGGCGCGCGCTCGGTGTTCCGGACCGTGTGCTCGAAGAGGTAGCGACCGGTCTCGCGCCGCAGCATCTTGCGCGGCATCCGCGTCGAGCCCAGGCGAGCCGGCACGATCGCCAGGGCTCTGGGCTGACCCCGGCGACCGCGCGCCTGCGGCTCGTTCGCGTCGGTCACGTCAGTCCTTTCGCACCCGCTTGTACGCGTCGAAGTACTCGCCGCCTTCGGTGTTCTCGACGTTCTGGAGCCCCAGCGTGACGTTGAACAGGTCGAGGAAGTCGCTCACCGCCGTGCTGAAGGCGACCTTCTCCTCGCCGGACGAGTTGGTGGCCAGGGCCCACCAGGACGCGACTCCGTTGCGCTCGACCTCGAAGGCGCGCTTGATGCCGGCACCGCCGGCCTCCGGATCGGGGGCGCTGCCGTTCCGAGCGTACTTCTCGTAGCCGAGGTCGTAGAGGCGCTCGACGAGCGCGTTCATCACCTCGTCCTTCTGCACCTTGACCGAGGCGTTCTGGCGCTCCTTGGAGTAGAGGTCCACGCGTTCGGTGTGCGACGTCGACAGGAGCTCGAAGGAGGGGGAGCCCTCGTAACCCCAAAGGCTGACGCGCACGGCGGCGGAATCCCCGCCCGCGCCGGAGGAGGCGCAGCTCGAGCCGAGGACCACGAGGAGGGCGAGGGACAGGCGTAGGAAGCTTCGAATCATGGTCGGTCCGGGACCGCCGGTGCTTCCGAGCGCCCTGGACTGGGGGAAGATATACGGAAGTCGGTGGGGTCACAACCTCCGTCCGTCATCCGGAACGCGCGCGGTTTCCGGCACGGAGAGCCAGAGGCCGCCGGCGAGGAACAAGTTGTCCGGACTGAACGTGTAGCCCTCCTCGCTCACGAGCTCGCCCCCGACCTTCTTCTTCCCGATCGGCCGCCGGCCCGAAGGCCGGAACGGGTTCAGCCCGCCGACCCGCCGCAGCACGCCGTCGACCTCGGCGTACTCCGGCACCGCGAGCCAGAGGCGCGCCGGCAGGAGATCGCCGCGGCAGTGCGCGCCGCCGAAGCCGTCCCAGGTCGCGGGCAGCGCGAGTGGGATCCCCTCGCTGACGATCCAGCCGGGCTCCCACGCGGACGTCGGGTACACGCCCCAGGCCGGGCGGCGGTTGCGCTGCAGCGCCCGGTCGTCGGCGTCGGTGACGCGCAGGCTGACCGTGTAGTCGTGGCCGGCCGTCGGCCCGGCGAACCAGTGCAGGGTCAGCCACGGGACCGCGCCGGTGCCGGGGAGCACGCGCAGGTCCCAGCCGAGCAGAACGAGCTGGGCCTCGACCGTGCCGTCGGGGCGGAGGCGACGGAAGTCGATGCTGCGCGGCCGGTCGAGCCGCGCCTGGTAGGCGCCCGGGTCCGCGTCCGCGTGGACGTCGAAGAGCGTGGCCGCCTCGGGATCGCCGGTCCGCCGGCGGAGGACGAGGATGGGCAGGATCTTCTGGAGCGGCAGCGTGTCCTCCTCCCAGAAGGTGTCGGGCTCCCAGAACGCGGCGGCCACCTCGAACCGGCGGCCCAAGACGTCGAGGATGGCCGCGTCCTGCTCGATGAGCTGCAGGTGGGAGACGAACCAGTCGAGCGTGTCGAGCTCCGCCAGGACGGCGGCGCGCTCGTCCTCGAGGAGTTGGCCCCACTCGTTGAGGTGGGCGGGCAGCTTGACGAGCTCCACCTCGGGCGCGTCGCGGAAGCGCACCGCCCAGTGGTAGCCGCTGGAAACCCGCGGCAGAGGGTCGCCGGCGGCGACCGCGTCGCGCGCCGCGGCGTTCACGAAAGCCATCGCGTCCCAGTAGCCGCCGTAGGTCGCGCGGTTCCGGTCGCGCAGGAGGTCCGCGCTGAGCGCGGCGGCGGCGGCGAGCAGGAGGACGGCCGCCGCGCGGCGGGCGACGTGGGATTCGGCGCGGCCGTACGCCCACGCCCAGCCCGCGCCCGCGAGCAGGGCGACGAGCGGCACCAGCGGCAGCCACAGGCGGAAGGACTGGGAGCCCTTCACGCTCATGATGAGGACGTTGCTCACCACGGTGAGGACGGCGATTGCGAGCGGCCAGGAGGGCCGGAACGCGCTCCGCACGAGCCCCAGGGCGAGGCAGAGGAGCGCCGGCCAGGCGAGGAGGTGCGTGTGCAGGTGCGCGACGTACCAGTCGCGCGGCGCCTGGCTCTTCGCCTCGGCCCGCGCCGCCTGGCGCGCGGCGTCGACGCCCTCGAAGGCCTGGTTGTAGAGCCAGAGACCCGCGTCCTGGAGCGGCCCGATCCCGGTCTTGCCGCCGATCTCGTACATCCAGGTGCTGGCCGTGCCGGCGAAGTTCTCGACCAGGTAGTTCCAGAGCGAGACGCCGAAGCCGCCGTACACCAGCCGGTCGAGGACGCACTGCACGAGCACGCAGGCGCCGACGCCGAGCGCCGCTCCCGCGAGGTACGAACGCCCGCTCCAGCGCTCGCGCAGGAGCAGCGCACCGGCGAACGCCGCGAGCACCATGATCGTCTGGAACGCCATGAGGAAGGCGGCGCCGAGCCAAAGTCCGACGACCAGGCCCTGGCGCCATTCGCCGCGTTGGACCGCCGCGGCGAAGGCGAGGACGACGCAGAGGGTCGCGGCCGTCCCGGAGAGCGGCTCGACCGACCATTGGAGGAACACCGGGTTCGTTCCGAAGAGGAGCGCCGCGGCCAGACCGGCGCGCCGGTCGAAGAGCCGCTCGCCGACCCGGCACAGCACGGCGGCGGCGCACAACCCGAGCGCCATCTGGAAGAGGCGCGCCAGGAGCACGGCGGCGCGGTAGTCGTCGAGCCCGATCCAGTCCGCGACGAGGAAGATCGGCACGTGCAGCGCGGAGAACGCGAAGGAGCGCGAGCTCGGCACGAGCTCGAGGCCCTGCGCCAGGCGGTCGGCGCGGTCGAGGTACTCGGTCGAGTCCGCGAGCTGGTAGCCGTCCAGCGTCAGAAGCGCGACGATCTGGAGGACGAGCACCGCCGCCAGCACCGCGAGGAGGTCGCGGCGGGGGCGGCTCGGCTCGGTCGCGGACATCCGTGCATCCCACCCGCGGCGCGGGCGGGGGGCAAGGGCGGGGACCGAGCCATGGCGGCTTCGCCGACCCCACCGCATGAGGTGTCCACGTGTTTTCCACACGCAGCATTTCGTAGGTTTCTCCTTGGAGTCGACCTGGAGCGGCGCGAAACTCGGCGCGGAATCGCTCCCCCGAAGCCACCACCACGACTCCCATGGGCAACTTCGAGAAGCTCGTCGTCCTCACGGTCCTCTTCCTCTCCGCCATCGTGCTCGCGGTCTCGCTCTCCAGCGGGGGCGACGAGGACGAGGGAGCGGCCAACCCGCTTCTGGCGGCCGAGAAATCCACCTCCGCGACCGCGAGCCGCGAGAAGCCCGCGCCCGGCCCGAAGCGGCCGGTTCTCTCCGCGGAGGGGACCCAGAAACCGGAGCGAAAGACACCGCAGCCGAAGCCGCAGGAGAAGGCGGGCGGGGAGAAGGCCGACACGCCCAAGCCGAAGCTGGACGCCCAGGGCCGCCCCTGGGTGCTGCGCAACCGCGCGGGCCTCGAGCGCTCGCCGCTCGCCGACTACATGCTCTACACCTGCGTCGAGGGCGACACCTGGTCCGGCCTCGCCGAGCGCTTCTACGCCAGCGGGACCTTCGCCTCGCTCCTGCGCGCCGCCAACGAGGACGTCGAGGCGCCGAAGGCGGGCGAGGCCCTGCTCGTGCCCGTCTACGACTTCCGCACCGTCAAGTCCGGCCGCACGCCGGTCGGTCCGGCGCCGCGCCGTACGACCGAGCCCGCCCCCGCGGAGGAGCCGCTCGTGAAGAACGGCGTCTACGTCGTGAAGGACGGCGACACGCTCTCGGAGATCGCCCAGGCGATCTACGGCTCGAGCGCGAAGTGGAAGGACATCTACGACGCGAACCGCGACGTGCTCGAGAGCCCGGACTGGCTCGACGTGGGCACCCCGCTGAAGATCCCCTAGGTCAGTTCTTCAGCCCGTAGCGGTCGAGCTTCTTGTAGAGGTGCGACCGCTGCATGCCGAGGTTCTCGGCGGTCCGCTTCACGTTCCCCTCGTTCTGCGCGAGCTTCAGCCGGAAGAAGAGCGCCTCGCTCGCGTTCTTGAACTCCTCGAAGGTCGTCGAGGTGAAGGGATCCTCCTCCGCCGCGAAGGCCGTCGTCGGCGCGGACAGCGACGGACCGTCGGCGAAGAGCCGCTCGAGCTCTCCGCGCTGGATCGTTCCCTCGCAGAACACGTGCGCGGCCTCGAGCAGGTTCTTGAGCTGGCGCACGTTTCCCGGGAACGGCTGTGACTTGAGGAACGCGACCGCCTCCGGCTCGAGCGACGCCGCGCGGCGTCCCTCGCGCTTGGCGATCGCCTCGAGGAAGTGCTCCGCCAGGAGCGGGACGTCCTCCGGCCGCTCGCGCAGCGGCGGCACGCGCAGCGGCACGACGTTCAGACGGTAGAAGAGGTCCATCCGGAAGGTCTTCTCCTCGACCGCCTGCGCCAGGTCGGCGTTCGTCGCGGCGACGACGCGGATGTCGACGGCGATCGGCTTCGACTCGCCGACGCGGGTGACCTCGCGGGTCTCCAGCACGCGCAAGACCTTGGCCTGCGCGGCGAGCGGCATGTCGCCGATCTCGTCGAGGAAGAGCGTGCCGCCGTCCGCCGCCTCGAAGTGCCCGATGCGCCGCTCGTGGGCGCCGGTGAAGCTGCCCTTCTCGTGGCCGAAGAGCTCGGACTCGATCAGCTCCGCCGGGATCGCCGCGCAGTTGACCGCGATGAACGGCCCCGCGGCGCGCGGCCCGCGGAGGTGGACGTTGCGCGCGACGACCTCCTTGCCGGTGCCGTTCTCGCCGGTGATCAGGACCGGCGCGTCGACCGCGGCGACGCGCTCGAGTTGCTCGTTGAGCGCCTTCATCGCCGCGCCCTTGCCGACGAGCTCCCAGCGGTCGGAGAGCTGCTTGCGCAGCCCGGTGTTCTCGCGCTTGAGCTGCTTCTGGCGGAGCGCGCTCTTGATGCTGACCAGGACGCGGTTCTGGTCGAGCGGCTTCTCGAGGAAGTCCACCGCCCCGCGGCGGACCGCGTCGACCGCCATCGCCACGTCGGCGTGCCCCGAGATCATGACGACCGGCGGCGCCTCGGGGATCTCCTGGAGCTCGCCGAGCATCTCCATGCCGTCCATGTCCGGCATCTTGACGTCGCAGAGGATGAGGTCGGGGGCCTCTCCGGCTTCCTTCTCCTTCGCGAGGCGCTGGAGGCCCTGCTTGCCGTTGTTGGCGGTCCAGACCTCGAACTTCTCGTAGCGAAGGAGCATCTCGAGCGCGACGCGGATGTCCGCGTCGTCGTCCACCACGAGCACGGTGGTCGCCTTCGTTTCCGGTGTCGCGTCGCTCGCCACGGCGGCGCGTAGACTACCTTGGGAGCATGGTGCTCGGCGAGGTCGCGGCGAGGATCGCGGCGGGGGAGGCCGTCGTGGCCGGCTGCCTGTCCGGGACCTCCGCCGACGGCATCGACTGCGCTCTCGTCTCCTTTCCGCCCTTCCGCGCGGGCGACGCCGACCTCGGAGCCCCCGACGTGCTCGCCTTCGAGACGGCGCCTTTCCCCGCGGAGCTCGGCCGCCGCGTCCGCGCCGTCCTCGACGGCGAGCCGCTCGACGCGCGCGGCGTCGCGCTCCTGTCGCGGGACCTCGGCGCCGCGTTCGGCGCGGCGGTCCGCGCGCTCGCGGACGACCGCGGCGCCGGCCTCGACCTCGTGGGCAGCCACGGGCAGACCGCGTGGCACCACGACGGCGTGGAGCCCGACGGGCGGGCGACGCTGCAGCTCGGCGACGGCGACCACGTCGCCGCCGCGGCGCGTGCAACCACCGTCAGCGACTTCCGCCAGGCGGACGTCGCCGCGGGCGGGGAGGGCGCGCCGCTCTCCGCGCTCGCGGACGGTGTGCTGTTCGCCGCGCTCGAGCGGCCGGCGGCCGTCCTGAACCTCGGCGGCGTCGCGAACCTGACGCTGCTCGGCGAGGCGGACGACGTGCGCGCGTTCGACGTCGGGCCCGCCAACGCGCTCCTCGACGGGCTCGCGCGCCGGCTCCTCAGGAAGCCCTTCGTCGCGAACGGGGCGGAGGCGGCGCGCGGCGGCTGTGACGAGCGACTCCTGCGCGCGTGGCTCGCGCACCCCTTCTTCGCCGCGCCGCCGCCGAAGAGCACCGGCCGCGACACCTTCGGCGAGCCGTGGATCGACGGCCTGCTCGCCGGCGCCGCCGGCGCGCGGCCCGAAGACCTCCTGTGCACCGCGGTGGAGCTCGTCGCGACCGCCGTCGCGGACGCGCTGCGGCTCCACGGAGCTTCGGCGCTCCGCCGTCTCGTCGTCTGCGGCGGCGGCGTGCACCACGGGACCCTGATGGCGGCGCTCGGCCGCCGGACCGGCCTCCCGGTGGTGTCCTCGGAGGCGGCGGGGGTGGACCCGGACGCGCGGGAGGCGCTCGTCTTCGCCGTGCTCGCGGCGCGGGCCGTGCTCGGGCTTCCGTCCACGCTCCCCGGGGCCACCGGGGCGATCGGGGGCCGGGTTCTGGGCAAGATCTCGCCCTTCCTCCGCGGGTCCGCGTAGCCGCGCCGCGGAGGGGGGATAGGGGGGCCGAGGGCCGGGTGGTCGGGGTCCCGCTTGATCCCGATCGCCCCCTCGCTATCATCCCCCAACCTCCTTTTCCGCAAGGGGTTTCGAGCTTCGGCGGCCCCGCCGGAGTGCCCCCGGAAACGCCTTCGCCGTCCCCCCAGGAAGCGCCCCACGCGCGAAACGACTCATGATGTCCCTGCGCCGGCCTCTGGCCTTGCTCGCGGCTGCCACCGCACTGTCCGTCGCCGTCTCCGCCCAGAGTCTGGAGGACACGTTCAACCAGGGCGTCGAGCTGTACCAGCGCGGCAACAGCGCCGCGGCCCTGAAGAAGTTCCAGGAATGCCTGGCGATGGACCCCGGGCACGACGCCGCCTACGAGCTCTTCAAGGCGACCGAGCACGACATCTGGCTGAAGCTGATGGTCGAGGGGGGCGAGTACGAGCTCGTGGCCAAGCGCCTGATGAGCCTGGCCGAGATCGGACGCAAGGAGCGCATGAACGACCCCGACGCGATCCGCGCGCTCGTCGGCGAGCTGAACACCGACGACGTCCTGAAGCGCGTCGCCACCGTGCGCAAGCTCGCCGCCGATCACGGCGAGTACGCGGTGCCGGTCCTGCTCTACGCCCTGGGCGACCCGGACGACGACGACCGGCGCGTCCTCCACATGCAGGCGCTGACCGACATGGGCGCGGACGTGGTGCTTCCGCTGACCGAGGCGCTCCACTCGACCGACCCGTTCCTCCGCCGCAACGTCGCGCTGACCCTGGGCTACGTCGGCGACCCGCGCGCCGCCGGCATGCTCGCCGCCGTGGCGGCGACCGACGCCGACGACGGCGCCAGGGCCGCCGCGAGCGAGTCGGTGACCAAGGTCGGCGGCAGCGGCAACGCCCTCGGGCAGTTGCTCGCGCTGGGCAACGCCTACCACGCGGCCGACCCGACGGTCCTGATGCCGCACCAGATCTCCGACGTGGTCTGGACCTGGACGGGCAGCGCCCTCGAGCCGACCGAGGTGCCCGACTTCCTTTACAACGAGGAGCTGGCGAAGAAGTCCTTCTACGCAGCCCTCGCCGTGTCGCCCGGCTCGACCGAGGCGCTGGCCGGGATCGCCCGCGCCTCCGTGGCGCAGCACCAGGAGCTCGCCGCGCGCGCCGCGGCCGGCGGCGACGTCTCCGCCTGGCAGGAGCGGCTGGCCGAGGACGACCTCGCGATCCAGGTGGCCGGCACCCAGGCGCTCGACCTGGCGCTGCTCTGGGCCCTCGACACCGGCGACGACGCGGCCGCGAGCGGCCTGTGCCGCGCGCTCGGGCGCTCGGCCTCGCGACCGACCCAGGGCCTCGGCGCGGCCCTGACGCAGAGCACCAGCGGCGCGATCCGCGGCGAGGCCGCGGTGGCGCTCGGCTGGATCGCGTATCACTCCGGCACCGCCGCGTCGCCGGACGTCGTCGCGGCCCTGGCCGAAGCCAGCGCGCGCGAGGTGGTCCAGATCGCCGCCGTCATCGACGGCAACGACACGCGCCGCGACGGGCTCGCCGGGGCGCTCGCCGGCGGCGGCCTGATGGTCAACGCGTGGAACTCCGGAGCGAAGGGGCTCGCCTCGCTGCACCGCATCCCCGGCGTCGACGTGCTCCTGGTCGCCGAGACGCTGCCCGACCTCACCTTCGCGCAGGTCGTGGACGAGGTGCGGCGCGACCCGCGCACCGAGAACACGCCGATCCTGGTCGTGGCCGAGGACGTCGACGCCGCCACCGATCTCTGGGGCGACCGGGTGACCGGCGGCGTCACCGGCGCGGACGATCTGGGCAAGGTGCAGGAGGCCCTCGCCGGCGGCCTGAACTCCGACCGCGAGCAGGCGAACGACCTGGCGGCCCGCGCGGCTTCGGCGCTCTCGCACCTCGCCGGCGCAGGCCAGACGAACATCGGCGCCGCCGCCGACGCGCTGGCCGGCACGCTCGGCGCGAGCCCTGAACGGCCGGACAAGGTCATCCTCCCCGCGATGGGCGCGCTGCGCTCCGCCGGCACGACCGCCCACGTGGGCGCGCTGACCGCCGTGCTCGCCGACGAGGGTCGCTCCGACGCCGCCCGCGAGCACGCGGGCCAGGCGCTCGCGGGCATCTTCGCGCGCAACCCCCAGGGCGCGAGCGAGGAGACCCTGACCGCTCTGAACACCGTCGCCACCTCCGGCGCGACCTTCGCCGTCCGCCAGGCCGCGGCGACGGCCCTCGGCCGCCTCGACCTCACCGCGGAGATGCGCGCCAGCCTGATGACGAGCGTCCGCGCGAGCGTCGCCGGCGGCGAGTAGCCGGTTCCAAGCCAGAGTAGCTCAGTGGTAGAGCTCTGCTTTCGTAAAGCAGTGGTCGCCGGTTCGAGTCCGGCCTCTGGCTCCACTTCGAGTCGCTGCGTCTCCGGATCGCACCACTGACGTCCCGGCTCGTGGGCTGAGAGTCCGTCGGCGGGCGTCCCCGTTCCTCCCCGGACGGGTACCATGGGCTCCCATGAGCGTGGACGAGCGGTCCGCGTCCGGTGGGGAGGAGAGCTCGCCGGAAGAGGCTGAACGCGAGCTGCCCGCGGTCGAGGCCTCGTTCCAGGAGAGCGTAACGCGGCTCTACGGCGAAGGCGCGAACCCAGGAGTCGACCTCGCGGACGAAGAGCCGAGCTCGGCGAGATTCAAGAAGCTCGTCTCCGAGGGAGGGCGCCGTTCCCGATACCTGTTCAAGGGCGAGATCGGGCGAGGCGGCATGGGCGCCGTGCTCAAGGTCTTCGATTCCGATCTGCGCCGGAACCTCGCGATGAAGGTGATCGTCGGCGGGGGAGGCTCCGACGCGTCCCGGCTCGAGTCCCAGCAGCTCGCCCGTTTCATCGAGGAAGCTCAGGTCACCGGCCAGCTCGATCACCCGGGCGTCGTTCCCGTCCACGAGCTCGGCGTGGACGCGGGCGGTCGCATCTACTTCACGATGCGGCTGGTCAAGGGACACGACCTCCGGCACGTCTTCGAGCTGGTCGACAAGGAGCGGAGCGGCTGGACGATCGCGCGCGCGCTCGGCGTGCTCCTGAAGGTCTGCGAGGCGATGTCCTTCGCCCACGATAAGGGAGTCGTCCACCGCGACCTCAAACCCGCCAACGTGATGGTGGGCAAGTACGGCGAGGTTTACGTCATGGACTGGGGCCTGGCCCGGGTGGAGGGCCGGGAGGACGAACGGGATCTCCGCCCGCGGACGGCTTCGAGCTTCTCGGTTTCCGAGCTCGCGACGGACCGCAAGGACGCGAGGAGCACCGACGTCGACTCGCCCGTCGTGACGATGGACGGCACCGTAGTGGGCACGCCCGCCTACATGCCGCCCGAGCAGGCGGAGGGGAGGATGGAGGAGGTCGGCGCGCGCTCGGACGTCTACGCGCGCGGCGCGATGCTCTATCACCTCTTGACCGGTCGGACACCGTACGTGCGGCCGGGCAGTCGACCTTCCCCTCACACGATTCTAGCCGCCGTGATGCAGGGGCCTCCGGCGCCGATTCGCGAGCTGGCTCCCGACACGCCGACGGAGCTCGTAGCCATCTGCGAGAAGGCCATGGAGAGAGCGCCCGCGAAGCGCTACGGAAGCATGAGCGAGCTGGCCGAGGACCTGCGGGCCTTCCTGGAGAACCGAGTCGTTCGCGCGTACCAGACGGGAGCTCTGGTCGAGCTTCGCAAGTGGGTCCAGCGCAACAAGACCCTGGCGGCGACCGTCACGATCGCGCTCGTCTCCCTGCTCGGAGTGTCGGGGACGAGCGCCGTCATTCTCGCCGGCAAGAACGCCGACCTGAAGGTCAAGACGGAGGAGGCCGACGCTCAGGCGCGCGCCGCCGAGCACAGCGAAGCGCTCGCCGAGGAGCGGCGGATTCGCGCCGAGAAGAGCGAGGAACGGGCGAAGCGAGAGGGCTACCTCGCCAACATCCTGGCCGCGAGGCTGAGCATCGGCTCGGAAGAGATCGCCACGGCTCAGGGGCGGCTCGACGCATGCGAAGCGAGCCTTCGCGGGTGGGAGTGGGACTACCTGTCGAGGGCGGCTGACATGAGCGTTCGGATCGTGCGCGCTGGAAGCGATGGACTCACGGCGCTCGCGCTTAGCTCCGATGGACGGCAGCTCGTCACGGGCTTCGATCACGGGGCGGTCGTGGTCTACGACCTCGGGACCGGCGGCGTCGCCAGCGGCAACGAGCCGCTCCCGGGCACCAAAGTCGTCGCCAGCCACGGTCATATCGGACGGGTCTTGTCCGTCGCCTTTGTCGACGACGGGGCGCGAGTCGTATCCGCTGGGGAGGATTCCACCGTACGGGTTTGGGATGCTCGGTCCGGGGAAAACCTGGCCAAGTTCAACGGCCCACCGGATCGCGTCACGTCAGCGGTCATCCGGCCCGGAGGGCGCGAGATCGCCTTCTCGACGAAAAAGGAAGTGACTCTGTTCGATCTCGCAACGGGCGACAGATTGACGCGGCTGGCTGCACACGATGAGGACTTGACCTGTCTCGCGTTCGATGCGCAGGGGGAGCGGCTCGCGACGGGTTCGGTGGATCGGAAGATCCGAATCTGGTCGGCCGACGGCAGTCTGGTGAGGACGCTGACCGGCCACGACAGCTCGATCGAGTGCGTCGCGTTCGGCTCATCCAGCGGAGTGCTCGTCACCGGAGACGAGGATGGAACCGTTCGGTTTTGGGGCCTCGCGGACGATTCGCAGACGTGCCTCGTGGGGGAGCACGGCGCCAGCGTGCGCTCGGTCGCCTTCGCCCACGACGGCCGTTGGTTCGTGACCGGCGGTGAGGATGGAGCTCTTCACGTCTGGGACGTCGAGACCAAGGAGGAGATCGCCGTTCTCAGGGGGCACCACGATCGCGTCGATGCGGTGGCTGTGAGCCCCGACGACGCACTGGTAGGTTCCGCTTCCGGCGATGGCACGATCCGCTTCTGGCGGCCGTTCGACTCCCACCTGGTTCGTACGCTCTACGAGAGCGAGGGAGAGGTCGCAAGCGTGGCCTTCGGGTACGGCGGGGAGCTGGCAGCCGGCCTTGGCACGGGTGAGATCCTCGTGTTCGACCGCCGAAGCGGCGAGCTCGTCGTCGCGCTGCGTGGGCACGGCGCATCCGTGACCAGGCTGGTATTCAGCCCCCTGGAAGAGCTCTTGCTGTCGGGCTCGGACGACGGGTTCATTCGGGTTTGGAACATCGCGACGAGCGAAGAAGAGGCGGTCTTTCGGGGAGCCAACTTCGACGTCAGTCCGGACGGAAGGCGGCTCGTGTACTCGGCCAAGGAGTCCATCGTGTTATGGGACCTCGTCGATAGAGGCACTCTGGTGACGAGAGATTGGCAGGCAGCCCGGGATGCTCGTCTCGCATTCCATCCCGATTGCTCCTACATCCTCGTTCCGCGGGGCCTCGGCTCCTCCTCGTATGCGCGCCTGGACCCGGACACGCTGAGGCGGCTAGGCGCTGACGAGTTCCTGGCCCCCGCGGGCGCCGGACGGATGATGGAGGTCAGCCCCCTCGGCGACCTCGTCGCCTGGTTGGATGGAGGAGTCTTCGATGACAGCACGGAGTACAGGATCAACCTGCATAGCCCGGAAGGAGCTCTCATCGGGAGTCTAAGGGAGGCCGGTGAGGGCACGTCGTCAGGAACCTTCAGCCCAAACGGAGCGCGGTTCGTCGCAGCCGCCGCCGACCTCCGCCTATGGGACACGAGGAGCGGAGCGCAGCTCCTGACGCTCAGGGGCCACAGCCAGCGGGTGCTCTCGGTGGCCTTTTCGTCCGACGGTTCCACGATCGCGTCGGGGGGCGCGGACGGGAGGCTCTTGCTCTGGGAGACTCGTTCCGCGCTCGAGCGGTGAGGAAGGGGCCAACGCACGCGCGCCGCTCGCCGCCGCGGACGGGGCGAAGCCGGTGCGAAGCGCTCAGTCGTTGAACATGGACTTCTTGGCGCGCTCCACGATCCGCGCCACCGCCGGGTGCTTGATCCTGCGCTCGGGCGAGATGGCGTAGAAGCGCTCGCGGACTTCCGCGACCTCCCCGAGCGCCGTCACGCCGTACTGCTTCGAGACGCGCTCCTTGACGATGGTCGGCGCCGGGAAGACGCCGCGACCCGCCTGGCCGAACACCTTGAGCAGAGCGCTGTCCTCGAACTCGCCGACGACGGTGGGGCGCACGTCGAGGTCCTCCATCCACTGCTCGAGCGAGCGGCGGATCGCCGTGTTGACCGAGGGCATCAGGAACGGCGCGCCGGAAAGGGACTGCGGGTACCGCCGCCGCAGCTTCTTGGCGAGCGCGGGCGCGGCGAAGAGGGTGATCGTGGACTCGCCCATCAGGTGGTTGTAGGCCTTCACGTCCACGCCCGGACCCAGCGCGATGTCCGACAGCACCAGGTCGAGCTCGTGCACGGCCAGCTCGGCGAAGAGCCGGTTCGGGTGGTCCTCGCGGCACTGGAGCGTGAGCTCCTCGTCGAGGTCGAGCGCGGGAAGGAGAAGCTGAAAGGCCACGAGCTTCGCCATCACGTCGGCGATCCCGACGCGGAACGGCATTGCGCGCCCCGGCGGGCGGCCGCGAACGGCGTCCACCAGCTCGCGACCCGTGCGGAAGATGTCCTCCGCGTAGTCGTAGACCAACCGGCCCGTGTCCGTCAGCTCGAGGTAGCGACCGCGCCGCACGAAGAGCGGGACGCCGAAGAAGGCCTCGAGGCTCTTCAACTGCATGCTGATCGAGGGCCGCCCGACGTGCAGCTTGCGGCTCGCCGCGGCGATGCCTCCCTCGCGCGCCACGGTCCAGAAGTACTGGAGGTGGTGGTAGTTGAGCCATTCCATGGAGCCACCTTACGCCGGCGCTCGCCCGCCTACACGCGGCCGCGCCGGCGGGCCGCGCTCAGGCCGCGTTGCGAGGGCCGGCCGGATCGCGGAAGGAGCTCGGGCGGTGAAGCTCGAATCGGTGGGCTTTCGCGCCCAAGGGTTGGACCGCGGCGCGCAGCCGCCGTTGCCGGCCCGCGCCCTCCAGGGTGCCGCCCTCCGGCAGCAGGGGGATGAGGGGAGCCCGACGCGGACGGAGCAGGTCGCCCAGACGCGCGAGCACGCGCGTGAGCGGACCGACTTCGCGGCGCCGCGGGGAGGGTGGAACGGCGGCCAGACCGTGCGGCCGCAGCGTCGGGAACGAGGCTGTCGGGAGTTGGTTGCCGCGCCCCGTCGATCGCTCGAGCGCGACCGTCCTCCGGGGAGGTTGCATCCGGTGGACGAGGCCTTGGGACACCGTCTTCACTTCTTTCTTCGCTTTCGTTTCCAGCAGCATGTCGACTCCTTTGGTTACGCCATAGGAATCGGCTCCTTCCCACCGTCTGGCCAGGCCCATTTGTTCGAACGACTACGTCGATCTGATCGACGAAGGGGCCTGCGGCTGAAGCGGGGCTTCGGGCGACTTTCCCGCCCCGCGCGCGCGAACCGCGCTTGCGTCAGCGGAATCGACGCTATGGGTCGAGCTTTGACGTCTATTCGAACGTGGGCCGGGCGCCGAAACTTCGCACGGCCGCTGGACCGCGGCCTTTCGTCCCGAACCACGAGGAGCGACGCCGATGAAGTTGGAAACGCTGTCCCGCCGAACCCCGCTGGACGATGAGCTCGAGCATCACGTCGAGCGGCGTCTCCGCTTTGCGCTGACCCGCTTCGGCCGTCGCGTGCGGCGCGTGAGCGTTCTCGTCGAGGACGTGAACGTCCCCGAAGGGGGCACCGACGTCCACTGCACGGTGCGTGTCGAGCTCTCCTCCAACGGCGTCGTCGCCGTCCACGAAGCGAACGAAGACGCGTTCACGGCGGTGACGCGGGCCGCGGAGCGTGCGTCCCGAGCGATCGCCCGACGTCGTGGTCGTCCGCGGCGCCGCTGGGAGCGAAGCGGGCCTCCTTCGGGCGACGTCCACGAACCCGCCACCGGCGTCGAATCCCCCCCGAGGAGCAGCCATGCCCATTGACCTGGCGACCATCGACGGCAAGCCGCTGATCCAGGTCCGCGACCGCGCGGGCACGGGGCTGCCCTTCTCGAAAGGCATCATGGCCACGAGCCTGCTCGTGACCGGCATCCCCACCGACCGGGCGTACCGCATCGCGGCCGACGTTGCGAAGACGCTGCACCGGAGCGGCCGGTCGGAGATCCGGTCCGACAAGCTGGCGGAGGTCGCCGTCGCCGCGATCGAAGCGGGGGCGGGCTCCGTCTTCGCGCAGCGCTACCAGGCCTGGCGGCGGGCCAAGCGGCTCGGCCTGCCGCTGGTCGTGTGCATGGCCGGCGCTCCGGGCGTGGGGAAGTCGACGATCGCCACGCGCCTCGCCCTGCGCCTCGGGATCAACCGCGTCGTGACCACCGACGCCATCCGCGAGGTTCTGCGCACCGTCATTCCGACCGCCGTCCTGCCGGAGCTCCACGTTTCGAGCTACGAGCCCGCCGGCGAGACGCCCCTGGCGCAGGAGACCCACGGCTTCGCGTTGCAGATGCGAGCGGTCTCGGCCGCCACCGGCGCCGTCGCGCGCCGGATGGTGATCGAGGGGCGCAGCGTGATCCTCGAGGGGGTTCACCTCCTACCGGGAGCGATCCGGAACCAGCTCGAGGAGCACGACGCGCGGGCGATCGTCGTCGAGCGCCTGCTCACGCTGAACGACGAGGCCATCCACGCGGGGCATCTCCAGAAGCGGATGCGCGCTCTCCCCGGAAGGGGCGGCTCGCGGCACCTGGCGCACTTCGAGAAGATTCGCGCGGTGCAGGACGAGCTGCGCCGCGTCGCGCGGGAGGCGGGCGTCCCCGAGCACGACATCGGACATCCGGAAGACCTGACGCAGAGCATCGTCGACGAGGTCACCTCGCACGCCCTGGCGGAATCCGTCCGATGACGGAGCCGAGGGTCGACCTGCTCGTGCTCGACGTCCACGGCGTCGTGCTCAACAAGCCGCTGCGCCCGTTCCTCCGCGAGCTCGCGGAGCGGACGCGCCGGTCGCCGGAGGCCGTGCTGCGGACCTGGGACCGCGAGCTCCGCGAGCCCGCCTGGACGGGCGTGATCGAGGACGACGAGCTGTGGGAGCGCCTGGCGCCCTCGAACGGCGACCGCCGATCCGCGGCCGCGTGGCGCGCGAGGCTCGAGTCGCTCTACGAGCTCGGTCCGGCGGCGCCCTACCTGGACCGCTGGCGCGCGCTCGTCCCCATCTGGCTCCTCTCGAACCACCGCACGCACTGGCTGCTCCCTCGACTCGCGCGCTTCGGATTGACGGACAAGTTCGAGCGCGTGCTCGTCTCCGACGCGTTGCGCGCCGCGAAGCCGTCTCCGCAGGCGTTCGAACCCGTCCTGCGCTCCGGCGTCGACCCGCGCCGCGTCCTCTTCCTCGACGACCAGGAGCACAACGTGGCGAGCGCGCGCCGGCGCGGCCTGCGGGCCGAGTTGCTGGCGGCGGATCCCGGATCGCTGCTCCGAATCGACCGGTGCATCAGCGACCGAGGGGAGACGGAAGAGGCCGTGGGGCTGCGCCGTCCGCCGACCACGGACGTCGGCGCCGCCTCGTCGTGAGCGAGACCCGGAGCCGCCGAACGTCTACGCCGCGGCGTGACGCGGTTCCTCAGGCTCGCCGTCGCACCGGCCGGACGCGGACGGCGTCGCCGGACCGCGCTCGTGGGAGACGATCTTGGACCGGGCTAGTGGCCCCCGTTGCCCTTCCTCGCGCGAGGCCTCATCATGCTTGGCTGCTCCCGCCCTCTGGCCCAGCGAAGCCCCATGCCTCAACGTCTCGGAACGCCGGCGCCCCGGCGCGCTCTCTTCCTGGCCCTGACGCTCGTCG
>JANQEJ010000360.1 GCA_028278425.1 Planctomycetota bacterium | reverse complement strand
CGCCCGCCGCCCCCAAAGGGCGGGCGGGCTCCGTTTCCTATCCGGAAGCCCCTACGGCAGGAACTCCACTTCGAGCGCGTTGCTCACCGCGAACCCGAGCGGCTCGAACGGATCGAGCACGACCGCCTGGAAGAACCAGGTCGACGGCGCGCTGCCGCCCTGGACCGTCGCCGAGGTCGTGCCCGCGGGCCCGGTCGCGATGTTGATCAGCACCGTCGCCGGGAAGGGCACGATCGTCCCTCCGAGGAACGGGAGGAAGACCGGGTTGTTCACCGGGCCGATGCCGAGGACGCCGAGCGAGTTGAGCGGGCCGTCCCGCAGCGTGAACGTCGCCGAAGTCGCCGGCGACAGGTCCCCGCCGCAGATCTCGATCTCCGCCGTGCCCGGACCACCGAACCCGAGGTCCTTCTGACAGACCGGCAGGGACGTGTCGTTCATCCACACCGACGTGCCGCTGCAGCGGCCGAGGACCATGTCGTTGTCGCCGTCGTTGTCGATGTCGAACACCGCGACGTCGTGGCCGCCGGTGAGGTCGCTTTGAACGATCCCCTTGACACCCTTCCAGTCGCTGAAGGAGGGTCCACCGGCTTCCTCGACCAGGTTGACCTCGGTGCCGGGCGTGCCGCCCTCGTTGTGGTAGATGTGGATCCGGCGGCTGCAGCCGGAGACGTCCACGTCGAAGTCGGCGATGATGACGTCGTTCCAGTTGTCGCCGTCGATGTCGGTGATCAGGCTGTTCGAGCCGAACCCGTCGTCGCCTCCCGTCAGGAAGTTGAACGTCTTGTTCGTGCCCCAGATCACGCGGCCGAGCGCGTCGGTGCCGGTGTTGTAGCGAATCCGGTCGGAGCCGTCGTCGCTCCACACGGCGTCGATGCGGCCGTCGTTGTTGAGGTCGCCGACGCCGACGTGGTACGGCGAACCGTCTTGAGCGTCCTGCTCGAGGTTGAAGAACCCGACGGAGGTGTCGTCGTTGTAGAAGACGTCGCCGTCGCCGTCGTGGCCGCGGATGATGTCCAGGCCGGGCTCGCCGTTCAGCTCGACGATGTAGGCCGAGTTGCCGAAGGCGGAGCTGAGCATCGACGAGGTCATGCGCAGCGAGCTCTCGTCGTCGAAGAAGCCGCTGCCGTCGTTGATCAGGAGCTTGTGCCCCATGTCGTTGGTGCCACTGCCGCCGAGCGAGTCGTAGTCGACCAGGAACAGGTCCGGGGAGCCGTCGTCGTCCACGTCACCCGCGGTGATCCCGCAGGCGTTGGCCATGGTCGAGGTCCCGGAGGGAGTGACGAGCTGCGGGATGCGGGCGTCCTCGTTCATCAGGCCCTGCCAGACGCCGCCGGAGTCCTGCTGGTTCCGGTAGGCGCGCGGGTGCGAGATGTGTTTCGGGTCGCCGGAGGTCCGCGCAGAGGCGGTGATGACGTCGAGCCAGCCGTCGAGGTCGATGTCCGCGATCACGACGTCGCGGTCGTTCGTCGCGGTGAGGAACCCCTGGTCGCCGGGCACGTCCGAGGACGTGTAGATGTCGGCGCGGTCGGTGAGGACCCCGTTCTCGTTCATGAAGAGCGCGTTGATGCGCTTGCCCGTCGTTGTCGCCGGCTGCTTGCGCACGGAGACGAGGTCGACCCATCCGTCCTGGTCCAGATCGGCCCAGGCATAGTCCTTCTCGTCGGTGTCGGAGACGCCGACCGAGGCCGCCGAAACGAGGCGGCCGGCTGTCTGGTTCTGGAACGAAGCCCATTCGTTCCCGAACTGGGCAGAGGCGGTGGCGGCGAAGAGCGCCGCGACGGAGACCGCCCCGAGAGCGTGCTGGAACATCGAAACCTCCCGGCCTGAGTGTGGGTGCGGCTGAGCCGGTGCCGCGGAGCCTCCAGCGTAGCCATCGAGCCAGGCCCCCGATACCCCGTATTCCGGTGTCCCGCGGGGGCCCCTAGACTGGCCGCCCGCATGGAGCGTTTTACATTCGCCGCGCTCGTGGCGCTCGCAACCCTGGCGGCCACGGGGTGTTCCGACGGTCCGGACGACGCCGATCCCGTGGATACGGCGCCCGAGGTCGCGGCCGAGCCGCACGACGGGCGGCTCGACGAGGCGCTGCAGCGCATCTCCGCCGGCGATCACGCCGGCGGCCGCGAGCTCGCGGAGCGGGTGCTCGGCGAGCGGCCCGGCTCCGCCCGCGCGGAGTTCGTGCTGGCGCTCTCCTTCCACAAGCAGAAGAACTACGGTCGCGCGCTCCCCCACTTCGAGCGCGCCCTCGCGATCGGGCCGACCTTCGAGCCGTTCGCGACGGTCCACTACTTCCACGGCTGGTGCCTCTACAACCTGGGCGAGCTCCCGCGCGCGCGCGCGGCTTTCGAGACGCACCTCGGCGAGCTGCCCGACGAGGGCGACAGCCACTTCGCGCTCGGGTTGATCGCGCTCGACGAGGGGCGGCTCGACGACGCGACGACGCGTTTGGAGCGCGCGATCGCGTTGAACACCGAGCGCCTTCAGGCGGGCGACGCGAGCCGCCGCGCGGACGTCGCCAAGGCGCGCGCCCGGCTGGCGGAGGTCTATCTCCAGCGGGACGAGCTCGAAGCGGCGCGCAACGAGCTCGAGGCCTGCGTCACGATCTACCCCGCGCACTACACCGCCTGGTACAAGCTCCACCGCGTGCTCGCGCAGCTCGGCGAGCACGAGCTCGCGGAGCAGGCGCTCGTCGAGCACGACCGCTGGCTCGCGCGCGTCCGGCCGGGTGCGCCCGGCCTCGGGGGCGGGCGTTGAGGCGCTCCCTGGCTGCGGCGCTCCTGCCGCTTGTCCTGAGCGTCCCGGGCGCCCTCGGAGCCTGCGGCGGCGACGGCGCGGACGCGGGGCCCTTCCCCTTCGTCGACGTCACCGCGGCGTCGGGGGTCGCGCTGACGATGACGTCCGGCGGCACGCCGTCGCGCCAGATCGTCGAGGTCAAGGGCGGCGGGCTCGCCGTCCTCGACGCGGACGGCGACGGCGACCTCGACCTCTTCGTGCCGAACGGCGCGACGATGGAGGCGCCCGCGGAAGGGCCGGGCGCGCGGCTCTACCACAACGACGGCGACCTGCGCTTCACCGACGCGACGGCGGCGGCGGGGATCGAGCTCCGCCGCTGGGGCATGGGGGTCGCCGTCGGCGACGTGGAGGGCGACGGGCGCGACGACCTCTTCGTGTCGTGCTACGGCGAGAACGCGCTGCTCCGGAACGCGGGGGGTGGACGCTTCGAGGACGCGACGCGGGCCGCGGGGCTCGACCACCGCGGCTGGGGAACCGGCTGCGCCTTCGGCGACCTCGATCAAGACGGCGACCTCGACCTCTACCTCGTGAACTACCTCGACTTCGACGTCCAGCGGCCGCCGCCGCCGGCGGAGCTCCTCGGCGTGAAGGTCTTCACCGGACCCGCCGGTCTGACGCCGCAGGCGGACGTGCTCTACCTCAACCTGGGCGACGGGGCGTTCGGCGACGCGACCGCGGCGTCGGGCTGCGCGGCGGTACCGCCGTCGTACGGGCTCGGCGCGGTGATCCTCGACTTCGACGAGGACGGCGCGCAGGACGTCTTCGTCGGAAACGACTCGATGCAGAACTTCCTCTTCGCCGGCCGCGGCGACGGGCGCTTCGAGAACGTCGGGCTCGCGAGCGGCGTCGCCTGCAACGCCGACGGCGAGAGCCAGGCCACGATGGGCATCGCGGTGGGCGACGTGGACGGGAACGGGCTGGCCGACCTCTTCACGACGAACTTCATGAGCGACACGAACACGCTGCACTTGAACCGCGGCGGCATGCAGTTCGTCGACCGGACGGCGCTTTACGGGCTCGGCATGCTCAGCCGGCCGTTCCTCGGCTGGGCGGCGATGTTCTACGACCTCGAGCACGACGGCGACGAGGATCTCGTCGTATTCAACGGCCACGTCTACCCGAAGGCGATCACCGACCAGCTCGGCTCGCGCCACGCGCAGGAGGTCCTGGTCTTCGGGCGCGAGCGCGGCCGCTTCGTGCGCGCGACCTCCGACGATCCGGCCTCCTGGCTCGCCGCCCGCCACTGCGACCGGAGCGCCGCCTTCGGCGACCAGGACGGCGACGGGGACGTCGACTGCGTCATCGGCGAGCTCAACGGGCCGGTCCGCGTGCTGCGGAACGACG
>JANQEJ010000039.1 GCA_028278425.1 Planctomycetota bacterium | reverse complement strand
GCCAAACTCCCGAGTTTCTGGTGCGCCTTTACTGTGAGAGGCTTAGGCGTTCCCAAAGCTCACGAGGTCCAAGTTGCCAGAGTTTCCACAAGAGGCCGGATGCTAGAGCCACCACAACAATGACAGCGAGAAGCACTCCAGACCCGAGAGTTCTCTTCTTAGGTTCGCTCGACTCCTTCCGTTTCAAGCTTGAGCTCAAGAAGTCATTTGGTTCCGGTTCCGAGCCCCGGCCCAGCGCCATGTGCTGGTCTTCTTGTAGAGGGGCAGGCCGGTGATCCGTCGGCAGCTTCTTCGAATTGGCCATGTGGGTCTCCTATTGCCGAGGCTTCTTCTTCCCCTTGCTGCGCGATTCAGCCATGTCGATCATGGCGGCGCATTCGCTTCGGATGCGGGCGCTCGCCGGATGCGAGTCGGGGAGTGCTTTCAGTTCCCGGCGTGCTTCGCCGAACGCACCGGCTTCGACTTGCCTTTGCATGCGATCCACGATTGAAGCCATCTCGATGTGTAGCTTGTGAGCCTGTTCCGCAACCCGCACTTGCTCCTGACATGCCTTCAGGCCTGAGTCTGATACCAGATCGGAAATGGAGTTGAGCCGCTGCAATGCCTCGTCGAATCGCGCCGTCTGGACGAGTCGATTCACCTCACTCAGGATTCCGTCGACCTGTCGTCGTGCGGTCTGTGCGCCCGGTGGGAGGCTGTGACTTGGACCGTCTACGTCATGAGGGTCGGTGACCTCTCGCCCGACCATCATCGAATCGCGGGCAGTTTTTTGTTCGTCGCGAAGTTCGAGTTCGTCGGAATCTAGACTTGCCCGCTCCTTTGATTTCTTGTTCTTTGCCATTCTCTTCTCTCTGCATGTAGTGAGCGCAGTGGTTCAAGAACGAGTTTCCCGCCAGCTCGCGGACTTCGACTTAGTGGAACACATATTGGCTACTCACGCATGAGGCGGCTGTGATCCGCGAGACTTGCGAGTCTTGTAAGGGCACTACCACGTCACGCAACCAGGGCTTCGCGCAATGGGAGCATCCAGAGAGGCCGTGTATGGCGCTCATGGGTGTCCCCCGCACTTCTCGAGGCGCAAACGGAGATCACTCAACGACGTTGAGGCTTGTAGCTCGCGAGCCGCTCGGCGTGCTTCCAGTCTGAGCGCTTCAACGGTTTCGCCGTTCGCAAGGCCCTGCTCGACCTGTACCACAGCTCCCTCAAGGGTCGATCGGGCGTGCTGCGGTTCATGTGCCGCGAGGTAAACGGCCGCGGCGCAGCTCTTTCGGAGGTACATGACGCGAGTCTCCGGTTCCCCGAGCGCAATGCGTTTCTTGAAGAGGCCAAGGCTGCGCGCCAAGTGGACCTTCGCTTTCGCTCGATGGCCCAGGGCATGCGTTGCCTCTGCGCGATTCGCGAGCGCCTGTGCCAACCACGTGTCCAGGTCCACGCGACCGGCTTCGATTATGCTTTCAAAGCCACTTACTGCTTTGTCGGCGGCTTGACGCGCGGCGGGCCAGTCGCACAGCAGCAAATGTGCCTGGCTTCTCGCGAGGTAGGCATGCGCCATCGACGCTTCCAAGTCGGCGCGTCCGCTTTGGATAAAGGGATGTAGGCTCTCGAGGGCCGACTCAAGCTCCACAAGCGCAGCACAGCCATCACCGGACTCAGTAAGGCTCCCGGCCCGAGCTACGCGTGCGCGCGCCAGGTCCGGCACGAATTCCCTTCTTCCAGCGCTGATCAGCCGCTCGAGTACGGCAATGGCCTCCGCAAAGGCGTCCAACGCGGCCGGATGAAGCTCAAGGTCGGCGAGCACGATTCCATGGTTCAAGCATGCGCGTGCGAGTTCCCTAGGCACAGGTGACTGGATCGCCAGCGTTCTTTCCCTGTACTCCACTACGGCCCGTCGGCAGTCGATCTCCGCGTCGCCGAGGCGTCCCATCTCTCTCAGCGCGATGCCGCGGTTCATCCTCGTTCCCGGCGTATGGAGTAAGCGCTCCGGGTCGGCGCTCGGTAGTAGCTCTAAGGCCTCCAGCGCCCGGTCCAGATCGCGGAGCGCCTCAGCCGGCCGCGAGAGTTGGCGCAGCACGTTCCCGCGGTTATTGAGAGCGCCAGCGAGGTTGACGAGTTCGTGAGTTAGCGCCAGCCGGGAACCGGGGTCAAGCAGTTCAATCGCCCTATCGAGATCCTCGAGAGCCGGTTCTAACTGCCCGAGCTGGCGCCTCAGGGCCGCACGTGGCACCAAGATGGCCGCGCACTCAGCGCCTTCCATGGCCCGTGCCACACGTCCAAGGAGTTCTATCGCAACGGTGTGGTGCCCCCATAGGCTGGCCCAGCCGGGCAGCCCATGCGTCCCCCGTAGCGGCCGAAATACGAGAGTCACACACGATTGCGGCTCGTCGGCGCGCAATGCGTGTTCGATAGCCAACAGGCGTGGCGCGATCTGCGGGAGGGACGTTGGTGCAGACGGCAGTGCCAGGCCGTCGTACCAGGCCATCAGTCTTCGATTGATGGCCCGAACCTCGTCTTGCGCGAGCGATGCCCCGAAGTGTTTCTGCACTAAGGCGTGCATCGCCACAATTTGGCGGGCTCCGTCCCATATCAGAAGATGCCAGTCGGCGAGCGTGACTGCGAGGTCACGAAGTTCGTCCTCGTCCGCGCCTTCCTCAGTCATCGCCGCTGCCACGGCCGCGAGCGGTGGATGCTCGATGGCCTGTGCCGCTACGCTGAGAAAGCGTCGGCCCAGTTCACCAGCTGGGAGATGGCGCGCCGACTCGTCGAGTAGACCGCGGAGGGCACGGAGCGGATCCAGCGGATCGACTCTCGGGGCGTACTCGAGGCACCCTCCATACTTCTTCTTCAGGAGCCCACCGAGCACAGTCAGAGCCAACGGATGACATCCAAAGCTAACAGCTACGGCTGCGAGCTCTGAGTCCACCCCCCGGATCTTGTGCTCGCGCAATAGCCGGACGGCGGCAGTTTCGTCAAGCCCTTCGAGGTTCCCGTCGATTCCTTCCTCTTCGCGTACCGGGACGATCGTGCATGAGACATCGTCGAGAGCAGCCGGCAATGCCCGCGAGCTGACGATCAGGTGGGAACCGGTGGTTAGGGTGGCCGCTTGACGCAGGAAAAGATCCAGCTCGGGTGGGCGCCCGGCTCGCATCATGACGGTGTCGGCGTGCGCCAGCTGGTCTTCGCCGGCGGCCCAACCTTCTAGCCAACGCTCGAGGGCGTCAAGGACCACGACAGTCGGTTCCTCGCGCATCTCCTGGAGCAAGGCGTCGGTGCGTGTGAGCAGATCCGGCGTCTCGCGCTTGTCGTACGCGTCGCCGAGGAAACGGGAGAGAGTGCCGTCGAGGAAACCGTCGAAGCCTAGCCGCGACGCATCGAACCAGGCGCCACGCACCCAGTTATTTCGAGGCTGCTGGCGGAGCCATCGGTCCAGCAAGGTGGACTTGCCTTGACCCGCCATACCGATCACAGCGATCACAGAGGGTGACCTTCGGCGCACGGCTTGGCCAAGCTGCTCCAGTTCGGCTACGCGCCCAGTGAAAACCCTGGGTGGCTCATGACGCGCGTTCCCAAAGAGCTGCAAAGGGAGGATTCTTGGGAGCTGACAGGCGAACTCATCGATCTGCTTGCGCAACTCCGCGCGAGAGGAGAACTGGCGCCAAACGTGGGAGCGCGCCAGCGCCGAGCGATGCTCTCTTTGTAGCGCTGCTGCCGAATCATCCTGCCCGGAACGCTCGTCAGGAATGAAGGCTTCGGAGGCAAAGAACACGAAAACTGGCAGACTCAGCGTACTAGCCGCGACATCGTATTCGATCTGCGTGTAGGAACGGCGCTCGCCATGGCCTTCCGGCTTGGAGCCAAACTCGAAGCCGACCAAGCAGATGACTGCATGGCAAGCCGCGATGCGGTCTCTCAGGAAGTCTTCGAGAGGTTGATAACCATGTTCGAAGTCATCCTGGAACCGTGCGTCGTGTCCGGCAGCCCTCAGCGCTTTGCAGACGAGTGTCCGACACGAGCCTAGGTCGGTCGACGTCGAACTTACGAAGACGATGTTCGAGGCAGGTTCGTTGCCGCTCTCTCCCGACATTGTCGCACCCATTCCCCATGATAGGAGATGAACCCGACAGCGAGCATCGCTATCGACTCACAGGCCCTGCGCATGCTGAGAGGCCAGTGGCTGTGGCAACACGAGCCTGGGCGGCGTAACTGACATCGGCGGGGGTAAGCACTGGTCTAATGACCGGAGCTACGTCCCGGGTTCGCGAAAGCCGCTGATCCGCCCGAGCGTCGGACGCGCCTCGCGGGCGTAGCCCGTGCGCCTCGGGCCGCCGCGCGTCACAGCGCGGCGACCGCTGTCCCAGGTGGGGTTCACCCAGCGCTTGCGCGCGCCGCGGTGCGGCGTGCGGCCGGAGCGACCGTCGACCATCGAGCTCTCGCCGCGCGCGCCGCCGGTGTCGGCGGCCTCGAGGATGTCGAGGACGATCTCGCGCACGACCGGGTACCAGAGCGGCCAGGTGATGCCGAGGGCGAGGACCACGAGGATCTCCTTCACCCTCCATGTTTCGGGCGCGCGCGCCGCGCGCCTTGACCGGCGGGCGTTACCCGATCGCGGCGGCCGCCAGGGCGCCCGCGCCGCCGGGGTAGGGGCCGCCCGGGTGGGAGCTCGGACCCGCGAGCCAGAGCCCCTCGATCGGCGTCGCGTAGCGACCGCACGGAAGGCAGGGCCGCTGGAACCAGAGCTGGTCGAGGCCCAGCTCGCCGCCGAAGAGATGCCCGCCGGCGAGGCCGAAGCGTGCCTCGACGTCGACCGGCGTCAGGACGTCGCGCGCGACCAGGTTCGCCCCGGTGCCGGGCGCCGCGCGCTCGAAGGCGTCGACCGCGCGGTCGCCCACGCGCTCGCGGGCGGCGTCGTCCCAACCGCCGCGCAGCGCGCGGGGCACGCCGTGCACCAGCAGCGAGACCACGGCGCCCTTCTCCGCCGGGAAGACGCGCGCGTCAAGCCACGGGTCCTCCGGGAGGTCGCCGTACTTGAGCGCGTCCGCCGCGCGCTCGAGCTGAACCAGGTCGCGCGCGGTGCACGCCCGCTCCACCGGCTCGCCGCCGGCGGCGGCGAAGGCGGGCGGTTCGGAGAGCGCGAGGCGTACGGCCGCGATTGCGCCGCGCCGCTTCCACGCCTTGGCGGCCTGCTCGAGCTCGAGCGGCAGGGCGACGGAGTCGATCCTGTCGAGCATCGTCGTGGCGAAGTCGAGCGCGGACACGACGAGGCTCGCGTCCACCGTCTCGCCGCCGGCGAGGAGGACGCCGGTCGCGCGGCCTTCTTCGAGTCGAATGCGCTCGACCGCCGCGCCGGTTCGAAGCTCGACGCCCGCGGACTTGCACCGCGCGACGAGCGCGTCGACGAGGGCCGCCGGTCCGCCCTCGGGCTCCCGGCCCGCGGCGCTCTCGCGCAGGAGCATCGCCGCGCACGTGCCGGCGGCGCGCGGCCCGACGGTGGTCGCGAGCAGCGCGGGCGCGACCAGGCCGGCGGCGAGGCGCGGGCTCTCGAAGCGCTCCTCCATCCAGTCGCGCGCGGCCATCGGCGCGACGCGCATCAGCTCGAGCATGTCGCGCTCGCCGAGCTTGCGCAGCGCGAGGCCCGTGCGCGCGAGGTCCCAGAGCTCGGCGATGGACGGCGTCGCGATCTCGGGCGGGCGTTCGTCGAGCACGCGGCGCACGATCGGCGCCCAGCGCTCGATCGTCGCGCGCCAGCGGCCGTATGCGTCGGCGTCCGCCGAGGAGAGACCGGCTTGCGTGCGCGCAACGTCGCGGTGGATCCAGAGGCCTTCGTCGCCGTCCGCGACGAGGAGCGGGGCCGGATCGCGCCACGCGACGTCCAGCCCGAGCGGTGCGAGGACTTCGCGCCGCGCGCCGGCGACGTCGTGCGCCACCCCCGGCGCCCGAAAGCCCGGCGCGATCTCGGAGCCTGCGTGCACTCCGCCGAGCGTCTCGCTCGCCTCGAGCACGCAGACGCGACGGCCCGCCTTCGCGAGGAACGCGGCCGCGGTCAGGCCTTCGAGGCCGCCGCCAACGACGATCGCGTCCGCCACCTAGAGGCCGCCCCCGTTCAGCATCGTCTTCGCGCAGAGCGCGCCGGGCGAGCCCATGATCCCGCCGCCGGGGTGCGCGCCCGAGCCGCAGAGCCAGAGGTGCTTCACCGGCGTGCGGTAGCGCGCCCAGCCCGCGGCCGGCCGCAGGAAGGCGAGCTGCTCGAGCGAGAGCTCGCCGTGGAAGATGTTGCCCTCGGTCAGGCCGTACTCCCGCTCGAGGTCCCAGGGCGAGAGCACCTGGCGGTGCAGGATCGAGTCCTTGAAGCCCGGCGCGAGCTCCTCGATCGTGTCGCAGACCGCGTCGCCGAAGGCCTCGCGCCGCTCGGGCCAGCGCTCCGGGCCTTCCTTGATGTCGTACGGCGCGTACTGCACGAAGCACGACATGACGTGCTTGCCGGGCGGCGCCACGCTCGGGTCGACGATCGAGGGGAGCACGATGTTGATGTAGGGCCGCCGCGAGAAGTCGCCGTACTTCGCGTCGTCGAAGGCGCGTTCCAGATACTCGACCCCCGGCGCCACCGCGATGTCGCCGCGCAGGTGCAGGTCGCCCTCGCGCCCGGGGAACGGCGGCAGCCGGTCGAGGGCGATGTTGACCTTGCCCGAGCTGCCGCGGAACTTGAAGCGCTCGATCTGCGTCGCGAAGTCGTCGGGAAGCTCTTCGCGCCCGACGAGCCCGAGGAAGGTCAGCCGCGGGTCGCAGCCCGACACCACCTCGCGCGCGGCGAGCTCGTCGCCGTTCGCCAGCACGACGCCGCGCGCCGTTCCGCCGGAGCAGAGCACGCGCTCGACCGCGGCGTTCGTGCGGATCTCGGCGCCGAAGTGCCGCGCCGACGCGGCGATGGCGTTGGACACGCCGCCGGTGCCGCCCTTTGCGAAGCCCCACGAGCGGAAGGCGCCGTCGATCTCGCCCATGTAGTGGTGGAGCATCACGTAGGCCGTGCCCGGCGAGCGCACGCCCTGGAACGTGCCGATGATGCCGCTGACCGACATCGGGGCCTTCAGGACGTCGGACTCGAACCACTCGTCGAGGTAGTCGGCGGCCGACATCGTGAAGAGCTTGAGCCGCACGGCGAGGTCGTCGCGCTCGGCGTCCTGGAAGTGGCGGCCGAGCTTCAGGAGCTCGATCAGCTCGCGCGGGTTGAGCGACGCCGGGTCGGGCGCGGGCGCGTCGATCACCGGCTTCGCGAAGCGCGCCATCTGCATCATCGCGAGCCCGAACTCCGGATAGAGCTCGGCGTCGCGACGGCTGAAGCGCGAGATCTCGGTGCGCGTGCGCTCGGGGTCCGACCAGCGGCAGAGCGAATCGCCGTCGGGCAGCGGCGAGAAGGAACACTCGAGCGGGATCATCTCGAGCCCGAAGCGCGACAGCTCGAGGTCGCGGATGATCCACGGGCGCAGGAGGCTGACGACGTACGAGCAGACCGAGAAGGTGAAGCCGGGGAAGACCTCCTCGCTCACCGCCGCGCCGCCGAGGACGTGCCGGCGCTCGAGCACGAGCACCTTCTTCCCCGCCTTGGCGAGGTAGGCGGCGCAGGTCAGCCCGTTGTGCCCGCCGCCGACGACGATCGCGTCCCAGGTCTCCGCCATCAGGCCGTGACCCCCGGGCAGGACTTCTTGCGCTCGGGGTCGAAGAAGGGCTTCTCGACCACGGTCGCGCGGCAGGGCGTGCGGTTGTATTCGACGGTGACCTCGATCTCGAGCTCGCTGCCGATCTCCGCGTGCTCCGCCTCCACGGTGGCGAGCGCGATGTAGCGCTTGCACGTCGGCGACCACGTGCGGCTCGTCGCCTGCCCGACGAAGCGGCCGTGCGCGTAGACCGGCACGCCCTCGCGGCAGGTCGCGGTCGGCAGGTCGGGCGGCAGGCCGAACGAGTAGTAGATCTCCTCGAACCGCTCCCAGTCGATCTCGAGGCCGACCAGCGCGCGTTCGTGACCGTTCTCCTGCGCGCGTTTCAGCGCCGCCTGCCCGACGAAGGGCGCGCGGTCGAGCTTCACCATCCACGCGAAGCCGAGCTCGAACGGCGTCGAGCGGTGCGGCGGGATCAGCGCGTGCTTGGCGGAGAAGTAGTCGACGTCCTTCAGCAGGAAGCCCGCTTCGACGCGCACGACGTCCAGCGCGTCGAGCCCCATCGGCATCAGGCCGTGCGGCCGGCCCGCTTCGATCAGCGCGTCCCACAGCGGGAGCGCGTCCTCGTTCGCGACCCAGAGCTCGTAGCCGAGGTCGCCGGTGTAGCCGGTGCGGGTGACCAGGAGCTCGCGGCCCTCCCACTCCGTCCGCAGCGCGCGGAAGAAGCGCAGCTCGTCGAGCCCGCTCGGAACGAGCTCGCTCGCGACCGCGCGCGCCTTCGGACCCTGGAGCGCGACGGCGGCGATCGTCCGGCTGACGTCGGTCACCTCGACGTCCAGCCCGCGCGCGTGGCGGTTGAGCCAGTAGAGGCTCGGGTCCGCCGTCGTCATGCGGTAGTGCTCGTCGTCCAGGTGCGTCACCGTGCCGTCGTCGAGCACGTGCCCGTCGTCGTCGCACCAGCAGACGTAGCTGACCACTCCGAGCTTCTGCTTCGTGAACCCGCGGACGCAGACCCTGGACAAGAGCCGCCCCGCGTCCGGGCCGCGCACGTCGTACTTGTAGAGCGGCGTGACGTCGAGGAGTCCGGCCGCGTGCCGCACCGCGTAGTACTCGCGCTCGTGGCAGGTGTCGAAGCTGCGCACCGCGTAGCAGCCCGCCCATTCCTTGTAGAAGAGGCTCGTGCAGAGCGCGGACGTGCGGGGATGGAACGGCGTGGGGACCGGCATCAGCCGGCAGAAGCTAACAACCGCCGCGGCGCTCTCAAGCCCGCGGAGCGCCGGTCAGAAGCCGCGCGGGCGTCCCGAGCGCACCGGACCGCCGCCGCGCCGGGCGCGGCCCCCTTCGCCGCCGGCCGCCGCGCCTCCCGCCGAGCCGCGCCGCCCCGGGCTGCGCATCGGGACGCTCCGCTCGCCCGGGCGGTGCCGCGGGATGCTGATGAGCGGGCTCTCGTAGATCCCGTGCTTGTCCTCCATCTCCTTGAGCTCGCGCGGCGTCGGCTTCTTGCCGAAGAGGCCTCCCTCCTTGCGCAGCGTCGCCTGGACCTCCTGGTACATCGCCTTCAGGACGGGCCACCAGAACGGGGAGAGCGCGATCAGAACGCCGACCTTGACCCAAAACTGGACGTTCGAGAGCGAATCGCCCACCGAGTGGAGGAGGGAGTAGTCCTCGTCGCCCGGTTTGGGAGCATCATCGAGCTGTTGCCAGAAGGCCATGGGACAATGGGGACGGCCGGGGGACCGGCCGCGGTCCCAAGCATATCCCACCCGAATCGTGCGCGCCCTTCCGCTCCTCCTGCTGCCCCTCCTGATCCCCGCCGGAACGCCCGCGGAGGACCACACTTGGGTGCGCGGCGTGACGATCTCGTGTCAGACCTGGGGCGGCGAGTGGGGGACGCGGGGGTTCGCGGGCGAGCTCGACGAGCTCTCCGACCTCGGCGCGAACTGGGTGGCGATCCACCCCTATGGCTGGATCAAGAACACCGGCGCGGTCAGCGAGCGCCCGGAGATCGATCCGGACGAACCGCCGGAGTGGATCGCCGGCCCGATCCGCGAGGCCCGCCGGCGCGGGATGGCGATCCTGATCAAGCCGCACCTCGGATACTGGGGGAGCGGCTTCTCGTGGCGCGGCGCGATCGACTTCGAGGCGCCGGAAGAGCGCGCGCGCTTCTTCGCCGACTACCGAGCGTGGATCGTCGCCGTCGCGCGCGCCTCGCGCGACGCGGACGCCTTCGTCGTGGGGACGGAGCTCGACCGCCTCCTCGAGCACGAGGCCGAGTGGCGCGCGATCATCGCGGCGATCCGCGAGGTCTTCGACGGGCCGCTGACCTACGCCGCCAACTGGAGCGATGTGGAGCGCGTGCCGTTCTGGGACGCGCTCGACGCGATCGGCGTGCAGGCCTACTTCCCGCTGAGCGACGCGGAGTCCCCGCGCGAGGCGGACCTGGTCGCGGGGTGGAAGCGGGTGCTGGCTCGGCTCCGCCGGCTCCACGCGCGGACGGGGAAGCCGGTGGTGTTCACCGAGATGGGTTACAGCTCGTCGCTCTTCGCGGCGCGCGAGCCGTGGCGCGCGGACGTCACCGGCGGTCCGGACGCCGCGCGCGCCGGCGAGCTCCAGCGGTTGTGTCTCGCTACCGGGCTCAACGTGCTCACCCGCGAACGCGCCTGGCTGCGCGGCTGCTTCCTGTGGAAGTGGTTCGTCGGCGAATCGCGCGCGCGCGACTTCAAGCTGGACACACCCGAGGTGCGCGCCGTCATCGCGGCGGCGTGGACGTCGGACTGAGGTGTGGATGGAGCGAGTGTCTCGCCGAACCGCTGCGGTGCGGTCGGTGACGATCTCGTCGAGGTCGACCAGGTGGAAGGGGCGGCGCTCGACTCCGTTCGGGACGGAGGTGCGGGGGAGCTTGCCGGCTTCGATGCTTCCCTCAGCGCCGCACCGCGAGCGCCACTGCGCGAGCCCGCGGAAAAGTGGTCCGTCCTCGGGCCGCTTTGACGCGTGAGGACGCGAAGCCGAAGGCGAGCATGTCCGTCAGCCGCCGTAGGCGGCGGTCATCGGTTCTTCCTTGGTGACGTCCCGCGGAGCGAGCGCAAGCGAGCGGAGTGGGACATCCTCGGTGTGGGAACCTCACGAGGTGGAGGCAAACCGTTCGCTCCCATCGGTCGGCGGGTGAGGCGGTATTGGGTGACGGCAAGTCCCCGTTGCCTTCTTCGCCTGACGCACACCTCGGCGCCGAAGGCGCCGGGGTAGTCGTTTCGCGCTTCGGCCGCGCCGGAACCGCTCATCGCTTACAGCGTCATGGTGCCGGAACGGTCCATGTGCTTGGCCGGCCACCTCCATCCCGGCTCGTCACGTCCGCACCGGGTTGCAGGTGGCGGCCATACACATGAACCAGCCCGGAGAAGCCCACGTGCAACGAATGCGACCATCCCGCGAGGCCGAAGCCCGATCCGCCTACCTCGGCGCCTGCGGCGCCGAAGTGTGCGTCATGCGAAGAAGGACCACGGCCGGTTGCCGCAACCCAGTGGAGTCTCACCGTCCGACCGATGGGAGCGGACGGTCTGCCTCCACCTCGTGAGGTTCCCACACCGAGGATGTCCCACTCCGCTCGCTTCGCTCCCTCCGCGGGACGTCACCAAGGAAAAGCCGATGACCGCCGCCTGCGGCGGCTGACGGACATGCTCGCTTCGCGCGCGTCCTTACGCGTCAAAGCGGCCCGAGGACGGGCCACTTTTCCGCGGGCTCGCGC
>JANQEJ010000275.1 GCA_028278425.1 Planctomycetota bacterium | reverse complement strand
ATCCGAAGTCGAGGAGACGGTGGCGACGCCGTACATGGGCTTCAACCTGGGAGCCACGAAGGTGCGGCAGCGGTGGAACGGGGACATCGTTCGCCACGTGTTCGAGTCACCTCTCGTCCGGCTGATGAAGGACTTCGGCTACGAAGACGTCTACTCCCACGGAGACGTGATCACGGAGGATCGGCCGATGCGGCGCAGGAGCGTCGTCATCTACCGTTACTACGACCAGGTGTCCGAGGACCTCGGAACCGGGGAGCGTCCCGACATCGAGGTGTACGCCGAGGGCCTGCACGCGCTGATCGAGCGCGTGCGCGGGCAGGTGGTGATGAGCGGAGAGGCCACGGACGAGGACTTCAAGGTGTTCCTGGTCGCCCACTCGATGGGGGGCCTGATCTGCCGCACGTTCCTCCAGAACGAGGATCTCGGGCCCGCCGCGAACCGCGCGTGCGTCGACAAGGTCTTCACCTATGCGACTCCGCACAACGGGATCGACCTGAAGGTCATCGGCAACCTGCCCGGCTTCTTCACGCGCAACAACCAGAACAACTTCAACCGCAAGCACATGCGGGAGTACATGAAGATCGGCGGCGGCGGGGAGCGCGCCGACTCGCTCGACGGGAAGTTCGATCCCGACCGCTTCTTCTCCCTCGTCGGAACGAACGCCAAGGACTACACGGTCGCGTCGGGCTGGTCGAGCCGCGTCGTCGGTCCGGTCAGCGACGGCCTCGTGCGGATCGACAACGCGGCCGTCCGCGGTACGCCGCGCGCCTTCGTGTACCGCAGCCACAGCGGCCACTACGGCATCGTGAACTCCGAGGAGGGCTACCAGAACCTGACGCGCTTCCTGTTCGGAGACGTGCGCGTGGACGGCAAGCTCGTGATCCGCGCTCTCACCCTACCGACCCGCGTCGAGAAGGCGCGCAAGGAGGAGAAGGAGGTCCGCGCCTCCTACCACTTCGAGACCGTCGTCCGGCCGCGCGGGGCTCGCTACGACCTGCACCGGCGGCTCGTCAACGAGAACTCGGCGATCTTCCGCAGCTACGACGAGCTGCAGGCGGGTCGGCATCCCCGTCTCTTCTCGATCTATTTGGCGGCGCGCAATCGCTCGGTCAAGGGCAAGGGGTCCCTCGTGTTCGCCATCGACCTCGCCGTGAAGGTGCCGGAGTACGAGATCAACCGCAAATGGCGCCGCGACCTGCACATCGAGGGTTCGGACCTCTTCCGCAAGACGCTCATCGTGGCCGCCTTCCCGCCTTCCGCGCAGGACGAGCCGTGGAAGGTCAAGTACGGCTTCAACGTCACGGCGAGCAATCCCACGCCGCGCGTGGCGGAGCGGGTGGAGTCCGACGCCGACGGCCTGAAGTTCCTGATCCCCATTCGCTCGACGGGACGCCCGGGGATCGACGCGACGCTCGAGCTGTCGGCACGCGGGTGGTCGTAAGTCCGCGCCGGGGAGCCCGGCTCGGGTTTCCCCGGCGCGACCGGGTCGCTCAGTACCCGTAGTCGATCCGGAACCCCTTCGACGCGGCGACCGACTCCGGCGCTCCCGCGTCGAACGTGAACGCCTGGTGGTAGAACGAGAGCCCGCCGATCACCGCCGGGACCACGTAGGGGACCGTCCACCAACCCTCGGCCGGTCCGCCCCCGATCGTCGGGAAGAGGATCACCGTCGGCGTGGTGAGGTCGATCCAGGTCGTCGTGCTCGCGACCGGGAACCCCGGGGTCTCGCCGGGCCCGGCGGAGAAGGCGAGCCACGAGAAGGTGCCGCCGAGCGCCGCGCGCAGGCGCAGCTCCGCGGGATTGCCGCCGCGGAAGGGGCCCTTGCCGCCGAGGATGGGCTCGATCCCCCACGATCCGGCGAGCCCGGTCCCGTACTGGAGGGTCCGCCCGTCGCCGGCGCCGTGCCACTCGGTGTTGCGGACGACCTGGTCGCCGACGAGGTCGAGGTCGCCGTCGCCGTCCATGTCAGCGAGGGCGCTGACGTCCATGATCTGGCGGATGGGATCCTCCCAGCCCATGCCGTCGCCCGCGCGGAGCACGACCCACGCGGAGCGGTGCTGGTCCAGGTTCCCCGCGGTCTGCTGCGAGAAGTTCTTCGAGGGGTAGACGACCAGGTCCTTCTTGCCGTCGCCGTTCAGCTCGAGCGCGAAGACGCGGCGCGGCACGCTGAAGCCCTCGTACTGGTCCACGACGAGGAGCTCGTTGCCCCACGGCTCCCAGGTGAAGTTCCCCGAGCCGTCGTTCCAGTGCACGCCGCCGAGCCCGCTGAACGAGTGGATCGACACGAGGTCGACGTCGCCGTCGCCGTCCATGTCCTCGACGACGGGCCGGTCGCGGCCGGGGGTCATGGTCGTGGTTCCCGGGAGCGAGACCGGCCCGGTGTACGTCCCGTCGCCGTTGCCGTGGAACACGGTCATCGCGAGCGCGAACGTGACGAAGTCGGGCACGTTGTCGCCCGTCAGGTCGGCGATCGCCTCCACGTTCCAGTTCAGGATCTCCGCGCCGGCGGTGAAGAAGCCGTCGCCGTCGTTGAGCCAGATCTGCGACTTCGGTCCGGACATCGAGCGTCGGGTGACGAGGTCGACGTCGCCGTCCGCGTCGACGTCGCCGGTGACGGCGTACTCCGACCGATCCTGCTCGAAGGTGCCGGTCTGCAGGTTGAAGTTGACCCCGGGGGCGGCGGCCGGTCCGACCACGTTGAAGCGGCCGCTGCCGTTGTTGGCGAGGAGCCACATCTCGACGAAGGTCCCGTCAAGCGAGTAGCTCACGATGAGGTCCTGGTCGCCGTCGCCGTCCCAGTCGCCCTGGAAGCCCGGGCTGCCGACGGATTCGTTCGGCGCGAGCGTGTAGAGCAGCAGGTTGCTGGTGATCGTCGTCGAGCCGTCGGCCGCGTTGGCGTGCATCCCGGCGATCCCCACCTGGAGGTCGAGGTCGCCGTCGTCGTCGGCGTCGGCGATCGCGTTCTCGTTGACGCCGTGGTCGTAGCCCGTGGGCTGCGCGACCTCGAGCACCGGCGGCTCGACGATCGCGCCGCGGTTGAAGTAGACGCAGCGGCCGCCGACCAGGTCGACGTCGCCATCCCCGTCCATGTCCTCGGCGCCGGCGAGCTTCTCCGCGCCGAGGCCGGGAATCGCGAAGGCGTCGGCGAAGTTGCCCGTGCCGTCGTTGAGCGCGATCTCGAAGAAGGAGGCGTCGACGTTGTAGGCGGTCGGGGCGCCGCCGCCGCCGCCTCCGCCGCAGCACACGCCGTCGGGGTCGCCATCGCCGTCGACGTCGGCGAGCCCGGTGGCGGGGCCACCGGTGGCGAGTGGTTCCAGGACGAAGGTCGTGTCGTCGACACGCCGCGCGACGACGTAGCCGTTCATCCCGAAGACGACGATGTCCTCGTCGCCGTCGCCGTCGACGTCGCCCATCGTGGGCATCGGATCGGTGATCCCGTGCGCGAGCGCGGCGCCGACCGACGGCACGCCCCCGACCACCGGGATGATCTGGATCGCGCCGCCGTACTCGACGAAGAAGTCGGTCTCCGCGTCGCCGTTGGCGTCGCCGGCGAAGAGCGCCTTCGAGTCCAGGCCGAGCGGCAGGATCGTCGGCGCGCCGAAGCCCGCGCCGGTGTTCGGATACACGTAGAGGTCGTCGGTGATGAGGACCATCTCCGGCTCCGGCCCGCCGCTGAGGTCGGTGAGCACCACGCCGCCGATGTCGGGCTCTCCGAAGAGCTGGAACGCCGCGAAGACGCCCGGCTTCACGCCGATCGCGTTCGTGCGGTAGGCGTAGACCTGCGCCCCGATCGTGAAGACGAAGTCGTCCGCGCCGTCGCCGTTCAGGTCGCCGACGTCCGAGTGGACCGGCAGCGGCGCCCCGGGCGCCACGGCCGTCATCTCGGGCCACGCGGAGGTGAAGCCGCCGCTCCCGTCGTTCGACCACCCGTGGACGCGGATGACGTCGTAGTCGGTGTTGCCCCAGTACACCGCGAAGGCGTCGACGTCGCCGTCCGCGTCGAGGTGGAGCAGGTTCTCGAACCGGCTGAACACGTCGAGCGCGACGACCGGGCTGTCGAAGGCCGCCCGGGCCTCCTGGGCTGCGGCGGGGGCGGCGAAGGCGAGCAGGGAGAGACCGGACAGGGCGTAGGAGCGCATGGTTCCCTTCCTCGATTGGGGGACGACGTCGGCGGGGAGACCGGCGGCTCCATGTTAAACGAAAAGGAAGCGCGGACGTCTCTCGGGATACCCCTCGGCGAGGCCTCAGCGAAGCCGCAGCGTCACCTTGCGCTCGGGACGGCCGCCGTCGAGGCTCACGGTCTTCGCGGCCTTCCAGCCGGCGTCCGTCCGCGCCTCGAGGCGGACGCGCCCCGGCGGGAGCGGCCCGACGCGGTGGCCGGTGGGCGTGAAACCGCCCTCGGCCATCAGGGCCTGCATGTCGTGGATGCCGAACATGCGCTCGAGGCGGTGGCCGTCTTCGTCGGTGATGGTCAAGCGGGCGGGAACGGGCTCGCGCCCGGGACCCAGGACGCGGACGACGAGGAACGTCCCCGGCTCGAGGTCGAGCTCGACGCCCGCGTCGTCCGAGCCCACCGCGACGGGCGCGCTCGAGCGGCTCGCGCTCGACGTCGTCCGCGCGGAGACCGTGTAACGTCCCGGCGCGAGGCCGGTGTAGGTCGCCCGTCCGGCGGCGTCGGTCGTCGCGACCGAGAGCGGCTCGACCAGCCGCCCCGCGTCGTCGCGCACGAAGACCGCGGCGTTCGCGGCGGGAGAACCGTCGGCGTCGCGCACCAGCACGTTGAGCGAGCACGGCGCGGGCAGGCGGAAGTCGACGTCCTTGCGCCACTCGCCGTCGCCGAGGCGCACGCCGTCGCGAAGCACCCGGGCGAACCGGGCCGGCGACTGTGCGTCGAAGAAGGTCGCGCCGCCGGCGGCGACGACGTAGCTGCCGGCGGAGAGCGCGGGAACGTCGTACGCGCCGCTCGCGTCGGTCTGCAGCTCCGCGTAGTGGCCGCCGAAGAGTCGGTCCGTCCGCAGCTCCGCGTCGGGGAGCAGCGTGATGCGTGCGCCCGCCGCCGGCTCGCCGTCGGGGCCGAGCACGCGCCCCGAGATGCGGCCGGTCGGCACGCGGAAGTCGAGGCGGTGCTCCTCGACCTCGGGAACCTCGCGCGCGAACTCGATCGTGTTCTGGTGTCCCGGCTTGCCCGAGAGCGTCTGCACGGTCACGACGAAGCCGCCCGGGCCGTCGAGCTCGGCCTCGTAGCGGCCGTCGGAATCGACGCTCGCGGTCGCGCGCGCCTGGAAGAGGCCCTTGCCCTCGGGGTGGAAGCTGATCACGGCACCCGCGTAGGGCTCGTCGCCCAAGAGGACTTCGCCGTGGACGCGCACCGGATCGGTGGGAGCGACGCCGAAGACGACGTAGGTCGTCTCGCCCTCGCGGATCTCCGCGGAATCGAACTCCATCGCGCCCATCATCTGGTTCATGTTCGCGCCGGGAGCGTCGGTGCTGTAGTCGGCCTCGGACGACATCGACATCACGTTCCAGTCGCCGGGCTCGACGTTCTCGAAGCGGAAACTCCCGTCGGCGGCCGACGACGTGCTGAGCGCGTCGAAGTTGCCGAGGCCCCACTGGAACACGTTGACGATGCGCCCGGCGGTCGGGTTGCCGTCCGCGTCGTAGACCATGCCCTCGAGCGTTCCGCCGAGCCGCAGCGCGAGCACCGCGTCGTCGACGGCCTCGCCCGCTTCGAGCTCGAAGACCCGCGCGACGCCGCGCGCGAAGCCCTCCGCGGAGGCGACTAGGCTCACCTCGCCGGGCGGAAGCCCAGCGAAGCGGAACGCGCCCGTCTCGTCGGCGCGCGTCTCCGGCGGCGCGAGGCCGGAGACCTCGATCTGGAGCGCGGACTGGCCCGTGTCGACCGCGACGCGCGCGCCGGCGACCGGGTCGCCGTCGGGACCGACGACGATGCCGCCGACGGTGGCCGCGCGGGCCAGCGCGAAGCCGATCGGCTCCGCCGCCGCGACGGGCACGTCGACGTCGAGCGGGTCGTCGAGGACGTAGCCCTCGGCCCAGACCTCGACGCGCCAGCGCCCGCCGGTCAGGTCCGTGAGCTCGAAGGCTCCGCTCGGCGAGTTGAAGGTCGTCTCGACGGCGCGCGTCACGGTGGTCCCGACCGCTCCCTCGACGAGGCGGCGCGCGCGCACGCGGAAGTCTTCGACGGGCGCTCCGGCGTCCGTCGTGACGACTCCGCGCAGCGAGAGCGGCGGCCGCAGCACGAGCTCGAGCCCTTCGGTACCCGGCGCGACGCCGTCGGCGCGCGCCGTGAACGAAACCGGCTCGCCGGTCGCCTCGGCGTCGCGCTGTTCGCTGACCGCGACGATGAACGGCCCCGCGCCGAGCCCGGTGACGCGGAAGCGGCCTTCCGCGTCGGTGCGAGCGCTCCCCTCGGCGCCGCGCAGCCCGTTGAACGCGCCCGGCCCGAAGGCGTGCGACTCGTCGAAGCGCGCGCCGACCGCGACGCCGGCGGCGGGAGTCCCGTCGGCCCAGCGGATCACGCCGGCGATGGACTGTCCGGCGTCGAGCTCGAGCCGGACGCCGTCGACGAGGCCCGCGGCGGGCACCTCGACGTCGACCAGCTTGTTGTCGATGTAACCGTCGCGCTTCGCCTTCAGGGAGAAGCTCGCGGGCAGCCCTTCGAGCTCGAACTCGCCCTCGTCGTCGGACGACGTCGCGCGCAGCACGAACCCCGAGACCCCGTAGCGGACGCCGAAGAGCACGGCCTCGACCGCGGCGCCGGCGACGGGCAGGCCGCCTCCGTCGACGACCACGCCGCGCACGGTGCCGCCCGGCCGCGGGGTGACGCGGACGTGCTTCTCCGCGCCGGGCTCGAAGCCGTCGAGGATCCGGTAGTCGGCCGCGAGCGCGCGCGGCAGGACGACGAGCTCGTACTCGTAGCCGGGGGGAACCGCGCGGACCTCCGCTTCGCCGTTCGCGACCGGGAGGCGGACGTCGAAGAGCTCGCGGTGCATGTTCTCGGTGTAGGTCTGGCCGCGGTTCGCCGCACGGAAGCGGAGGGACGCCGCATCCGCGCTCTCGACGTCAACGCGAAGCCAGGTCCCGACCTGGGGCTCGAGGCGCACGTCCTCGGCTCCGGGCTCGACCTCGGTGGAGACACGCGTGTAGAGGTAGCGACCCCGCACCATGAGGTGCGCCCGCTCGGCATCGGCCGGCAGCGCGACGCGGAAGGCGCCGTCGGCTTCCACCGCGGCGCGCGCGAGCTTCTCGGCCGCCCCCTCGACGAAAGCGTCGTAGTTCTTCGCGTCGTGCAGCGCGATCACCTCGAGCGTGTCGTCGGCCGGCGCGCCGTGCGGGAGGACGACGCGTCCCGCGTCCCGGTTACCGCTCGTCGCGGCCTCGCTCGCGACGGGCACGACGGCGCGCGTGCTCTCCCGTTGCGCCGTCGCCTCCGCCGAGGCGGTGTCCCGCTCGTCGGCGCTCGGCGCGGCCGCGGCCGTCTCGCCCGCGG
>JANQEJ010000290.1 GCA_028278425.1 Planctomycetota bacterium | reverse complement strand
AGGCCGTCGTAGGGGACGTGGCGCAGGAAACCGAACGGGGCGAGGAACACCCGCGGCGAGATCCGCTCCCGCACCCAGGGGGAGAGCAACCGGCTGCTGAGCTTCTCACTCGTCTCGATGGCGCGCCCGCGCTCCCGGCGCAACTCGTCGATGGCTTCCCGCAACCCGCCCGCCTCGAGGGCGATCATGTGACCGGCGATGCCGCTGCGGGAGATCACCCAGCTCAGGAGCCCGCGACCGCTGTCGTACTGAACGAGCAGCGTCTCGCCGTCGGCGAGGCGTCCCGGGAGATCCGCAATGTCATCCGCCGTCGGTGTCTCGGGGCCGAAGCGAGCTCGGGCCCGTTCCACCCAGAGGAGCGCGGCGGACCAGTCCGACGCCCGCGCCGCCGCGTGAATCCCGTCGTCGTAGGCCGCCATGCGCTCCGCCACGAAGCCGGCGTCGCCGTTCGGTTCGCCGCGAAGGCTCGCGGTCGTGTGGGAGTCCTGCGTCCCCGCGTCGTGGATCTCGCGCCGGAGCTCTTCGAGGATGTTCAACGCGCGCCGGTAGTGCTCCCGTGCGTCGGCGAGGTCACCTTCCGCTTCGTGGCAGCGGCCGAGAACGCGCTCCCCGCGCCAGACGACATCGGCGTCGGCGTGAGTGATGGCGCGAAGCGCCGACTCCCGGGCCGCGGTACGCCAGCCGCGTTCGAAGGCGACCTCGCACCAGCGGGCCTCGACACGCGCGAGCTCCGCGGAGCTACCGGTGGTCCGAGCCGCTGCCAACGCCTCCCGCGCGAGTCGCGTGGCCCGCTCCAGCTCGCGGTAGCGGGCCGCGGAGTCCTGAGTTCGACGCGCTTCGTCGAGACTGAGCATGGCGCGCGACACCTGGATGCGCGCTTCGAGGAGCGCGTCGCCCTTGGTGTGCTCGAGGGCATCCTCGAAGAGCTCCGCCGCCTTCTTCAGCTGGTAGGGGAGACGGTTCGCATAATGTCGGTGCACGTGCCCACGCAAGAGCAGGTAGCGTGCAGTGTGGCGGGGATCGTCACCGAGCAGCGACGCCGCCGCCATCAACACCCGGTCCGCCGCGGTGGGACGACCGTGGCGAAGTTGGTTCTCGGCCTCGGTGAAGTGGCCGCGCAGGCGAGCGAGTGAATCGGTGGGGAGGTCGTCGCCCGCGAGGTCGAGCGCGGGAACGGTACAGAGAGTCGTGGCGACGCAAATCGAGAAGACCGACGTCGGGCGCCGGTGCAAGTGCGACATCCTTGAGAATCGAGCCCTTCGTCCTCGTGACCACCCCACGGACTGCATGCGGCAGTGAGTCCTGGGCGCGGGTGCGGCGAGGTCATTCTTGGCGGAAAACGCTCGCGGATCAACGGGAAACGACGCCTAGGACGTCTTCCGTGCCCATGCGTCGAGGGCGCGGCGGTAGAGCGAGTGAACCGCGGCGGCGGAGCGACCCATGCGGCGTGCAGCCTCCTCCGCGGTGAGGCCTTGGAGCTGGCGAAGGCCGATGACGCGACGGTGCTCGGAGCTCAGCTTCGCGAACGCGGCGATGAGGGAGCGCTCCTCCTCGTTTCGGGCGGCGAGGGTCATGGGACCGGGACCCGACCCGGCTATGGCGCCGGCACTGACGCCGGCGACGCTCCAGTCGGATCGCACCAGCGGAACTTCCGGCGCGTTGCGTTTGCGCGACCGGAGCGCGCGGATGACATCGAAGACGCAGGAGCGGGCGACCGTGGTGAGATAGCGGCGGAGCGCGGCTTCACCGTCCGCTTCGGGAGGCAGCGTCGCGTTCTCCGAGAGGGCGCGCAGGAAGACCTCCTGGACGAGATCATCGATCTCGACGCGGGCGCGGACTCGCGGGCCGGCGAGGTGCAGGAACAGCAGGCCGAGCCAGTGAGACTGTGCCGTGAGACGTTCTCCTGCGTCCATGGTGATCCTTCTTCAGGTCGGCTCTGGGTAGTTTCCCAAGATGTTCTCGTCGTGCAACTTGCAAGTTTCCGCGACGAATCGAGGATGGCTTTCCGTCTGGAACCTTCATGGAAGGTCTCGTTGCCATGGAATCGAAGGACATTCAAGACCTGCTCGACAGCCTCGTCGCCGAGTACTCCGACCGCGTCGGTCGCGGCGAGGCTCCCGATCGCGACGCGCTGCTGGCGCAGGTCCCGGAGGATCAGCGCGCCTCCCTGGAGCGGTGCTTTCGCGTCGTCGACCTCGGCCTCGCGTCTCCGGCCATCGACCCGGCGTCTCTGGCGCCCGGCAGTCGTCTCGGCAGTTTTCGCATAGAGCGCGTCCTCGGCAAGGGCGGCATGGCGGTCGTCTACCTCGCCGAGGAGGAGGAGCTGAAGCGGCGCGTCGCCTTGAAAGTTCTGCGCCCGGGACTCTCCGTCGATGCCCGGCACGTCGACCGCTTCCGTCGCGAGGCGATGGCGGTGGCGAAGATCCAGCACCCGAACATCCTGCAGATCTACTCCGTCGGCGAGGACCGGGGTGTCAGCTTCATCGCCATGGAGTACGTCGAGGGGCCGAGTCTCGCGCAAGTGCTCGACACCCTCGAAGACATCCCGACCGCCCGCGCCGAAGACTTCTGCCGCTCCGCCGGGCTCGAGCCGGTGCCGGGCATCTCCTACGAGCACATCGTCTCCGGCGCTCTCAGCGCCGTGGCGCGGGCCCTCGTCGTGACCCACGAGCTCGGCATCGTGCACCGCGACCTGAAGCCGTCGAACATCCTGTTCCACCGCGACGGTCGTCCGGTCATCGCCGACTTCGGCCTCGCCCGCGAAGAAGGGGACCCGGCGCTCACCGCCACCGGCGAGGCCATCGGCACGCCGTACTACATGTCGCCGGAGCAGGTGGCCCGCTCGCAGGCGTCGGTGGATCAGCGCTCCGACGTCTACTCACTCGGCGTCACCCTCTACGAGTGCCTGACCGGGGAGCGGCCGTTCACGGGTGAAACCGTGCTCGAGGTCTTCGACGCGATCCGCGCCCAGACTCCGGTGCCGGTTCGAGTGCGCGCGCCGCGCTGCTCGCGGGGTGCCGAGGCGGTGGTGCGACGGGCGATGAGCCGCGAGCCGGGTGACCGTTACGCATCGGCGATGGAGCTCGCCGTCGACCTCGAGGCGCTCGCCCACGGCAGCTCCACGCGCGCCGCCGCCGACGAAGGGGGGCCGGTGCGCCGCGTCTTCTCGGCCCTGCACCAGGCGCGGTCCCCCGGGGGTTTCGAGTACCGTTCGCGGGCGACGCTCCTCGGCATGCCGCTCGTGCACGTCGCCCTCGGACGCTCGCGACCGGGCGGACCGATTCGTCGCGCCCGTGGCTGGCTCGCCATCGGTGCCATCGCATCGGGGGGCATCGCGTGCGGCAACGTTGCGGTGGGCGTCGTCTCCCTCGGTGTCGTCTCCATCGGCATCGCGTCCCTCGGCGCCGCCGTGGCGGTGGGGGGGCTCGCCCTCGCCGGGGGGTGCGGCATCGGCGGCTTCGCGTTCGGCGGTTGCGCCGTCGGCTACGCAGCCCTCGGCGGCTACGCCGC
>JANQEJ010000248.1 GCA_028278425.1 Planctomycetota bacterium | reverse complement strand
ACCGACGAGGACGATCACGGCGCAGAGGAGCAGCGTGATGGTCACCGACCGCGCCCGCACCGGCGGCGCCCCCGGCTTCCTCAGAATCGTCTCGAGGCGCAGCTCGAGTCGGGATCGTGCCGCCATGGCGAGGGCGGGCGCCGGCAGCGAGCGCAACGAAGTCATCGTGCGCGCGATCTCGACGAGATGCGTCGCGTAGACCGACGGCTTCGTGCCGAGGTCGAGGACGTCGTCGTCGCAGGCGCGCTCCCGCTCCACCGCCAGCTCGCGGCCGGCGAGCCAGACGAGGGGATTGAACCAGTGCAGCGCCGCGGTGAAGAGGACGAGCGTGTGGACGACCCAGTCGAGACGCTTCACGTGCACGAGCTCGTGAAAGATGACGAGCTTGCGACGCTCTTCGCACCAGTGTTCCGCCGCCGCCGGCAACAGCACCACCGGTCGGCGCGCCCCCCACGTCATCGGTGTCGTCACCGCGGAGCTCACGAGCAACCGGATCGGTCGCGTCACGCCGACACGCTCGCGAGCCTGGGCGATGAGGCTCGGCCAGGTGCCGTGGTCGAGGGGCCTCCCGCGGCGCGTCAGCGAGCGGACGCGCCACAGCCCGATTCCGAGCCAACCCATGACGATGGCGATGCCGAAGGCCCAGACGGAGACGAGCACCACGGGCCAGGAGATGCCGGCCGCCGCCGTCGGCGCTTCCGCGGCGTGGATCGACTCCCCGAACGTGCTGCCGGGCTTCGGTAACGGCAGCCCGAGCATGGCGGCTTCGTCCCACTCCGCGAGGGTGAAGAAGCTCGCCGGCCCGTCCCCTCGCGCCGCGGGTTCTTCGGCGCGGAGCACGTCGAGGTCGACGGACGCGATGGGAGGCGGCGGCGGCTTCGCCTCGGGTGCCTTCGTCAACGCGGGAAGCGTCCAGGTCGGCAAGACGTGCGAGAGGAGCGGAATCGCGAAGACGCCGATGAACGCCAGCGACAGGAGCTGGTAGCGCGCGCGCGGAGCCGCGGCGCGCAGGCACAGGACCGCAGCGACGACGGCAAGGAGCACCACCGAGGTTTTGATGGAGTTCTCGGCGAGCCAGCCGAGGCAGCCCTCGGCGGCGGCTTCGTTCAGGATCGTGGCCAAGAAGCCGTGCACCTCAACGTCCCTCCCGCTTCGCCTCCTCGATCATGGCAGAAAGGCGCTCGAGCTCCTCCTTCGACAGCTTCGAAGAGTGCATGTCGAGGAGCGCCGCCACCGCGCCGTGCGTCGAGCCGTCGAAGAAAGTCTGGATCACGTGCTTGAGTGCCGACTGACGCGCCTTGTCCCGGGGCACCGTCGGACTGAAGACGTAGCGCGGACCGTCCTGGCGATGACGCAGGTGGCCCTTCTCTTCGAGCACGCGGAGCGTCGCCCGCACCGCGGAGTAACTCGGCGGCGATGCCATCGCGTCGCGCACCTCGGCGGCGGTGGCACGCCCCGCCTCGTAGATGATGTCCATCATCTCCCGCTCGCGACGGCTCAGGCTCGCAGCTTTCTTCTGGCTCATCCGAATCCGCTTTCCGTCGATCCCCCAAGGCCGCCCCCCAAGCTCCCGATACGCGGCCGACCTCCCCTGCCGAAATTCCAGCAGAGTGCTGTAAATCTAGCATTGACCGAAGCGGCGATCAAGCGTTGCGCACCGGCTGCCGCAGAATCGTCTTGAGTCGCTCCTGCGGCACCCGCCGCGGATCCGAGACGTAGATCTCGTGGTGCCGCCCCGCCGGCGTAAGCCCTTCCTCCGCCATGAATTCCTGCATGCGAGCGATGGTCTCGGGCTCGCTCTCGTAGGGTCCGACGTGGAGCATCTGCACGCACTTCCCCTCGCTCAGGGACTCGAGGCGCACGTCCCGCGCCCCTTCACCCTTCCCCTTCTCCTCCAGCGTGGCGGCGGCACGGTCGAGCTCCTTCTGCTTCACGAAGTCCGGGGTGCGGATCATGAGCTGCCAGCACCACTCGTCCTTCGGCAGCTCGGCGACGTCGGCGTCGCCGTCGGCCCAGTAGATCCCTTCGAGCTTGCAGATGGTGTAGTCCTGCTCGCCGGCGAACTTGCGCGTCATCTTGATGGTGTACGCCATGCCGTAGAGGGCGCCGATCTTCGCCTGGAACGCGTCGGAGCCGGGGCCGCCGCGCCCCTCGACGGCGAGATAGCGCGTCTTCTTCGTGCGCACGATGGTCGGCTTCTTCGGCGCCGCGTACTCGTCCTTGTGGAGCTTGAAGAGGTCGATCTTGTCGTCGACGGCCACCGCTACGCCTCCTCTCTCCCCCGGAGCGGAACGAGAATGTCGGTGATGAGATCCTCCGGCTCCGTCGTCTCGGGGTCGTTGTGGT
>JANQEJ010000037.1 GCA_028278425.1 Planctomycetota bacterium | reverse complement strand
TGATGTTGAAGCTGCCGCCGCGGTTGACGCGGTAGGACGCGCCCTCCCAGGGAGCGACCGGATCCACCTCGTGGCTGCCGATGTAGAAGACTTCGTCGTATCCGTCCAGGCACCACTCGCACAGGTTCCGATCCCTCCGATGGCCGGCAACGTCGCATAGAGCAGCACGATCGTCACCCGGACGGGGTTTACCACGTCGCTTTCGTGGACTTGGACGGCGACCTGGTCTGCGACGCCGTGCTCTCGACGGTGCCGATGACCGTCAAGACGGTGGTGCCGAAAGAGGGACAACTGTCTGTCGCCCTGGACCTCGACGAGGAAGACCAAGAGCTCGTCGGCTACATCCCCGAGGACGCGGTGGTGATGTTCCAGGGCAACGTCGAAGGCGACTGGGGTCCCTCGCCCGTGGATCCAGGCGTCTGGCACGCGGATCTCGCGAACCTGCAGCTCGACGTCGATGGCGACATGGACGTGGTCGTCTTCCGCGAGGGGCTGGTCACCCTTCTCCGTATCGTACGACCTCAGAGTGCGAACAAGCCGGCTCGGCGGTACGAAAAGCGTCCCATTCGTTCGACGCTTCTCCGGCAGCAGACTGGGCGCTCTTTTCGGCTATTCGATTCAACTTCAAGGAGGAAGCTATGAATGGCGTTCTACGCGCGCGGCGCCGTGTCGCCCAACCGAGGATCGCGCTGATGCTGGTGGCAGGTGCGCTCATCGTCTTCACGATCGGGACCCTGGGCCCGCGGACCGCCATCGCCCAACGGAGCCTGGTCGGGGCCGCGGGCGACACACGCACCCCCATCACCACCCTTCCGTTCCGCATCAACAAGTGCGGCAGCTACTTCCTTGCGGACTGCCTGCACGGGAGGTCTGGGACGGGCGGAATCACGATCGCCGCGAACAACGTGACCGTCGACCTGAACGGATTCACCGTTCAGGGAGTTTCCGGTTCGGAGAACGGCATCGAGATCAGGAGCGGATTCCACAACGTTCGTGTCTTCAACGGGAACGTGTTGGGTTGGGGCGAGGAGGGACTCCTCTCCGAGATAGGCGCGACGGGTATTCAGATCGACCACGTGCGCTTCTCCAACAACGGCGCGAACGGCGTCAACATCCAGGACATCCCGCCCGGCCCCATGGGCGAACCGGCGGCCGCGATCGTCACGGATTGCATCGCAGAGGAGAACGGCAAACGAGGCTTCGCGGGCCGGAACGGCGTCGAATTCGTGCGATGTGTCGCAGTGCGGAACAACGTGGGCATCGGAGTTACGGACGGGCTGGTCAAGGACTGTCTCATCGAGAAGAACGACGACGTCGGATTGGACTTGGGCAACCATGCCCGTGCCACTGACAACGTGATCGTGCTCAACAACTCCGCCGCGGTCGCAATGAACAACATCCCACAGGTTCTCATCACGGGGAACGGTTGCTTTCTCGAGGACAACGACATCGGAATCAACCAGTTCGGTGCGGGCATTCGACTGGACCCGTCAGGCGCGCCAGGGCCTGCGAGCCAAGCGGTCATCCGGGGCAATTCCGTCTTCTCGTGCTCCGGCGGAATTGAAGTGCTGACGTCGAGGAACGTGGTCGTCGAGAACATCTTGCAGCAGTGTGGGCCCGTGAGCATCGAAGTTCCGGTCGCGACCGGAGCTTCGATGAACGTGATCGCTCGCAACGTGTTGAACACCGGCGGGGCGCCGGGACCGACGACGGGCATACTCGTTTCGGGAATGTCGAACACGGTCACTCAGAACGTCGTCGCTCAGTTCAACGACAACTACAACGTCGCGGTTCCCGGCAACGACTTCGGGACCGAAGGCACCGCCGCGGCTCTCAACGACCCCTGGGGGAACGTCAGCAGCTCATCCTTGCCCTGACGGCCCCGGCTCGAGCATCCAGCGACCGCACTCCAATCCAGCGGTCGCTGGGTGCATCACCGAGGTCGGACGGCGGCGGCTCTAGTACCTTGTGTAGAGGTCGTACCAGCCAGCGGCCAACAGCGAGTCGACGGTGTCCACGGTCGTGACGTAGTTGCTCTCGAAGACGCCGTCGTTGTCCGCGTCCTGGAGCATCGTGCAGGGCTGACCGGGCATGGGCGCTTGATAGAGGATGTATTGACGCTCGACGCCCGGCTTGTGGATGCCCTGGATCGAGGAGGCGTCCGCGAGGCCCGGGATCTCCTGTGGACCGAACAGGTAGGTGGCCGCATCCGAGTCGTCGAAGGGGACTTGGTACAGCTCGTCCGTGTCGGTCAGAACCAGCGCAAAGCGCCCCTCCGGATCGATGCGCATCCACGCGACGCCCTTGGCGGCGAAGTGCGCTCCCTGGTAGACGACGGTCTTCTCCGGATGGGGCTTCTTGCCGCGGGCCGCCTGCGGCACGTACGTCGTTCCCGCGACGTACACGAAGCTCTCGGTGACGGCGGTTGGAACGCCGATGCCCGTTCCCGGTACCGGAAGGTCGGAGGCGTACCCGCCTTCCCACTCTGGAAACGTCCATTCCTCGATGACGACGAAGTCGCGCTGCATGCCGGCGAGATAGATCTGGTTCCCGTGGCGCGCGCACGCCGCCAGGAGATCGTAGGACACCGAGTGCTGTTCGTTGTAGACGTCCCAGGTGCCAGACGCGGGGTCCTTCTCCTCGGTATGGACGTCGAGACCGAGCTCTCCCTTGTAGAAGGTGCAGGACACGTGTAGTCCCTCCTGCGCGAACAAGGCGCGCAGGAACGAGGGGAGCTCCCGAGAAGCGTTCCTCGGTTCTCGATCCGGCTCGGGCGCGATCGTCTCGAATTGCGTCGCTTCGCATCCGATCGGCAGAAGGAGACTGAGAGCGAGAATCCGGATCGTGTGTCTCATGGTTCTATTCTCCCTGGCGACTTCCCAACTCTCCGACTTCCGAACGTACACGGAAGTCCAGGAGGGGCGGCACGGGATACTTGCGCTTGACGAGCATTTGCTCCGCCGGGGTCAGGGCTTCCCCCTCCCTTGCCTCGGCCTCGACGAGGTGGACGCCGAACCAGAGGTCGCTCAATACCGTCTCGCCTTCCGCGATGGTGACGAAGGACCGCTTCAGGATGTCGCGCACGCTGGTCGTGTCGCCCTTCGCGAGGCCGAGCTGAGCCAGGGCGAGTTGAATGCGCTCGCGTTCGCGCACGCCGGCGGGAAGCCCATCGAGGAAGGCGGCGAGCTCCTGCTCGTTGCCGGAGCTCGACAGGAAGCGGGTGATCTCCACCGCGAGATCGGCGTCCCCGTCCGCCAGAGGCCAGGCCCGCCGGTATTGCTCGGCGGCGTCGTGCGGGTGTTCGTCTCGTTCGAACAGGAGCGCCAGGCACCGATGGGCCGCGGCGCTCGGACGAAGGGCGAGCGAGGTCTCGAGCTCCGCCCGACCCGGATCGAAGCGCTCGCGCTCGAGGTGCGCCATCCCCAGGTGGAGGTGATGCAGCCACGTGGCTCCCTGCGACCGCGACGAGCGCGTCAGCCGTTCGGTCCAAGCGTCGGTGACCTGCCACGAGATCGGTTCGGCCTTCAGCGTTGCGTCGGAGAAGCGTCCTTCCCGCACGAGCTCCGCCCACGCGCGTTCCTCCTTGCCCGCGGGGGCGTCGAAGCGCAGTCCGGGGCTTACCGCGTGGCCGGTGAGCTCTTCCTGTAGCGCACCCCACGCGGCGCCCCGCGACAGCACCTCGTTGGGCTTCGCGTCCTTCTGTGCGCGGAGGAAGGCGTCGAGCTCATCCAGCGTTCGTTCGGGGACGTCGTCCGCCAGGCGCCGCTCCACCGCGCGGCACGCGGCCTGGTAGTCGGCGTCGTGGCCGAGGCTGGGATCGATCGCAAACGGCTCGAAGCACTCGGTCCACTCGATGCTCCCGCCCGCGGCGAGTGGAACCGTCTGCATCTGTGTCGGCGTCAGGCCCGCCTGGATCTCGACGTAGTCGCCGCGGCCGGGGAGCGAGAGGAAATCGAGCCAGCGGCGCGCGCCGGCCGTCCGTCCCCACGTGAAGAGCTTGCGTCCGTGGAGCTCGCGCGTCGAGACGTGGCCGAGGCCTGCGCCCTCCGCGTCGATCGCGACCATGTACGGCCGCGGCGCTCGCGGGTGCTTCAGGAACACCGAGCGCGAATCGGGGTGCCGGCCGGGATAGCTCCCGTCGAAGTCCGCGAAGCGCGGGTACTCGATCCGCCGGATGTGGTGGTCGACGGTGTGACCGATGCCGTAGGTCGCCGGGGCCAGGACGCGCAGGTCCTCGTCGACGCGCACCGCGACGTTGGTCCACCAGAAGAGGTCCACGTCGAGCGAGCTCGGGTTGCGCACGCAGGGGTGTACGAACAGCCGCGCGCCGTCGTCCGGCAGGAGCACGTCGACCTGCCACACCGTCTCGGTCGTCCGGTTGAAGTCGTAGATCCGCAGCAGCGGGCCGCGCGGCGTCGGCACCGTCGCGACGAACACGGGGCTGCATGTGTGCGCGTTGTGGCCGTAGACGGGCGTGTTCCACTCCGCGCCGCCCGAGAACCAGGCGTTGCGGATGCCGAGGTTCGCCGGCTGGAAGACCGGGTTGTCGAACAGGAGCTCGCGCTCCCGTTGCTTGTCGAAGAGCGACGCCAGCCTGCCGCCGAGCGTCGGGTAGAAGAGGCAGCGCAGGCGCTCGTTCTCCATCCGGATCACGGGCACGTTGCCTTGCCGGTGGCTCCGGTCGTAGCTCTCGAGCAGCGGGTAGGGCATCACGAACGGCTTGCAGTTCGGGAACATGCGCTCGCGGTCGGCGTCGCCCATGCCCTCGTGACCCCAGAGCAGGAGATCGGGATCCTGGAAGCGGAAGCGCGGGAGCCGGCTCGGCGGGCCCAGCTTGGAGAGAATCCAGGGGCGCTCCTCGAGGTGGATCTCCGTCATGCCGGCTCGTCCGTCTCGCTGCGGAGCTTGCGGAAGAGCGCGAGGATGTCCCGCGTGCCCTGGTACGCGACGCCGACCACCATCAGAGCGAAGCTCGCCAGGCCGAGGAAGCACACGGTCTTCCAGAACAGGATCCAGCCGCTCATGCCGCCGCCTCGCGCTCGCGGTCGGGGAACAGGAGCGAGAAGGCCGCGAACAGGGCCGCGCACAGGACGTAGCCGCCGAGCCCGATGCCGTAGCGAAGGTCCTGCAGCGAGGCGCTCAGGCCGAGAGCGGAGTGAATCTCCTCGGCAAAGAGCCCCGCCGCCGACAAGAGCCCGCCGAGCAGCGCCGCCAGCGCGCCCGCCCGCGAAGCGCGCTTCCAATAGAGCCCGCCGATGATCGAGACGCCGGCGCCGCACAGGTAGATGTTCCCGGTGACCGCCATGTAGTTCCACACGCTCTCCGGCAGCTCGTACCACACGCCCCAGACCAGGAGGAAGAGCCCGATCAGCACGATGAGCACGCGCGCGGCGCGGATCTGCCCGCGGTCGGAGAGGGGTCTGCGCCGCAGCGGGTTGACGACGTCGCGCACGATCACCGACGACCAGCAGAGGAAGTAGCTGTCGTGCGTCGACATGAACGCCGCCATCAGCCCCGCGACGAAGAGCCCGAGCAGTCCCGCCGGGACGATCTTCCCGATGAGAAGCGGCATGGCCTCGGCGGCGTGGGCCGGCGCCGCCTGCGTTCCGTCGGGGAAGAAGTAGGGCGCGAGTTCCGGCTGGCTCGAGAAGTAGGCGAGCGCCGCCACGGCCCAAAGGACCGGCACGCCGAGCCGCACGAACATCCCCGGCGTGGCGAGCAGGAACGTCCGCTTCGCCGCCCGCGGGTCGCGGGCGGTCAGGATGCGCGCCGCCGCCGGCGCCCAGGCGATCTCGACCGCGACGAAGAGGCACACCTGCCACGCGATCCAGATCCACCCGTACGAGGCGGGGTGCACCGGGTTGAAGGCGGCCTCGCCGCGTTGCTCCGCGAGGCTCGCGAACATGCCGTTCCAGCCGACGTCGGGATGGCTGAAGCAGAAGTACAGGCCGAGGCCCATGGCGACGCTGAGGAACAGGAACTGGAGGAAGTCGGTGACGATCACCGAGACCATGCCGCCGAGCACCGTGTACACCAGGACCAGGAGGATCAGCGCCGACGTCACCAGGTTGATGACGAGCTCCCGGTCCTCGCCCTCGCCGCCGAGACCCGTCACGTAGGTGAGGAAGATGGCGCCCATCTTCGGGAAGAGCCCCATGTTGACGATCCCCGCGACGGCGCAGACGGCGCCCGCGACGACGCGCACGCGGCGGTCGTAGCGCCGCTCGAAGTACTCCGTGATCGTCGTCAGCTTCAGCGCGCGGAGCTTCTCGACCGCGAACCCGGTCGTGCCGAGGAAGAGCGAGATCGCCATCGCGATGAGCGCGACGACGATGTAGACGAGCCCGCGCGTGAAGCCCTCGATCGAGGCGTACATCAGCGTGACCAGTCCCAGGTTGGTCCCGATCATCGTTGCCGCGTTGAGCGCGCTTCCCGCCGCGCGCCCGCCGACCATGTAGCCCGCCACGTTGTGGATGTAGCGGTTGACCACGACTCCGATGGCGACCGTCCCCAGCAGGTAGAGGACGATGATGACTCCGTCCAGCGTGGTGAAGTTGGTCGCGAACACGTCAGTCCTTCAGCTCGACGCACTCCGCTCCCGCGCTCGCCGCCAGCACGAAGCGGCGCCTGCCGGGATCCTCGCCGCGGCCGAGGCGCGGTCGGTAGAAGCTCCGGTCCACCGCGTCGAGGAACGGCTCGACCCGGGACCGGCGGAGGAGGTTGACGGTACAACCGCCGAACCCGGCGCCCGTCAGCCGCGCACCGAGCGCGCCCGCGTCGGCGGCGATCTGCACGAGCTCGTCCAGCTCCGGACCGCTGACGTCGTAGTCGTCCCGACAGCTCGCGTGCGAGGCGAACATCTCCCGTCCGAAGCCTTCGAGGTCGCCGTCGGCGAGAAGGCGCTCCCCCCGATAGACGCGCTGCGCTTCCGTCAGCACGTGGCGGCAGCGGCGGACGACGTCGGGATCGGCCTCCGTCGACAACAGCTCGACGAGCTCCGCCGGCCGCCGGTCCGGAAAGCGCTCGACGAGCTCTCCGAGGTTCACCAGCGGCGGCGTGTCGAGCACCCGCTCGAAGCCGCGGCACGCCTCGCGACACTCGCTCACGCGCCGGTTGTACGCGTCGCGCGCGCCCGCCGCCTTGGCCGCGGGGACCAGGCTGTGGCACGCGACGAGCGCGACGTCCTCCGGGAGCCGCACGGCGCGCGTGCGCAGCGGGAAGAAGTCGATGCGCAGCGCGTGGCCGGCGCGACCGAGCAGGCTCGCGGCCTGGTCCATGCCGCCGCCCTGCGTTCCGACGTAGCGCTCCGCGACCGCGAGGAGCTCGGCCAGCTCGATCCGGGACGGATGCAGGTCGTTGGCGGCCAGGAAGGCGAGCGCGCTCGCGACCACGAGCGCCGACGAGGACGAGAGCCCCGCGGCGACGGGAACGTCGCCCGAGACGAGCCAGTCGCCGCCGCGCCAGCGCTCCCGCTCGAAGGCCTGAACGATCCCCTGGACCGCCGCCTTGACGTAGTTGCCCCACGCACCGGGCGGGCCGGGCTCGATCGCGTTTGATGCCTCGAACGAGAACGCCGCGTGGTCGGGGTCCGCGTTGGCCACGCGGAGCGTCGCGTCGTCCCGCTCCGCCAGCGCGATGCGCACCCGCCGATCGATCGCCACGGGCAGGACGGGCAGGCCGTTGTAGTCCGTGTGCTCCCCGAGGAGGTTGATCCGCCCCGGCGCCGCGGCGACCCATCGCGGCGCGCGGCAGCAGCGTTGCTCGAAGTCTTCGATGAGCGCTCGCATCTCCTCCTTCGGACCCCGGGCTATAGCCTATCGCTCGCGGGGATCGCGTAGGGTCCGATGCTGACCACGGGGGGCCCGGACGCGCCGCACGATTTGGCTTCCGGGACGGCGAGTGGCTACGCTGGCATCGACGATGGCCTTTTGGAAACTCTTCGAAGAGCAGCCTTGGGAGGGGAGAGGATGAGCCTTGCGAAACTTGCCGTCACCGTCTGCGTCCTCGTCGGAGCGAGCTCGTGCATCGCCCACGAGTCGTACCGGACGGACTACACCATCTGCACGGCCTCCGGCTCGTCGGAGGCGTGCGATGAGAGCGCGCTTCACGTGCACGGCGACGAGGATGGGGCGGGCTACTTCCTCGGATTCGTCGAGTTCGACGACCAGGGAGTTCTGTGGCACCGGGAGCAGGCGGATGCGGTGGTCAACCACCTGCTCGACCGGATCGCGAACGACGATTTCATCCTCGTCGTCTTCGTCCATGGCTGGAAGCACAGCGCCGCTCCGGGAGACTCGAACATCGCGATGTTCGAGAAGAACCTGGCGTTGCTCAGCGGGGTCGAGTCGAAGATCAGCGCCCGGACGGGCCGGCCGGCGCGCAAGGTCGCCGGCGTCTATCTCGGCTGGCGAGGCGGGTCCGTTTCCCTGCCGCTCCTCAAGGAGCTGACGTTCTGGGATCGCAAGAACACGGCCCACAAGGTCGGGCACGGGGGGGTCACCGAGATCCTGACGCGCCTGGAGGAGGTCCGCGAACTTCGAGAGACGTTGGTCGAGTCCAGCCGAACCTGTCTGGTGATCGTCGGCCACAGTTTCGGGGGCGCGGTGGTCTTCTCGGCCCTGGGACAGATCCTGGAGGAGCGCTTCGTCACGACCACCGCGGGGGCTCGTGCGACCGGGACCGCGCGCGGGTTCGGGGACCTCGTGGTGCTGATCAACCCGGCCTTCGAGGCGCAGCGCTACGCGTCGCTCAGCGACATGTCCTCGGGGCGTCATCCCTACTTCCAGTCCCAGTTGCCGGTTCTCGCCATCCTCACCTCCGAAGATGACCGCGCGACCCGCAACGCCTTTCCGATCGGCCGGTTCTTCTCGACCCTGTTCGAGAAGGAGCGCGTGGTGGCGCGCCCGAACAGGTCCACCGGCGAGTCCGAGAGCGTCGACCAGGGAGCCGCGAACGTGCAGGCCGTCGGACACTTCGACCTCTATCGGACCCACTTCCTGTCGCCGACGGAGGAGGTCGGTCTCGACGATGACGTCGCCTTGGAGGCATCCCTGGACGTGGGAGAAGCGTGGGAGAACGACAAATCGGGAGGGAGCATCGCCTTCCCGGGAACCAGGCTCGAACGCCGGGAGTCCACCTCGCCGCGCAACCCCTACCTCGTGGTCGGGGTGAGCGGGGAGATCATTCCCAACCACAACGACATCGATGACCCGCGCGTGGTCATGTTCCTGTCGCAGCTCATCCTCCTTTCCTCCCAGGACCAGGATCTGGAGCTGCGAACCAAGATGCGAGCCTCCGGGCGGTCGGACTGACGGGCGACGCCGTGTGACCTCACTCCCCGATCAGCACCTCGAGTCCGTTGGTGAGCCGGAACACCTCGGTCGGGAAGAAGGGCGCGACGAAGAGCCCCTGCGCGTAGACCGTCGCGCCGACGAGCGTCATCTGGTCCGGCACGCCCACCGGTAGGACCAGCGGCGCGCCGATCCCCAACCAGGTGCCCGACACGTCGGCGACCGGGACGTCGATCAGAAGCTCGCCCAAGGCGGGGACCGGGAGACCGCACGGCGGCCACCCGGGGATCGGTTGCACGGCGAAGCCGACGATGCCGAGCGCGCCGGACGCCTGGCCGGCGTCCATGGTCAGCGTGAAGGTGCCGTCGACCGCGGGCACGCCGGCCGTGTGCGCGAGCGTTCCGGGGTTGGAGAAGCAGTCGGACATCGGCGCGACCGCCCCGGGCGGGCCCAGCTCGAGGGCGCCAACGTCGCTGGACGGTCCTTGCGGCCGGGTGACGCCGCGCTGGTCCGTCGGCTCGGCGGTGGCGGTGTCACCGGCGTCGAGCGCGGGGCTTCCGCCCATCGGCTCGTGCGTGAACGTGGGCCCGCCGTGGTCGGCCAGCGGTCCGAGGACGGGATCGAGGGGGCTCCCCGCGGACCCGACCTGGTCGCCGCCGATGCCGTCCGTGAAGCCGAAGGCGCCGCTGTCGTCGCCGATCACGTTGGAGCCGTTCGACGTGAAGACGCCCCAGACGTCGTTCGAGCTCGGCGCCGCGTTCGCGGCGATGATGCTGTTCTTCACCTGGGGAAACTGACTGAACGTGTAGTTGAAGACGCCGCCGCCGAAGGACATCGCCGTGTTGCCCGTCACCGTGGTGTTCGAGAGCGACATCGTGCCGTAGTAGAAGAAGATGCCGCCGCCCCACTTGAAGCTGCTGTTCCCACTGATGGTCGAATTGGTGATCGTGACCAGCGACTGGTAGGTGTTGAGGCCTCCTCCCCCGACGTTGTGGCTGTCGGGGCTCGGCCCGCCAACGACCGCGTTCCCGCTCACGGTGCAGCGGTCGACCGTCAGGCCGAAATCGGAGAAGATGCCGCCGCCCTTGGACGTGGCGGTGTTCCCGCTCACGGTGGAGCTCGTCAGCGTCACCATGCCCATGCCGTTGATCCCGCCGCCGTTGGAGCCTTTCCCGTTCGTCAGCGTGAGCCCGGTGATGTCCGCGACCGCGGAGGACTGCACCGTGACGACGGAGCCCGCCTGGTTCCCGTCGACGATGGTGACGGGCGCTCCCCCGGTGCCGATCAGGTTCACGTCCTGACCGAGCACCAGGTTCTCGACGTACGTGCCCGGCGCGATGTGGATCGTGTCCCCGGACTGGGCGACGAGAAGCGCGTCGTTGATGTTGCAGAACGGGTCGGTGGGCTGGCCGGTTCCCGTCGCGCAGTTGGGGGCGTTGACGTCCACGTAGAGGTCGTTCATGGACAGGAGGAGGGCCAGCACCACGCAGGAGTGCACGGTTCGGGAGCCGACGAAGGGCTTCATGGCTGTTCTCCGGAAGCAAGCTTGGGGCGGGGAGCGAGCCGTCCCTCTAGGAATGGAGCCACGGTACCACCGCCCCAAGGAGTCGTGCAGGGGATTCGCGCGACGCTAACCGCGCTTCTCGACACGACTTCGAGACTCGGGTCGGTATTCGGACCCCGGGAGGTGGCGATGGGTGTCCAATGAGCGGGACTTGCGAGTTGTCACTTGATTTCCTCCTCCTTGTGATTGCTCGACGCTGCGGAGGGGGAACAGAGAGAGGTTGATCCCATGCTGGCAACTTGTTTGGTGGGCTGGTGTGCACTCGTGGCTCTCCCGGTCGCTCCCCAATCGGGTCAGAAGGCGGTTGACACCGTTTCCCTTGAGTCATTCATCGGTGCGCACGGAGGCCCGTGTCCGGGGGAGGCCGAATGTCACCACTTTGACCTCTTCAACACCCGAGGCGGAGCTTTTGCACTCATTAGTAATCCCACCGGTAGCTCCCTCGCTCAGAGCAACACTGCCTTTGGTTATGCCGCGCTGGCGTTGAACACGGGAGGGTCGGACAACACCGCCACCGGGGGTTTCGCTCTGGTGAGCAACACGATCGGGTCGGACAACACCGCCACCGGGAGTCAGGCGCTCGTCTTCAACGTGGACGGCAACGACAACACCGCCAACGGGGCTAGAGCGCTCCTTTCCAACACGACGGGGTCGGACAACACTGCCGTCGGGAGCGAGGCGCTACGTGACAACTACGACGGGTACAGCAACACGGCCATTGGCTCGTTTGCGCTCACCTCCAACACGAGCGGCAGACACAACACTGCCAGCGGGCACTTGGCGCTCAGCTCCAACACCCTGGGGAACAGGAACACCGCCAGCGGTTACAAGGCGCTTTGGAGGAACACGGCCGGGACCGGCAACACAGCCTTCGGTTACAAGGCGCTCGAGGGAGATGCAGTGGGACCGGGAATTGGAACCGGCAGTCAAAACACGGCCATCGGGGATAATGCGCTCAGGGACAACAGGATCGGATACAACAACGTCGCCATTGGGTATCGGGCGTTGCGCGATTGTCAGACCGGCAGCAGGAACACAGCCGTCGGAACCTCGGCGCTCATCGTAAACCTTGGAGGGTTGTCCAACACCGCCGTCGGGGTTGGGGCGCTCAGATCCAACAAGGCATCGCAAAACTCGGCCCTGGGTACCAACGCGCTCCAATTCAACACGACCGGGGCCCTGAACACCGCCTGCGGGTATCTGTCGCTGAACCAGAACATGGTCGGGACACGGAACATTGGCCTCGGATACCGCGGCGGGTTCTCCACCACCGGCGACGACAACATCGCCATCGGCAACGTGGGTGTTGCTGGCGAGACGGGTGTCATCAGGATCGGCAGGCAGGTAGCAGCTCCTCCTCTCTTCCCCAACGCTCACACGAGTACCTACGTCGCCGGGATCCACATGCAGCCCGTTGACCCGGCTGGAATTCCTGTTCTTGTCGATGCGTTCGGGAAGCTCGGAACGACGCCCTCCTCTCGCCGCTTCAAGGAGGACATCCGCGACATGGGTGACGCGACCGAGCACCTGCTCGATCTGCGGCCGGTGCTCTTCCGCTACAAGGAGGCGGTCGCCGCGGGCGGAAAGCCGGTGCAGTACGGCCTCGTCGCGGAGGAAGTGGCGGAGGTCTTCCCCGAATTGGTCGTGTTCGACGAGGAAGGCAAACCCCTTACCGTGAAGTACCACCTCTTGAGCACCATGCTGCTCAACGAGTGGCAGAAGCTGCACGAACGACTCGAGACGCAGGAGGCGAGGCTCACGGCCCTCGAAGGAACGCTCGCGCCAGCCCCGCCGACTCGACAGGACTGACTACTCCCCGAGCAACGGCTCGAGGACCGGGAAACCGGCGGCGGCGGAGCGCGCTTCGTCGCCGCCCTGCGCGATCGCTTCCGCCAGAAGCTCCTTCGCCACGTCGAGCTCCTCCGCCCGGGCGTGGAGCACGGCCAGCCCCACCGTCGCGACCCACCTCCCCGGATAGAGGCGGCGCACGAGGAGCAGGCAGCGGTAGGCGTCCTGGCCGCGTCCCGCGTCCAGGTAGGCGAGCCCCAGGCGCAGGTTGACCTCCGCGTGGTTGGGCTCGAGCCGCGCCGCCTCCTCCAGGAGCTCGATCGCCTCGTCGGCGCGGCCCTGGTCGAAGTAGACGATCGCGACGTTGTAGCGCGACTCGAGGTGGAAGGGCGCCGCCTTCAGCGCCGCCTCGAAGTGCTCGAGCGCCCGGTCGACGTCGCCCCGCGCGAGGAAGATGGCGCCCAGGTTGTTGCGCGCGGCCGGGGCTTCCGTGTTCTTCGGATCGAGCTCGAGGGCCTCCTCGTAGATCGCCACCGCCTCGTCGACGCGCCCCATGTTCGCGTAGGTGACGCCGAGGTTGTAGCGCGCCTTGAACGAGTCGGGTTCCAGCTCGAGCACGCTCTGGAAGGCCTGGACGGCCGCCTCGAAGCGGCCGGCGCGCTGGAGGACGTCGCCGAAGCCCAGGAGCAGGAAGGGCTGCGAGTCGTCGATCGCGAGCGCCTCGGCGAAGAGGCGTATCGCCTCGTCGAGCTCGCCCTCGTCGCGGCGGAGCTCCGCGAGCTGCGCGAGCGCGCCGATCGAGCTCGGGTCGACCTGCAGCGCCCGCTGCGCGAAGTGCTCGGCCAGCTCGCTCTTCCCCTGGCCCTGGTGGATCGCGCCGATGTTCAGAAGCGCCTCGGCGTTGTTCGGGTCGAGGGCGAGCGCCTTCTCGAACTCGGCGAGGGCCTTCTCCGCGTCCCCGTCGCGCAGGTGGATGCGCCCCAGGTTGTTGTGCATCTCGGGCGAGGATTCCTGCTCGGCGGTCTCCGCCCCCTCTGCGTCGTCGCCGGCGTAACCGAGCGCCGCGAGCTGGCGCTCGAGCTCCGCCTGCGTTTCGGCGTCGATCGATTCCGCCGTGGTCGCGGCGTCCGTCCGCTCGCCGCGCTCGTGCGTGGTGACGTAAGAGATCGGATGGCGCGCCAGGAACTCGGACTCGAAGACGCCCTCGAGCACCTTGCCGTCCATGTCCTTGCCGACCGGGAGGCCCAGGTAGTGGAGCAGGGTCGGCGTGACGTCGAGGACCGCGGCGCCCGCGAATTCCCCGCGGCGCAGGTGCGGCCCGGCGGCGACGAAGATGCCGTGCGTCTCGTGATCGAGGTGCGCCTTCGCGACGTCGACCATCTCTTCGCTCCGGATGCGCCGCTCGCCGCTCTTGAAGCCGTGGTCGGAGAGCACGAAGACGGCGGTCGTCTCCAGGTCGATCCGCGCCAGGATCCGGCCGAGGAGCTCGTCCTGGTAGCGGTACCACTCGCTCACGACGTCGCGGTAGCGCTCGAAGCCCTCCTCGTCGACCCAGGGGAGCTTCGGCGGCGCGTACTTCATGAACAGATGCGAGAAGCTGTCGACCTGCTCGAAGTACATCAGGAAGAGGTCGTAACTCCCTTCCGCCAGGAGCTTCTCGGCGATGGCCGTGTACCCCTGGGCGGTGACCGCGTACTGCTGGAAGAGGTGGATCGGGTTGAGAGGATCGCGCCGCGGGAAACGCGCCGGGTCGAACATCTCGTCGCGGTAGTCCTCCGCGCTGATGCGGACGAAGCGCTGGACGAACGCGGGCGAGACCTGCTGCTCGGGGGGGACGAGCGCGTCGAGCGGCTCGAAGAGCGTGGGCGGATGCGTCTTCCTCGCGCCATCGCCTCCGCGCGCGGTCGCGCCGAAGCCGTGGAAGCCCAGCGCGTCGGAGACGATCGTGCCGCGGCCGACGTTTTCCGCCGGATAGGTCGCCCACCAGCCGACGACCGTGGGCGAAAGCCCGTTCTCCGCGGCGATGTTCCAGATCGCGCGCGTCTTGCGGTTGGTGCTGCGCACCGGCACGCGCGTTCCGTCCGGCTGGTCGACCAGGAACCAGGTGATGCCGTGCTTGGCGGCCGTCTTGCCCGTCGCGACGCTGGTCCAGATCACGGGCGAGAGCGCGATGTCGTTCAGCGTCTCGATCTGTCCCCACGCGCCGCGCTCGCGCAGGCGCATCAGGTTGGGCATCCCGCCTTCCGAGGCGATGGTCTCGATCACCTTCCAGTCGGCCCCGTCGATGCCGATCACGACGGCGCGGGTGTCGAGCTCGCGTGAGCCGTCCCCCGATCCGCAGGCGGCGAACAGGAGCAAGCCGGAAAGCGCAGGCGCGATGGTCAGCGAAAGCGGCGAGCGGACACGCCGGGGTGCCGAATACAGCCGATGGGGCTTCATCGAAGCGGTCCGGCATTCTACTCGGGGCTGCTCCGTGAGGCACCGAACCTACGGAAAGAGCCGGGGGTGTGGATAGCGCGCGCTCGACGACATAGGTTTGCGGCGACAGCGTTACCAAGAATCGAGCGCGGGCTTCCGCAGGCGGAGCGAGGCGATGGACGAACTGATGCAACTCGTCGTGGGCTGGACGCTCGTGGGAGCGTTCGTGTTTACCGTCATCATCACCAGTCTCTCGCTGGTCGGCTGGGTTCGCTTCGCGGACAAGAGCCAGCAAAAGAGACTGTTTCACGCCCTCGTCATCGAGATGGTGCTCGGCCTCGGCTCCGGCGTGACCGGGGCGTCAAGGTTCAACCCGGGCCCCGTGGGTGACGGTCTACGGGCCGATGGAGCGAACGAAGCGGTCACGGAGATCCTCGAAGACATGCTGTCGCCCGCCGCTGACGGCGTCCCGCGCGGTACCAAGGAGCAAGCGGAGAGTCTGGTCGATCGGCTTCGCGTGGATCGGGACCCGAGGTTGATGGAAGTCCAGCGCGATCTGCGGCAGAGGATTCGGAGTCTTCCGGACGGTCGCCTGCGGCCGGAGGACGCCCGGGAGCTCCGGCCCCTGATCGCCCCCGCTCGCGCTTTGGACGGTGGGCCTGGGGAATGAGCACCACGCGGGAGCTCGGTTGACCCGATCGCGGTGTCAGGCGGCCCGAGGTCGTCGCGCGACCGCGAGGAGATCCGACCCGATCAACCCGAGGCGCGGCAGCCATCGGTAAGCCTGCAGCCGGCCGAGACCCCACGCGCTCTTCCAGGAGTGCAGGGTCGGCTCAAAGGAGTGTGCCCGCAGAAGCCGCGCCATCGCCACCTTGTCGTACGGCCGCACGTGCGTCGGGTCGCGGTAGAACTCCTTGACCTGCTTGCGCCAGTCCGGAGTGACGACGAAGAGCACGCCGCCGCCCCGCAGCACGCGGAAGAGCTCGCCGAGAACGTGGTTCGGGTCGAAGAGGTGCTCGATCAGGTGCATCATGAGCACGGCGTCGACGCTTGCGCTCTCCAGCGGAAGCGGCTCGTGCTCGACGTCGCACTCGAAAGTGCGGAAGCCGAGCTCGGCCCGGAAGCGCTCGAAGTGGAGCGGGTCGCGGTCCACCGCGACGAGGTTTCTCCACCCCGCGCGGTGAAGCGGGATCAGTCCGTGACCCTGGCCCGCTCCGACGTCGACGACGGCGGCGTCGCGCGCCACGCCGTGGCGCTCGAAGAGCCAGGGGATCATGTGCGCGTGGAACGGCCCGACCGCGTCGGGGCTGTAGCCGCCCGCGGCCATCTCGGCGAGGTAGCCGGTGGGCCGCGGCTTCGCGCCGCGGGGTTTCGAAGGACTTAACAAGGGGCAGAGCGGCGGCCGGGGCTCCGCTGCGTCTCTTCCCTTTCGTGGTTCGGCCGCGGGAACTTGAGGACGGCGGCGAGGCCCGCTCGCGGCCGGCTACTCCGTGTAGAGCTTGAGCCCGGAGCTGCCGTGATCGAACACGAGCAGCGCGTCGAAGGCCGTGCTCTCGAGGCTGGGCTGGAAGATCTGTAGCCCCGTCGGCTGGCCCGGGGTGTTGATCGTCGCGACCTCCGTCAGCGTGACGGAGCCCGGTGCCGTCGTGACCTCGAGCTTGACGACGCCGCGGCGGTTGGCGGCGACGTAGAGGTAGTCGACGGGCGAGCCCTGCTCCATCTCCTGCCGGTGCACGAGGTCGGTGTTGATGTCGCGCAGCCCGTCGAGAAGCGCCGGAGCCATCGTCCAGGAGCCGACCGACTGGAGCGGCGGGAGCTCCACCACCGGGTCGAACAGGTTCGTGAGGTCCCAGGCGACCACCGATCCCGACGTGTCGGCGGCGAAGGCGTACTGCGTGCCGTTGATCGTGGCGACGGTGACGCCGAAGGCCTTCGCGCCGCCGCCGATCGCCGTCGGGTCGGGGCCGTGGGCCTCGCGGCGGCGCGAGAGGTCCCCGTCGGAGCAGCCCGGCGGATCGCCGACCGCCGCGGCGCAGTCGCCGGTGAGCTTGCAGTCGTCGAGGTTGAAGAACACGAGCTTCGCGCGGTTCTCGTTCGCGACCGCCTCGCCCGACGCCACGACCAGAGCGACCTCGGTGCCCGTGGTCGTCTCCCAGTCGAAGAACATCGAGCGGTAGGTCGGGCAAGGCGGACAGCTCGTGTGCAGGCGAAGGTCGTCGAACTGCACCGCCGGGTTGCCCGGCGGGTAGAACTCGCTGTGCCGAAAGAGGGCGACGTTCTTCCCGCCGGTGCCGTTGCCGGTCCGGCAGTGCGCGACGAGGTCCTTCACGCCGGGCTCGAAGATGTTCGCGATCGTGATGTAGTTGCGCCCCTGGGCCAAGGCGGGGTCCTCGCAGGGGGCGAAGGGCAACGCCTGGTAGTCGTAGCGCCAGAAGAGGAAGTCGACCGGGCCGGGAATGAAGCGCATCACTCCATAGCTGTTGGAGAGCATCAGCGCGGGGTCGACGGACGGCGTGATGGCGAACTCGACGGGCACCGCGGGGTTGGGGATCCACGTTCCCTGCGGGAGCAGGCCGACGTGGAAGCGCGTGCACCATTCGGTCATCGGAATGATGTCGATGGTGGGATCCGCGAGCGTCCCGTTGATCCGGTAGTGTCCGAGGCCCTTGCCGTCCTGTCCGGTCAGGATCACGTTGGTGTCCAGCTTGGTCGGAACCCCCGCGGTGTGATCGAAGTGGATCGGCTCGAAGCACTCGTCGGAGTTGTTGAAGGAGAGCGAGGTGGCCACGCCGATCTGGAAGGGCGCGACGGAGATCGCGGCGTACTCCTCGTCGTAGATCCAGTACTTCCCGCCGACCTCCTGGATGGACAGGCTGCGCCAGGCGTTGTTGGCGTGCGCTCCGCCTCCGGGGAAGACGAGGTGATCGACCTCGCGCAGCGCGCCCGAGGCGACGCGGTCGAAGATGAAGAGGGTGTTCGTGCGCGTCGTCGTCTTGAAGTCCTTCCAGGGCGACACGCTCGTGTCGATCTGACCCGCGGTCAGCTTCCAGTCGAAGCCGCCGTACTGCGCGTAGTTGCCCCACTCGTGCAGCAGGCTCGGCGCGACCGCGCAGCCGACCGCGATCACGGTGTCGCCGCCCGCGTTGCTGACCGCCCCGACGCGGACCGGATAGTACTCGTCGTCGTACGTGCAGGCCGGGTCGGTGCACGTCGTGAAGCCGCACTGCACCGGCATGGTCTTGCTCCACTGGTTGCCGAGGTCGATCGACAGGAGGCCGAGCGTCTCCGACGCCAGGTAGAGGAAGCCCTCGCTCGCCGCGACGTCGCGGGCGCGGGCGGCCTCCACGACGACGGCGGGATCGCACGTCTGATCGGTCGGGGTCGGCCCCTGGAAGACGCGTACGAAGTTGTTGAAGATCCCGACGCGGACGACGCCGCCGCGTCCCATCGCGACGTAGGTGAAGAGCCCGTTCGTGCCGTCGTAGGCGGCGCCGAAGGCGGTGCCGTCGACGACGCCGGGGACGCTCGTGTCGAGCGCGACGGTCCGGATGAGCGCTCCGGTGAGCTTGTCGTAGAAGCGCAACTGGCTCGCGTCGCGGGCCCCGAGCACGGCGCAGACCTCGTCCTCCCCGGGGCGTTCGACGAGGTCGAAGATCCAGCGGCCTCCGGTGTCCGGCTCGACGACCTGTCTGACGCCCGTGGTCCGGTCGAAGCGCACGATCCCCGTGTCCCCGCCGCCGACCCAGAGGTAGTCGGCCTGGGACCCGGCGTCGTAGGTGCTGAGCAGCGAGGTGATGCTCGCCTCGAGCTCGTAGGGTCCCTCCGCCAGGTACTGCGGGTTGCCGGGATCCGCGCACGGCAGCCCGTCGGCGGCGCGGACCGCGGTCAGATCGGCGGCGTAGACGCGCGGACCGCGCGCGTGGAAGAGCACGTCCCCGTCGTGGGAGATCGCCGTCTGAAGCCCGACGTTCGCCGTCGAAGTCGCGCGGAGGTTGGTGAGGGATCCCTGCGGAGCGGGGGCGGCGAGATACGACAGTGCGAGAATCGTGGAGAGCATGGCCTTAGAGCAATCGAGGTTAGGCGCGTCGTTACGACGCGCGGGTACGGGAAGCGGTCAGCCGATCCTAAGGCCTTTCCGGCATTGCGGGCGGAGTCGTCGTCGGCAATCCCAGGAGGCGCTCCGCTGTTCGGCGCGGCGCGTTGCGTGCTAGGGTGAACGCGTACCCCGGGAGGTTCGACCATGCTCACCCGTCATGCTCTCGTCGCTCTCCTCGCCGCGGCTCTCGCCGCCCGCTCCGCCGCTCAGACCGTGCTCGAAGTCCCGGCCGACCACGCGACCATCCAGGCCGCCGTCGTCGCGGCGTCGAACGGCGACACGGTGCTCGTCTCGCCGGGGACGTACGTCGAGACGATCGACTTCCTCGGCAAGGAGATCGCGGTCCGGTCGGCGGGCGGTCCTTCCGTGACGGCCATCGACGCCGACGGCGCGGGTCCCGTGGTCACGTTCGCGAGCGGCGAGGGCCGCGGGGCCGTCCTCGAGGGCTTCGTCCTCACCCGCGGCGACCCGGGCGCGAGCTTCGACGGCGGGGGAGTGCGCTGCATCGGCTCCGGACCGACGATCCGCGACTGCTGGATCCGGTTCAACGACGCGAGCGACGGCGCCGGCGTCTACCTGGGCGGCAACTCCTCCGCGGCGATCGAGCGCTGCGTCTTCGAGAACAACGAGGCCGGGGGCTTCGGCGGCGGGATCGACGTCGTCTTCTCCAGCGCCACCGTCGTCGACTGCGTGTTCCGCGACAACTCCGCGGTGCTCGACGGAGGCGGCGTGGCCGTCTTCCAGGGCGTCGCCTCCATCGAGCGCTGCCTCTTCCTCCAGAACGACGCCGGGGACGAGGGCGGCGGCGTCCGCATGAACGGCGCCACGGGCAGCATCGAGTCCTGCGCGCTCGTGCTGAACGAGGCCAACCTCGGCGGAGGCCTCAAGATCAACGGCGGGAGCGGCGTCACGGTGTCCGGCTGCATGATCGGCGAGAACACGGCGTTCGTTTCCGGTGGAGGCATCGAGCTCGCCTCCGCGGATCCGACGATCGCGAGCTGCACGCTCGCCAACAATACGGCCTCCGCGTTCGGGGGCGCGCTGAACGGCGTCGACGCGAGTCCCGTGATCACGAACTCGATCGCGTGGGCGAACGCGGTGGGGGAGCTCACCTTCAGCGGCGCCTCGGCGCCGGCGGTCAGCTTCTGCGACGTCCAGGGCGGCTTCGTCGGCGTCGGCAACTTCAACCTCGATCCGGTCCTGGCCAACCTCGCGGGTGGGAACCTTCGCCTGCAGAACGGCTCGCCCTGCATCGAGGCCGGGGACGACGTCGCTCCCGGGACGCCGCCGGAGGACTTTGACCGGCAACCGCGAATCGCCGGCGTCGCGATCGACGTCGGAGCGGACGAGGTCCATGCGGAGTCGGGCCTCTTCCTCGACCGCTTCGCGCCGACCGACTGCCGGCTCCTCTGCTACAACGTCTGGCAGAGCTCGATCTTCGCGTCCGTGAACCCCGCACAGGCGGCGAAGTTCGCGCGCCTCGTGAACGCGCTCGATCCCGACGTGCTCTGCCTGCAGGAGGTGAGCTTCTCCGCCGCGTCGGTGGCGAGCCTTCTGGACTCGATCGTGCCGCACGCGGGAGGAGGCTCCTGGTTCGCGCACGCTTCCCCCGGCAGCAACGACGTCATAGCGGCGAAGTACCCGCTCTCGCTCCGGGCGACCGCGACGATCCCGCCGGGCGAGCGGGACCTCGCGATGGCCCTGGTCGACCTGCCGGATTCGCTCTTCGGCCACGACCTCTATGCCATCAACGCGCACTTCAAGTGCTGCGGGGACGACGGCAACGACCCCGAGCGCCAACAGCAGGCCGACGCCATCACGAGCTGGATGCGCGACGCGCGCACCCCCGGCGGCTTCATCGATCTGCCGCCGAACACGCCGATCGCCGTCGTCGGCGACTTCAACATCATCGCGTCCTACCAGCCCGTCGCGACCCTGCTCAACGGCGACGTCCAGGACGAGGCGACCTACGGGCCGGATTCGCCGCCGGACTGGGACGGCAGCGCGGGCGTCGACCTCAGGCCGGCGCACAACCGCCGCGAGCCCTACACCTACACGTGGCGCGACGACTTCAGTTCGTTCGCGCCCGGCCGGCTGGACTACGTCACCTACACCGACAGCGTCGTTCGCGTGGGGAATTCCTTCGTGCTGAACACGGGGCTCATGTCCACCGCCGAGCTCACCGCGTCCGGCCTTCAGGTCTGGGACGTGACGACCGACGCCGCCGGCGAGGACTATGACCACCTTCCGCTCGTGGTGGACTTCCGCGCCACGGAGGGGCCCATCCACTCCTACGGCGTAGGGTGCGGCGGCCTCGTCAGCGGATGGACCGGAACTCCATCCATCGGCGCCACCGTCGAGCTGAAGCTCTTCGGCGCCGAGCCCTTCGAGCCGGTGTCGCTCCTGGTCGGCACGAGCGACGCGGTCTGGCTGGGCATCCCGCTGCCGCTCGACCTGGGCCTGTTCGGCGCGAACGGCTGCCAACTCCTCGCCGCGCCGCAGGTCCAGCTTCAGCTCGCCGCGAATTCCACGGGGGAGAGCACCCTCGTCTGGAACATCCCCTCCGACGGCGGCCTGGTCGGTACGAGCCTGTTCACGCAGTGGGCGAGCCTGCCGGCGACGGGCGTGTCGGACTGGACGCTATCCGACGCGCTTCGGGTCGTCGTGCAGCCTTAGGTGCGCGGCCCCGGAGCCCTCAAGACTCCGGGGCCGCGCGGGCGCCGGCAGCAATCCCCCCGCCGCCGCCTACTGGCGAACGATGAAGAAGAGGAAGGACTCGGAGGGCATCGTCGGCAGGTTGACCAGCATCTGGCCCGCGCCGGAGCCAACGGCTTGGTCCGGTTGGCCCGGCTGCACCCGGATGATCTGGTACGGATCGGTCGGGTGGAGGCCGTAGGACTGCGGTCGGAAGCCGAACTGCTGGCCGGAGACCGTCGACGCCGAGTGGTTCGCGAAAGCGAGGCCGAGGTCGCCGGTCTGCACGTCCTGCCACACGGCTTGAAGGAGCGCCGGCACCGGTTTCTCCTGCGTGCTGTTGTACGGCGGCGGGAGCACCCACACCCGGTGCGGCACGACGACCGTCGGGATCGTCGTGACGAAGGGCAGGTCGCGCATCCGCCGGCCGACATTCAAGAAGGGCTGCGCCGACGTCGAGCCGCGGTAGGCCGAGCCGACGTTGACGTATTCGACGACGTCCTGGTAGTGCGCCAGGCCGTCGACCAGGTGCTGCGGCGGGTCGTCGCCGAGCTCGAACTCGAACGACCAGGCCTTTTGCTTCGGGTCGAGCACGTTCTGGTCGGGGGTGATGAGCCAGCCGCCGTTCACGATCGTGTACGCGGTGGCGTACATCGCGCCGCGCCGGCCGTCCTCCTGCTCGCCGGGGTCGGTGTGCCAGACCGTGTCCTCGAAGGGGAGCGACCCGGCGAGTTGCGAGGCCGTCAACAGCCACGGCGTGTCCGCCCGCCCCGCGTTGGGGACGGAGAACTCGTGGAACGCGACGGTGTACGCCGGCACGTTGCCCATCTCGGTGACGTCGCCGTGGAAGTCGCCGAAGGGGCTGATGCCGACCGACTGGCCGTTGTGGCGGATCTGCGCCTCCATCCCGACCTCGGTGAACACGATGAAGGTCCCGTCGGGCAGGGCGTTGTCGTGCCACGCGTCGAGCGTGTTCACGACCTGCCCCTCGGGGTAGTAGGTCCCGAGGCCGGGCGCGTGGCCGTGCGTCGTGGCGAAGCACGACTCGGTGTAGTCCGGGAAAACGTTGTCGATGTAGACGCCCTCGAGCCCGGCGTTGCCGAGCGCCTGCGCGACCTCGATCATCCGCGCCTCCCACAGGTCGGTGGACGGATCGATCAGGGCGTACGGGATGTTGGTGCAGTCGCCGATCTGCTTGATGCTGCCGTCGACGTCGAGCATCGCCGCGGTGTCGAACCCGTCGTCCCAGAACGAGTTGTCGATCGTGCAGAAGGGACTCGGGCACCCCGCGATGGGATCCGGCGCGAACGCGTGCATCGTGTCGGCCACGTACACGCAGAACGGCAACCCGGCCGCGACCATCATGTCGATGTTGGCCGTCCAGGCCGGATCGAGCTCGTACTTGCCGACCCCGCAGCCGTCGTTCACCGCCCAGTTGGCGCCGAAGTTGGTGCTGATCACGTGGTCGAGGCCCCAGTAGTCGAGGTAGGTCTGGATGCCCTCCGGGATCGAGCGCTCGTTCGGGTTGCTCGCGGAGAAGTCCTCGGACGGCGAGAAGGCGAGCCCCTGCTGGATGTTCTTCAGCAGGTCGGCGATGTCGGTCCGGTCGACGAGGAGACCCGACGAGGCGATGTCCACGCTCGCGACCCAGTCGCGGTACTCCACCGCGGCGTCGAACCAGTCGCCGTTGAAGCGCCCGATGCGCATCGGTGCTCCGGCGTAGTCCGCGCCCGGGTTGGAGAAGTCCGAGAGGTAGTAGATCGCCTCGTGCTCGAGCCGCGGCGTGCCGCCGCCGCCGGGATCGACGCTCTTGTAGTGGAACGAGCGCGGCATGAAGCCGCCCTCGTCGCCACCGGACATGAAGAGGCCGTTCCGGTTCGCGTCGTAATAGGCCGCGAGCTGGGCGGGGTAGTGCAGGACCTCGAACGAAACGGTCGGCGACGTCGGCGTCCCCAACGCCCAGTCGGGCAGGTTGACCGCCGGGTTGCGCGTCAGGTAGCTCAGCGGATCGAGGAAGAAGTGGTCGCCGTTCGCGGCGTCCTCCTCGATCGAAAGGCGGATCCGTCCCGACCAGAACGTGAAGCGGCTCATGTTCGACGTCGCGGTCAGCGTCCAGTCGGCGATCGCCTCGCCCGCGGCGAGCTCGACCAGGAGCTGCACGCCGGCCGAGTCCGTGCCCATCGAGGCCTCGGAGCAGTTCGACCACTTGAGCTCGATCTCCTTGTCCCCGCCGAGCTGCGTCAGCCGCCAGTTCACGATCGAGTTGCAGTCGGACGGCAGGATCGGGAAGAGCTCGTTGTTGCTGATGCCGGGGTCGAGGTCGAGCGTGTCGACGACGTCCATCTGCCAGAGGTCCGCGCCCCGGTGGCGGTAGGTGTGGCCGCGCGCCAGGTCGACCACGTCGAGCTCGGCCGTGCCGCCGGCGCCCTTGAAGAAGTGAAAGCGGACGACGCCGTTGTCGAGGGCGACCCCGTTGGCGTCGAGCACGCCGAAGGTCGACTGCGCCGACGCAAGGGCTGGGCCGAGAAGGAGAGCCGCGGCGCAGGCCGCGGAGCGAGGGGTCCGGATCATGTCTTGCCTCCTGTCGAAGCGACGGTGGTGGTGAACCTGCTGTCGGCGGGAAGCGCGATCCCGAAGGCCGCCGTAGTTTCGAGTTTCCGGCCCCGCTCGTTTTCCGGCGAAACCCGAAACTTTGCCGTAGGATCCGCTCGCCATGCTCCCGCTGGCCGTGCGCGCAGCCTTGCGACGCACTCCGCGAGAGAATCCCCCCGCCGAACCGATCCCTACCGGAGGCGCCAGAATGGCACCGACCCTTCGCACCGTCCCCTCGCTCTTTGCAATCACCGTCTTCGCAGCGTCGACACAGGCGCAGACCTCTCCCTACTCGATCGCCGGAACGCACGCCTTCGACTGGCAGCCCGGCGGCCCCGTCGGCCGCGGCGCGGCCGGTTACCTGACCGGCGACGGTCGCCTGGACGGCCTCTACACCGCCGACGGAGGTGGGTGGGTCGTCTACGCGCCCGACAAGCACAGCTCCGTGTTCGAGATCGATCCCGGCGGCCCGCCGGTGAACGACCTCGCGGTCCTCCCGGCCTCCTCCGCCGGCGGCTTGGACGAAGTCGTCACCGTCGGCGCGCAGGGCCTCGGGCGCTACCGCTACGACTCGGGCAGCGGCAGCTTCACGTCCGAGCCCATCGGCTTCGCCGGCGACAACGCGTGGAACGGCGCGACCCGGGTGATCGTCGTCGACCGGGACAAGGACGGCGAGCAGGACCTCGTCGGCCTGAGCGCCCTGGGGGGAGCGCTGCTCGTTCTCTACGGCCCCCTCGACGACCCGCCGGCCGCGACCCTCGCCGCGCCGCTCGGCGTGAACCGCGCCCACGACGTGGCGGTCCTCGACTGGGACGACGCCGGCGCGGGCGACACGCTCGAGGTCGCGCTCCTCATGCCGACGCTCGGCGTCAACGTCTTCTCCGACGACGGCACCGCCGGCGCCGTGCTGCCGATCGACGACGTCGACACCGGCGTCCTGGCGCCGTTCGGCCAAGCGGGCTTCACCGGCCAGCGCCTCGCGGCGCTCGTGACGCTGGACACCGGCGTCAACGAGCTGCACGTCATCGACCGCACGGACACCGAGGACCCCGTCGTCATCGGCTCCGCCGGCGCCTACGCCGCCGTCGCGGGCGACGCGGACGGCGACGGGAAGGACGACGTGTTCCTCGCGCATACAGAAAGCCACGACCTCAAGCTCATGTACAACCAGGGCGGCGCCTCGACGTTCACGCTGGCGGACGTCGACCTGGTCGACCTGCGCGCGGTCGGGCCCGCGCCGAACCAGACCGCGTGGCCGTTGCTCGGCCCCTTCACGGGCTCGGGGAACGTCGACGTCGTCTGCTTCGTCGAGCAGAGCCAGAAGGTCATCGTCGCGGACAACCAGTACCCCGGACCCGACGACCCGAGCCCGCAGATCTACGGCGGGGACTACTACTACAGCGTCCCCGACCAGCTCGGCGAGATCGTCCTCAACCTCGACTCGGGTCCCCCGTATCCCTTCCCGGCTCACCCGTGGGCGAACCGCCTCGAGATCATCCTCTGGGCGCAGGAGGAGTGGTTCGAGGGCGAAGAGATGCCGCAGATGCAGCACCAAGCGCACTCCCGCGACCTGTTCCCGATCGCCCAGTCGGTGGGTCCCGGCGCGGAGGCGAGCGTCTTCTTGAGCGAGCCCCAGGCGAAGACGTCGATGGTCTACAACATCGAGATGCGCTACATCAAAGAAGGGACAGCGGGGAAGATCCTCCGCGCCAGCCCATCGTCGACGTACGCGTTCTCGTCCAACGAGCCGGTGACGGAGAACCTGGGCCTGTTCTACGGCAACCTCCTCTACTACGAGCTGTACAAGTCCCTGGACGGCGAGAACTGGAACCAGGTCGAGTTCGACCTGCGCGAGGAGGAGGACCCCGGCGGATCCGAAACGCCGGTGCTGCCGCCCCCCGACGAGGACCCGCCGCGCCCGGACGGCCCGCCGAGCCCGGGAACGCACGGCGGCTAACTAGCTTCGCCGCGACCGCTGCAGGACCGGCAACAGGAGCAGCAGGACGACGAGCCCGAAGGGCGCGAGCAGCCACCAGCGCGACGTTCCGCTCGCGGGCGGAACCTCGCGCGGGGCGAACAGCGGCGCGTGGCCGTTGCCGACGAGCGTGAGAAGCCCGCTGTGGAAGGGCGCGGCCTCCCCGTGGTCGCGCACGAGGTCCGCGCGCATCCGGCGCAGGGCCTCGGCCGGGGAGAGCCCGTCGCGCAGCCGGGCGTGCAGGCGCTCCGAGACCTCGATCGTCCACGCATAGTCGAGGTCGACTTGCGACAGGAGCGCCGCGCGCGCCCCGTTCGCGAGCCAGGCGCCGCCGAGGTCGGTGATGCCCGGATCGCCGGGGCGGATGCGCGCGGCGGCGGAGCGGCAGGAGGTCAGGAGGACGAGCGCCGGGGGCGCGACGCTCACGACGTCGTCGTAACCGAAGAGACCGGTGCCGGTGTCGCCCGGCGCGAGGACCAGGAGCGTCGGTCGCTCCCGCGTGCGGTCTCGCACCGCGTGCACGAGGAACTGAAGGACGCCGGCCCCGTCGGCGGTCGCCGCGCGCAGCGCTTCCCGCGTCGCGCCGTCGCCGCGGAGCACGCTCGCGCTCCCGTACGGGGACGCGAGACGATCCGCCGTCTGCTGCGAGAGCTCGAGCGCGCCGACCCCGAACCGGGCGGCCACGTCGGGATCCGGCCGGACGCCGCCGACGAGCACGAGCTCGGGAGCCCCGGCGAGGTCCGGCGTGCTCGCGTCGACGTCGATGGCGAGCGACGGCAGGAAGTCGACCGCGCGCTCGGCTCCGAGATGACGCTCCGCGCCGAGCGGAAGCCACGCGAAGGGAACGAAGCCGAGCATGTCCGCGCCGACGATCGTCACGCCGTTCCAACTTGCGACGACGTCGATCAGCGTGGGCGGAAACAAGAGTTGCGCGAGCTCGGAAGCGAGGCGGCGCTCCTCCTCGACCAACCAGTCGCGTTCCTCGTCGGGAACGTCGCCCGCGTAAGCCGTGAGGTGCGAGACGTACGGCACGCGCGCGAGCCGGATCTCCTCGGACGATGCCAGCTCCAGGTGGAGGACGCGCTCGCGGTCGACCGCGAGGACGTGCGACACGCCGCGCGCCGGCAGGTAGATCAGGAGCCCGCGGCGCTCGTCGAGGAGCTCCGCTCGGAGCGCCGCGAGGTCGGGCGGCTGGGCCGTCCCGCGCCGGGCGAGCGTGCTCATCGCCTGCACGCTCACGACGTGCTCGAGCGCCAGCTCGGCGCCGCGCTCGGGGCCTTCCACCGCGACTTCGAGCCGAAACAGCTCGCCCAGCACGGCGCGGCGCGTCGAGTAGAGCAGGAAGCCGACGCCGCCGGCGCGCTCCGGCACGTGCTGCCAGTCTTCGATCAGGAGCTCGAGACCCTCTCGGGCTTCGTCGCGAAGCGCGCGCAGCTCGGTTCCCGCGCCGCCGCGCGCGAAGGCGAGCCGCGATTCGAAGGCGACGAGCTGGGCGGCCTCGTGCACGGGTGCGGGCCGCTCGGGATCTCCCGCGAGCTGGTCGATCTGCGCGCGCGCGCCGGCCAGCGCCTCCTCCGCCAGGTCGAGCTCACCCCGCGTCATCTCCGCCTCCGCCAGGCGCAGGCGCGCGCGGAGCTCGATGATGGGCTCGATCTTGAGCTCCAACGCCTCGCGCTGCCGCTGCGCCGCCAGCGCCGCGTCGTCGTCGTCGCTCTCGCCCGCGCGCAGGAGCGCGACCCCGAGCAGGCTCAAGAGGTATCCGCGGTCGCGGCCGCGCTTCGCGTAGAGCTCCTTCCGCGCGAGAAAGCCTTCGATCAGCTCCACGCCGCCGTCGTAGTCGCCGGTCGCGAGCGCGAGGGCCGCCGTTCGACGCTGCGCCCAGACGAGCTGCCCGGCGAAGCCCTTCGCGTCCGTCGCGTAGAGCTCGGTCGCGACCGCCATCTCCTCGCGGAGCCACGGCGCCGCGAGGTCGGGCAGCCCGAGGTTCAGGTAGACCTGACCCCGGAGACCGGGAATCGCCGCCCGAAGGGGCGCCTGCTTCGCGTCGTCCGGCCCGATGAGAGCTTCGGCCTCGTCCAGCGATGCCAGCGAATCGTCGTACCGTCCCAGTTGCCGTTCGAGCCCGGCCCGCGTCGTCCACAGGAAGGGGATCGAGAACGCTTCGTCGGGGTAGGCATCGATCAGCCGGGACGCCTCGTCGAGCGCTTCGCCGAGCCTGCCGTTGTCGCGCAACAGGTGCGTGCGGAGCTGCCCGACGTACATCGCGCGCCTCGTGTTGTCGGCCAGCGCCGCCGCGCGCTCGGCCAGCTCGTACCCGTCGAGGCGCGTCCCGAGGCCGTTGTACCGCTCGAGTCCGAGGTCGCGCCCGGCCTCATAGAGCAGGTCGGCGAGCGCGGGGCTTTCGCGGGCGGACTCGAGCAGGGAGAACAGCTCGTCGCGCGCCTCGATGGCGCTCTCCACGCGCGCCCGCTCCCGCAACTCCTCGACCTGCACGTCCCAGTCCTGCGCGCCGGCCTGCGAGGCGAGGAGGATCAGCGCGAGGAGAGCTCCGCGTCCTGGCGGTGCGTTTCGAAGCCCCGGCTGGCGTTGGAGCCGTCGTACACCTCGAGCATCCAGCGAATACGGGCGGGCCATCGTGCTTCTTCCGTCGGGTCGGGAGCCCAGCGGGGCTCCCGAAGGCGCCCGCTCTCGTCGAGCAGGTCGAACCTGCCCGGCTCGGTCTCCCCGAATACCTTGATCTTGTACCAACCGCCCGGGGGCAGGGCGCCGCTCCAGCGGAACGTGCCGAAGGAGTCTCCCTCCACCGCGCCGGCGGGGTGCAGGAGCTCGAAGCCGTCGCCGAGCATCGGCCCGCCTCCGCCGTCCCCGCCGTCGCCGGGGGCGAAGACGTACAGGGCGGCGACCAGCGCGAGCACGGCCGCGGCGGCCGCGCCCACCCACGCCCAGCGGCGGCGCGCGGGCGCTCGTCCGCGGAGCTGCGCCAGCACCTGCTCGCGCACCCGCTCTTCCGCCGACCCCGGCGCGACGTCGAGCTTCGCCTGCTCGAAGGCGTCGCGTTCGGCGCGCTCGAAGCGCCCCAGGGCGTCCATGCGGTCGATCGTGTCCATCGTCGCTTCCAGGAAGCTGCGGCAGGTGTCGCAGCTCGCGAGCTCCGAGCCTTCGAATGCGATCCGCGCCTCGTCCCCGCGCGCCAGCACCTCCTGGAGGCGCTCCCCGTGGCGCTCGGCGTCGTGGCGGCTCACGCGTCCCCTCCTCGGGCCGGGCCATCCATCTGCGACGCGAGCAGGCCGCGGAGTTTCGCGATCCCGCGGTAATAGCGCGTCTTCGCCGTGTTGGCGGAGAGGTCGAGCCGCTTCCCGATCTGGTCGAAGGTCAGCTCCTCGACGTGCTTCAGGAGCAGGATCCGCCTCACCGGCGCGTCGAGGCGGTCCAGGACCCGGTAGAGGTGCTCGTGGTCGAGCGCCTCCGACGCCGGGTCCCGCTCGGGCTGCGGCGGGTCCACGGAGTCGTCGAGCTGCCGCGGCAGGCGCCGCATCTCGCGCAGGCGCGCCAGGGTCTCCAGGTAGCAGAAGCGGAAGAGCCAGGACTCGAGCTTCCCGATCCCCGCGTAGTCGTCGAGCTTGCGCCAGATCGCGAGCAGAGTGCTCTGGACGAGATCCTCGAGCTCCTCCTCGCCGAGCCGTCCTCTGAGCCGGCGGTTCTGGAAGACCAGCATCCCGCGCACGCACTTCGTCCGTTCCAGCAGCTCGCTGACCGCGGCGGGATCTCCGTTCTGCGCGCCCCGGACCAGCTCGAGGTCGGCGTCGTGGCGCGCTCGCTCTCGGCCGCCCTTCGAGGGCTGGAGCGAGCTCGTTGGTTTCAAGGGTTTCAAGCGGTCTACGGTCATCGTACCGCAAGGACGCAGGCCCGGAACGACGTGAGTCCGCGCGTGGGATAGGATGCTACTCGTGTCCGCCTTTGCGCTCCCCAAGCGGCTTCGCTCGATTCCGGGCAGGATCGGGCTCTCGCTGGCGGTTCTCGTCGCCCTCTTGATCGCCTGCGAGCTCGGGTTCCGCACCCTGCTCGCACTCGCGGGAGATCCGTACAGCGCCGCCGACACGCGGACGCTCGTCTTCGATCTCGCCGCCGAGATCAACGGTGTGCGCCGCGCCGGCAACGGCGAGCCCGCGACCGGGCAAACGCGGGGGAGGGACGGCCGGCGGGGGGAGTGGTACGTTCTCCATCCCTACTTGGGATACGACGTCCCCCACGGCCACGAGCAGATCCAGAGCTGCCTCGCGAACCCCGACGACTACACGATCGTCCTCCTCGGCGGTTCGGTGGCCGCCAACTTCTCGGACGACGAGCTCGGCGCGGAGAAGGTCCTGCTCCAGCTTCTCGACGCGAAGAACGAGCTCGGCGGGCGCCGGGTCCGCGTCCTGAACTTCGCCCGGGTCGGCTACAAGCAGCCGCAACAGCAGATCATGCTCTCCTACCTGCTGGGGCTCGGCTGCCGCCCGGACGTCGTCGTCAACCTGGACGGCTTCAACGAGCTGGTCCTGAGCGACCGCAACGCCGAGAGCGGGTTTCCGGCGAGCTACCCCTCGATCAACCACTGGGGTCATCTGGCGCAACGCGCGGGCGTGGATCGAGAGGGCGTCGACCTGATGATCGAGGTGCGCGCGGAGGCGGAAGAGGCCGAGCGGATCGCGGACCGCGCCGAGCGCTACGGCCTCTTTAACAGCGCGTTCGGCGGCCGGTTCGCCGTCTCCCGGATGCGGCGCACGCACGCGCGTTGGGCCACCGCGCAGGACGGCTACGTCCGTCACGCCGCCGGACTCGAGGACGCGGTCCAGCGCACGCGCAAGGCTGATCCGGCGGCCGCCGAGCTGGAAGCGTCGGTCCGTGCGTGGTCGGAAGCCTCCTTCTCGATCGAGTTGCTCTGCCGCGGGCGCTCGATCCGTTACGTGCACCTGCTTCAGCCGGCGCTCTATGATCCCGGCGCCAAGCCCCTCGCCCCGAGCGAGCGCGCTCGGTTCGACCGCGCGCCGGCCGACCAGAGCCGGCTCATCGCGCGCGGCTACGACCTGATGCGCGCGCGGGGACCGGAGCTGTGTGAGCGCGGCGTGGAGTTCCACGACTTTTCCGGGATCTTCGCCGACGTCGAGGACCGGCTCTACCACGACATCGTCCACTTCGGGACCAAGGGCAACACGATCCTCGCCCGGCGTCTGGCCGCGGTCCTGCTCGACGGGGCCAAGGTGCCCGACGACGGATAGGTCTCCTACGGCCGCGGCTCTTCCAGCAGGACGTAGAGCAGGTTGTCGAGGAACGCCGGGTCGCGCGTCAGGTCGACGTGGTCGCGGAAGAAGAACATGACGCGCGACCATCGAACCGGCGAGACGAGCCGCGACGTCCACGCGCCTCCGACGCGTTCGTCGAGCAGCGCGCTCGCGCGGGTCACCGTGCCGTCGCCCGCGGCGCGTTCGACCACCGCCGCGCGTCCGGTGTCCGGATCGATCTCGACCGCGCTCGCCGTGTCCACCGAGTCGCCGGCCGCGAGCATCAGCTCGACGCCCGGCGGGGGCGTGCTCGGCGCGTCGAGCGCCCGCTGAACGCGTCGCGCCTTGGCGAGCGACCGCTCGAGGTGCTCGCGGGCCACGGCGGTGCGCTCCGCGTCTTGCACGTTCGGCAGGAGCGTCGCCAGGACCTCGTCCTGCCCGTCCGCATAGAAGGCCCAGCGGTTGCGCTCCCAGAGCTCCGGATCGAAGAGGTCCTCGACGCGCTCGCCGCCGACGCGGATCGCGCCGTGCCGCCCGCGGGGCAGGAGCTGATACAGCGCGGGCATCGTGGCGAGGACGGCGGGCGGATAACGCGGCAGGAACGGCCCGGGCTTCCAACCCTCCGCCAGCGCGAGGAACGCCTCGATCGCGCCCGCGTTCGGCGGGCCGACGAGGATCGCGCGCTCGACGAGTTCCGCGCCGCTCCAGTCCGGCTCCGGCACCGGACCGTCCTCGGGCAGCGGCTTGCCGCCGTAGCGCAGGTAGTAGCGCGCCACGAGGCCGCCCATCGAGTGCGCGACGAGATCGAACTTCACCTCGTCGTCGCGGCCGAAGCGGCTTTTCGTCTCCGCGCGCACGTACTCGCGCCGCTCCGCGAGGAACTCGTGCAGGAGCACCGCGTTCTCGTCGATGCTGCGCCGCCAGTCGTACGCGAACTGGAAGCACGTGTAGTGCCCCTCGCCGTAGTCGATGGCGCCCGCCAGGCCGAGCTCCTCGTCGCGATAGCCGCCGACGCCGAGCGCCACGAGCAACCCGCGGTAGGCGGTGACGCCGTACGGCACGCCGAACACCGAGAGGGTGAGCGTCGACAGCGCCCCGGTGGGGACGACGCCGTCGGCGAGCTCCGCGAGCCGCGCGCCGGCGCGCATCGGCAGGGCGACCGCGCGCGCTCCGTCGGGCTCGGACGGGTCGGCGTACACGTTCGAGAACGCGCCCCAGACCACGCGGCCGTCCTCCTCGAGCCGCGACCCGAGCAGCCCGGGGATCAGCACGACCGGGTTGCGCTGCGCCTGGTGGTCCTCCGCCGCCCGCTGGTAGACCGCGGCGAGGTCCACCGGCGGGTCGGAGCGGCAACCCGGGAAGAGCGCCAGCGCGGCGGTCCCGATCCAGCAAGCTCGCGGTTTCACGCGAAGTCCAGGGTGCCTGAACGCCCGGGCGGAAGCCACCGCGGAGCCCTCGGCCCGTCCGCGGACCTACATCGCCTGGAAGTCCTCGAAGCTCCGGTCGCTTGCGAGGAAGACCAACGATCCCACGAATAGGGCGAGGTTCGTGGCCACGTTGGCGGTCACGATCGTCCAGCCCACGGCCCGCCGGGAGTGAAACTGGTACGCGATGTTCAGGGCGGCCGGCACGGCGAGCGGGAAGTTGTGAAGTCCGAGGGCGAGCAGCGCGATCCCGAGGCAGGCGTTGAGCGCGACCATGCGCTTGCGCCAGCGCTCCTCGTCGTCGACGAAGCGTCCCACGCGCAGTGCCAGCCACCAGGAGGGGACGGCCAGCGCGACGCCCATGGGATAGAGGAGCCAGGGCGAGCCGGCGAGATTCCCCTGGATTGCCTTGACCGTGACGGCCAACAGGTGGCCGAAGGCCATGATGCCGATCATGCCGGCGTAGAACTGGTTCATCGCCCAGAGGAGATCGCGGCGAAGCGGCCGTCCCCGCTTGCGTCGCGGGCGCGCGAGGGCCACGACGGTCGCGCCGGAGAGGAGCATGGCGGTCGTCAGCCACTTGCCCTCGTCCAGCACGAGCTCGAGGATCCGGTCGGTCACCGTTCCGTGTCTTCGCGGCCGAAGCAGTAAAGGGACGCGTTCGTGCGCACGAAGATCCGGTTGTGCGCGACCACGACGGTCGAGCGGATGTGGTCGGCGTCCTCCTCGCCGAGCTCCGCCTCGTGCAGGATCGCGCCGCTCTTCGCGTCGACGACGACGAGGCGCCCCTCGTGGTTGATGCACCACACCTTTCCGTCCGCGCCCGTCGGCGACGCGCGCCAGGGGGAGCGGCCGGGCATGTCGGTCGTCCACTCGACCGCGCCGGTCTTCGGGTCGACGCGCGAGAGCGCGCCGCGCACGTCGCTCAGGACGAAGAACTTGTCTTGATAGTAGAGCGGCGTCGGCACGTCGCTCGACACCGGGTTGCGCTTGCCCTCGCTCCGCCACACGAGGCCCCTGTCGCCGAGGTCGCCCTCGCCGTCGAGCTTGACCGCGTAGACCGGCGCGCGCTTCGGCGCGCAGACGAGCGCCACGTCGCCGCCGACCACGGCGGAGGGGACGATGCGCCACCACATCTCGCGGTGGCCCTCGTTCCACGTGCCCCAGCGCCAGAGCTCCTTGCCCGTGTCGGGGGCGTGGCCCGTGATCACGTCGCCGCCGACGACGAGGAGCTCCTTGCGGCCGTTCGCCTCGCGCGGGATCGCGGTCGCGTAGGACTCGAGCGACTCCATCACCGCGTCGCTGGGACGGACGTGGCGGTAGATCTCCTTGCCCGTCTGCGCGTCGAGCGCGAGCAGGAAGGACTCCGCGCCCTCTTTGCCGGCGCCGTTCGCCGGCTGGTCGCGCTGGAGGATGGGAAGGAAGACGCGTCCCTCCCAGAGCGTCGGGCTCGCCGAGAACGTCCACTGGAACGCGAAGTCGCCGTAGTCCTTCTGCAGGTTGCGCGACCAGAGCTCCGTGCCGTCGAGGTCGAAGGCGGAGAGATCGCCGTTCCCGAAGAAGAAGAGCACGGTCTCGCCGTCCGTGGCGGGGGAAGGCGCGACGTACGTGCTGCGCTGGTCGCGCTGGATCGCGCTCATCACCTTGCCGGCGGGGCGATAACCGCTGCCGGCGTCGTGGCGCCAGAGGACCTTGCCGCTCGCGCGGTCCAGGCAGAGCGCGACGAGCTTCTGTTCCTTCGAGTCGACCGAGGAGAGGAACACCCGGTCGCCGAGGACGACCGGCGTGCTCGCGCCGGGGCCGGGCAGGTCCACCCGCCACACGACGTGCTCGTCCTTGGCGAGCTTCACCGGCAGGCCCGCGGCCGTCGTGGACCCGTCGAAGTTCGGGCCGCGCCAGTTCGGCCAGTCCTGGGCCGCGGTCGCGAGCGGGAGGGCGAGGAGAACGGCGAACGGTAGGAGCGGCTTCATGGCCGCGATCCTAGCAATCCTCCGCGCCGCCCGGACGTAAGGCTTGTTCCTGGACGGGGACGCGCATCACGAACCGTCCGGCGGCACGCTCGTCGTCGCCCAGCGGCGCGTCGAGGTCGACCCTCGGCTGCATGGTGATCACCGCGCAGCGCAGCCCGGCCCGGCGCAGCTTGAGCCGCTCGACGGTCCCGAGCCCGTAGTCGGAATGGAAGCGCCCGCACCAGTGGATCACGAGCGGCGTCTCGCCCCGGGCATTGCCGAGCGCGTCGGCGATCGACTCCGCCATGGCGTCGTCCTTGATGCACTGCGCGGCGTAGACGTTGCCCACCTCCACGCCCTCCACGCCCCCGTGCCCGGACATCACCCCGACGAAGCGCCGGTAGTACTCGCCCTCCGGCCGGGCGTGCACGAAGCGGGGCGCGAACGGCGCGCGGAGCACCGGCTTGACGCCCTCCCGCACGACGCGCGCCGCCAGCGGCCGCGGGACGTTCGCCGCGATCACGGGCAGGCCCTCGCGGCGGGCGAGCTCGATGCCCGGACGGTAGTGCTCGGCGTAGTTGGACCAGGGCCGCGAGCCGGCGAGGAACTCCTCCTCGTCGATCGCGCCCGCGAGGTAACGGTCGAGCTCCGCCTGCACGTCGCGCTCGAACATCTCGAAGGAGAGCACGACGTTACCGCGCCGGCGGTGGAGGGCCGTGGCGAGCTCCGCCTGCAGCCGGTGTCCGACGTCGTTGTCGTGCAGCTCGCCCAGAAAGACGACGTCGTAGTCGGAGAGGGCGTCCGCCACCTCCTCCAGGGTCACCGGGGCGCCCGTCTCGCTGTCGAAGATCAGGTGGTCGGTCCCGGTGGCGGGACGCGAGGCCGCGGGCGGCGCCGGTCCGCCGGTCCCGTCGCCTACGGGGGCGTCGACGGTGCGGCAGGCGGCCAGGGTCGCGGCGAGGAGCGGAACGGCGCGAAGGGCGAGCATCCGCCTACGCTAGCCGCGCCCTCAGGAAACGCAAACGGCCCCGGACCCTGAAGGAGCCCGGGGCCTGCGTGCGGACGGGCGCACCGGCCTGAGCGCTGGCCCAAGAGGGGCCCGGTGCGCCGTCTGCTCGGAGTGAACACCGAAACCTACCCGGCTCCCTCTGGGCCTCCGGCAAGAATGCCCGCCTTCCCGCCGCCGAGGCTGGGGACCGAAAGCTTTTTCCGTACGCTACGGCTCCGTTTGACTACCGCCCCTTCGATCCACGTGAGCTGCGCGGTTTGTGGCGGCGACCGCGCCGAGCCCGCCTACCGCCGAGAGCACGAGACCGGCTCCTGCCTCGGGCGCCTCGAGGTGCGCCTCGTGCTCTGCCCGGGCTGCGGGTTCCTCTACGCCAACCCGCGGCCGACGCCGGAGGCGATGGCGCGGTACTACCGCGAGTCCCGGCACGCGTCGGGGGCCGTGTTCCGCGAATCGGGCGAGGGCAGCCGCCACGGCGCCCTCACCGAGCGGCGCGCGCGGTTCCTCGGCCGCTGGATCGAGGCGGAGGGCCGCGCCGGCGGCGTCCTCCTCGACGTGGGTTGCGGGCGCGGCGATCTTCTGGCGGCGCTCGAGCTGGACAGGTGGCGGTGCCTGGGCCTGGAGCCGTCGCCGGACGCGTCGGAGGCGGCGCGCGCGCGCGGGCTCGAGGTGGTCGCGGAGGCGCTCGAGCGGACGTCGCTCGCGCCGGCGTCCTTTGACGCGGTCGCGTGCATCAGCGTGCTCGAGCACGCCGGCGATCCGCGGGCGAGCGCCGAAGACCTCGCGCGGCTCCTGAAGCGCGGCGGGCTCTGCTTCGTCGAGGTTCCCGACTCCGCGCGGCCCCAGGCCCAGGTGTCGGAGTTCTACTCCTTCGAGCACCTCTCCCACTTCACGCGCGGGACGCTGGTGCGGCTGATGCTCGGCTGCGGGTTCGAACCGTTGTTCGTCGAGCGCGACGACGCGTTCCCCGCCCTGCGCGCCTGCTTCCGCCACGTCGGCGTCGACGCGGTGCGGCCCGGCGACCGGTTCGACGACCGCGACGAGCTGATCGCCGCGCTCGCGTCGTATCGGGCGGAGCGCTCGGAGCTCGAGCGCGGCCTGCGCGAGCGCCTGGGCCCGCGGGCCGCCGCCTGGCGGAGCGCGGGGAAGCGCGTCGCGATCTACGGCGCCGGCGTGCACACACGCTTCCTGCTCGAGCTCGTCGACTTGGGCGAAGCGGTCGCGTGCGTGCTCGACGGCGACGCGCGCAAACAGGGCGGCGAGTTCCTGGGCTGGCCGGTCCACGCGCCCTCGGCGGCGGCGGAGCTCGCGCTCGACGCGGTCGTGCTGTCGTCGCGCGCCTACCAGGAGGAGATGTTCCGCGCGGTGGCGCCGCTCGCGGAAGAAGGCGTCGAGATCGTGCGCTGTTACGGGGAGGACGAGTCGTGAAGCGCGACGCCGTCGTCAGCTTCGCCGCGGGCGAAAGCCAGTTGCCGCTCATCCGCGGCGCGAAGGCCCGCGGCCTCGCCGTGCTCGGCGTCGACCGCGATCCGAGCGCCGCGGCGCTCGTGGAGTGCGACGCGCACGTCCCGGCGAGCACGCACGACGCGCTGGCGGTTCACACCGCGCTCGCGCCGTTCCTCGAGCGCTTCGCGGTCCGCGCGGTCGTGTCGCAGTCCTCCGGTCCGCCGGTCGCGGCCGCCGCGCGCGTGGCCCGCGGCCTCGGGCTGCCGGGCCTCGATCCGGAGCGCGCGCGGCGGTCGATCTCGAAGCCCGGCTTCGCGAGTCTCTGCGCGGCCGCGGGTCTGCCCACGCCGGACCAGCGGCCGCTCCGCGGCGAGGGCGACCTCGTGTGGGTGACGTCGTTCCCCGCCGTGCTCAAGCCGTCGAGCTCGCCCGTCGGCAAGCGGGGCGTGATCCTGGTGCCCGACGCCGACGCGCTGCCCGGCGCCTACGCCCGGGCGCGCGACGCGTCCGAGGACGGCGTGGTGCAGGCGCAGGAATTCGTCCCCGGCGACGACGTGGCGCTCGCGCTGCTGTTCCGCGAGGGGGAGCTCGCGCCCGTGGCGCTCATGGACGAGCACGTGCGGCTCGAACCGGGCGCCGAGGCGCAGGGCCTCGGCTTCGCGGTTCCCTCGCGCTTCGCCGGCACCGCGGTCGAGGAGCGCGCGTGGGAGCTCGCCCGGCGCTTCGTGCGCGAGCTCGGCACCGGCGTCGGCTTTCTCGCGCTGCGCGCGCGCGCCGACGGCGAGCTCTTCGCGATCGAGACGCACCTCGACCTCGCGGGCGACTACGTCGCCGACGGTCTGTTGCGGCAGGGCGCGGGCTTCGACCTCGTCGACGCGACGCTCAGCCTGCACCTCGAGGGCGAGCTGCCCGCGCGGCCCGAGCTCCGTCCGGCGTCGCTCTACTTCGAATACGACGGCGCGGTGCGCACCGGGTATCACCTGGAGCACTTGCGATGAGCGGGAGGCTCTGCGTGTTCCAGATGCACCACACCGACGTGATGCCCGGTCTCGAGCGCTGGAACGCCGTCGCGAAGGTGTGCGCGAGCGGACTCTTCGACCGCGTCGCGCTCGCCGCCGCCGACGTGCCGGAGAACCGCGCGCTCGCGGAGTGGGCCGAGCGCTGGGACGTCGAGCTCTTCCTCGGCGCCGAGCGCGACGTCGGCCGCCGCCTGCTGGACTGCGCCGACGCGTTCAGCGCCGACGTCCTGGCGCGCGCGCTCGTCTGGTGGTTCTTCCTCGACGTCGACCTCGTCGCGGCGATGCTCGGGGAGCTCGAGCGGGGCGACGCCGACTACGTCAACCTGCCGCGCGACTTCGACGTGCGCTTCGGCGCGGACGTGTTCCGGCGCCGCTTCCTGGAGCGCGCGCTCGTCGACCTTCCCGAGGCGAACCGCCAGAACCCGTGGGGTTTCGCCGAGGCCCGGCCCGAGCGCTTCGCGATCCGGACGTTCGAGAGCGTGCCGACCTACGACCGCGCGGCCTTCGAGGCGGTCGCCCGCGGCGTGGCGGAGCTCTGGCCGGAGCGCTGGGACGGCGCGGCGACGCCGCTGCACCCCTACCGCATCGCCGCGGAGCGGCTCGCCGATCGCGAGGGGGGCGGGCGCGCGCTCGACATCGCCTGCGGGCTCGGCGCGGGAACGGCGCTCCTGGCGGAAAAGGGGCGCGCGATCGGCGTCGACGTCAGCCCCGAGGCGGTGGCGGCGGCGCGCGAGCGCTACGGCGCGCGCGCGGAGTTCCTGGCGGCGGACGCCCTCGCGCTCGACTTCCCCGCCGGCGAGTTCGACCTGATCGCGTCGGTCCACACGATGGAGCACGTCGCGGACGACCGCGCGTTTCTCGAGCACCTCCAGCGCTGGCTGAAGCCCGGCGGGGTCCTCGTGCTCGAGGTGCCGCTGCTCGCGAAGCGCCCCTTCGCCGGGATCCGCGAGCCGCTCTCGCCCGCGCACGCGCGCGAGTACGACGCGGACGAGCTCGTCGAGCTCGTCGGCGAGCGCTTCGCCGTGCGCGAGACCTTCGGCGTCAACCGCGGCGCCTATCTCGCGCTCGACCGAGCCCGGAGCGCCGCGCTCGTCGTGGCGGAGCCGCGTTGAGCGCGGAGCCGGCGGTCTACCTGATCGGCGGCGGACCGCTCGCGGCGCGGGTTCCGCGCCTGGCGCGCGAGCTCGGCCTCGCGCCCATCGTCGCCGACCGCGACCCGAGCGCGCCGGGCTTCGCCCACGCGGCCGAGCGGCTGGTCGCCGACGGAACCGCCGCGGAGGAGCACGTCGCCTTCGCGCGCTCGCTGCGCGGCCGCTTCGCGGTGCGCGCGGTCTACTGCGGCGGCGAGCACGGGCTCGAAGCCGCGCGGCGGGTCGCCGTCGAGCTCGGACTGCCCGCGAGCTCGGAAGCCGCGATCGCCCGCGCGCTCGACAAGGTCGCCTCCAAGGAGGCCTTCCGCGCGGCGGGCGTCCCGACGCCGGAGGGCATCGTGGTCGCGGACGCCGGCGAGCTTCGCGCGGCGATGGGGGAGGGCCGCTGGATCCTCAAGCCTTCCGGCGGTTCGGGCTCGCGCGGGGTGCGGATCGTCCGTCCGAAGGACGATCTTGCGGCGGCGCTCGACGTCTGCCGCGCCGCCGCGCCGGGCGCGGTGCTCGCGGAGCCGTTCCTGGAAGGCCGCTCGATCGACGCCAACGGGCTCCTGCGCGACGGCGAGTACGTCCCGCTCGGCGTGCTCGAGAAGTACGCGACGCCGCCGCCTTCGCGGCTGCCGCTGGGCGGCTATGACCCCGCGGCGCTGCCGGACGGCGAGGCGGAGGAGGTGTACGCCATCGTCGAGCGCGGCGCGCGCGCGCTCGGGCTCGCGGTCGGTCCGGTCAAGGCGGACCTCCTGCGCACGGCGGAGGGCTACGTGCTGCTCGAGGTGGCGCCGCGCTTCCACGGCGACGTGACGACGGTGAACACGCTGCCCTTCGGCTCGGGGATCGATCCGATGCGTGCTCTGTTCGAGGGGAGCGCCGGCGCGAGCGGGACGGGGAACGGCTTCGCCGCGTGGCGGGTGATCTGCCTTCCTCCGGGACGGGTGGAGCGCTGGCCCGATCCGCGCTCCGCGGAGGACCATCCCGACGTCACGCTCGTCTGGCACAACCCGCGCGTCGCCGAGCGCATCCCGCGCTACGACGACACGACACGGATCCCGGGTTACGCGTGCGCGTGCGGGCAAGATCGCGACGAAGCGGAGGAAGCGCTCGCCGGTTGGTTCGCCGCCGCCGACTACCGCATCGAGGCCGACGAAGCGGAGCGCGACTGGTACCGCGCCCTCGGCGAAGAGCTCGACGCCATCGGCTTCACCCGCGCGGGCTCGGGCTACGTCGAGGCGCCGTAGCGCGCGCGCAGCACGAACTTCTGCACTTTGCCCGACGGCGTGAGGGGAAAGGCCTCGACGAAGTAGATCGCCGCCGGCCGCTTGAAGCGCGCGAGCCGGCCCTCGAGGAAGCCGTCGAGCTCCTCCGCCGTCGCCGTCTCGTTCGGGCGCAGCACCACCGCCGCCGCCACCTCTTCGCCGTAACGCTCCGACGGCACGCCGAACACGGCCGCGTCGCGCACGGCGGCGTGCGCGCGCAGGGCGTCCTCGACCTCGGCGGGGTACACGTTCTCGCCGCCGCGGATGATCATGTCCTTGATGCGCCCCACGATGCGCACGAGCCCGTCGGCGTCGCGCGTCGCGAGGTCGCCGGTGCGCAGCCACCCGTCCGGCGTGATCGCCTCCGCGGTGGCCTTCGGGTCCTCGAAGTAGCCCTGCATCACGTTGGGGCCGTGGACCCAGAGCTCGCCGGCCTTGCCGGCCGGAGCGTCGGCCAGACTCTCGGGGTCGACGACGCGCACCTCGATGCCGTCGTACGGGCGGCCGACGGTCTGGACGCGCACCTCTATTGGGTCGTCCGGCGACGGGCCGGACACGGCGGGCGAGCACTCGGTCAACCCGTAGCCGGAGATGATCCCGCGGCAGCCCATCTCTTCGATCACGCGCCGCATCAGCGCTTCGGGGCACATCGCGCCGCCCATCACCCCGGCGCGCAGGGACGAGAGGTCGAAGCGCGCGAAATCCTCGTGCTCGAGCATCGCCAGGAACATCGTCGGCACGCCGTGGATCAGCGTGCAGCGCTCCTCGTGGACCGCCCGGAGCGAGAGCAGCGGGTCGAACCGCTGCGTGACGACCATCACAAGGCCGTTGGTCATCGCTCCGAGCACCGCGATCACGCAGCCGAAGCAGTGGAAGAGCGGCACGTGCACGAGCACGCGGTCGTCGCCGGTCGACTTCAGCCGGCGCATCACGGCGTGCGCGTTCTCGACGATGTTCGCGTGCGTGAGCACGACGCCCTTCGGGAAGCCCGTGGTGCCGGACGTGTACTGGATGTTCGTCGGATCGCCGACTCGAGTCGCAGCCGTCCGCTCGTGCACGCGCTCGAGCGGGACTTCGACGCCGCGCTCGACCAGCTCCGCGAGGCCGACGAAGCCGTCGCGCGGGCCGCCGTCGAAGAAGATCGCGTGCCGCAGCTCCGGCAGCGCGCCCGCCTCGGCCCGCAGGGACTCCACCGCCTCGAAGTACTCGTCTTCCTTCAGCCCCGGCGCGCAGACGAGCGCGCACGCGCGGCTCTGCTCGAGCAGGTAACCCACCTCGTCGCGCTGAAGCGCCACGTTGGCCGTGACCAGGATCGCCCCGATCTTGGCCAGGGCGAATTGCACCGGAATCCAATCCGGCCGGTTGTCCGCCCAGACCGCCACGCGCTCGCCCGGCTCGATCCCGAGCGCCAGGAAGCCGCGCGCCAGCGCGTCGGCGCGGTCCCGCAGCCCTTCGTAGGAGAGGCGGGTCCCGAACTGCGGGTAGACGATCGCGTCCTGCTCGGGAAGCTCCGCGGCGAGCCGGTCGAGGAGCTCACCCTGGGTCACGCCGTGGAGGGGAAAGGGCATCGGCGGCTCCATTCTACGCGCCCCCATGCCCGCCCACCGGACGCCATGGCCTCAACCGTCTGTCTTCTTGCTCCTGTCCGGCAACTTCAGGAACCAGAAGCAAGCGAACAAGAAGAACAGGTAGAAGAGCGACGGGTCCTTGAAGCCCAGCAGACCCAGCAGACCAAGAAAGCCCAAGTATCCCAGACGTCTCATGCTTTTCCCCTGTCGATCCTCATCGGCGATCTACGCTAGCGTGCCATCCGATCTTGGTGCGTATCGCACCTGTAGTTCGGTGCATTTCCTCCAAGGAATCGCATCCGTGCGGGAACCCCGTACGTCGATTCCACCGCCGTAGTACGCACTTGTTCGAATGCCCTCGGCGTGGTCCCCGAGGGAGAATCTCGAGTGGAGAGTGGTCGCTTCGATTGCTCGCGTCAAACGAAGTAGTGACTAAAAGGAGGATCTCATTGTGGAGCAGTTTCAGCTTACTCCCGAGCTTGAGAAGGACGTAGCGCTCTGCGAGAAAACCGTGAAGAGCATGGCGGGGGGTGTCGAACCCGATGCCGCCACGACCGACGCCACGAAGAAAGCCGCGGGGAGGCTCCTTCGGGCGACTCAAGGGCCCGTCGACAAGGATGGGTCGCCCACCAGCCTCCTCGACAAGCAAATCCATAGAGTCGTTCAGGCGAACGACGACAAGATCCGAGACGCCATCAGGAAGGGCGTGGCCGCGGGGAAGACGGCTCCCACGGATTACTACGAGCTTCTCTACAAGGTGCTGGAGGACTCCGGGGCCATGACGAGCAGCACGATGCCCGTCTCGCCGGACCTGGCCCGTACGCTACACACCAGCCTCGGCGCGACCGACCTCGCGGCGGACAACTGCGCATGGTGCGCGGCGTGCGCCACCTGCAGTACTTGCAGCGTCTGCTCGGCCTGCGGTTCGTGTGTTCTGTCCGTCGTCGTCGGCGTCGGCGCGGCCGCGATAACGGCCTCAGTCGTTACGGTCGGAGGGATCGCCGGCTCGCTGTTCTCCAGCGCCACGCCGGATCAACCGATGCCGATCGGATACCGGAGCTGATCTCAGCCGACCAGCGTGAATGAGTCCTGCCCGGGGTGAAGCCCAGTGCGCGGCTTCACCCGCGCCTCCACGGTTATCGGTCGACGCCAGGGAGCCATGGCATGCTAGGAACAACGAATGTGGGACAGAACGGCGGTCGGCGGTCTGAACGGAAGTCACCAGCAGACGCGACGCCACACGTTCGCTCAACGAAGGACTTCATAGTCTTCTACTCCATGAACCGCGCGAAGTACCTCTTCGATGCGGCAACCGGCACGGTTCACGCGTGGCCGGACGGAGTCTCGGTAGCGGACACGGAGCTGCTCTACTCAACGCCAGACGAAGCCGTTCCGGGTTTCGTCGAGGCTCTGGGGGCACCGCCCCACCTGACCGCCCTCATCCTGAAATGGCGCAGGCGAGCCGGATGCTTCAAGGCTCCGGGCCCTGCCGCGTCCTGCGACGAGTGCGCGGACCACACCAACCGGGGAGTGAATGCGTGCGAATCTCCTCTCGGCACGGCCTGGAGGCCGACGCCGTCGGTGATGAGCAACCTGATCCTGGTCCTGACCGACGACTGCAATCTCCGGTGCAAGTACTGCATCTTCTCCGGCCAATACGAAGGCTACAAATCGATTCGCCGTGACAAGATGTCCTGGGAGACCGCGCGGCGAGCGGTGGATCGTTTCCTGGAGCTCAACGACCAGCGGCCCTTTCGCTCCATTCCCAGGCGCAAGCTGGACATTGCGTTCTTCGGCGGCGAACCCCTGCTAGAGGGGCCTCTGCTGCGGCGCGTCGTCGCCTATGCGCGGTCCAAGCGGAAAGCTCATTACAACCTCTGTTTTTCGGCGACGACCAACCTCACGCATCTGCCGATCGACCTCGCGGAGTTCCTGGTCGACAACGAGGTGGGTCTGTTGGTCAGCATGGACGGCCCCCAGGAGGTGCACGACCGCTACCGGAGGAATCGGGCCGATGGCGGCACGTTCGACGCGATCCGTCGCAACCTGGAGAAGCTCTACCGCATCGACAAGGACTACTTCCACAAGCACGTGCGTGCCGTGGTCACGCTGACCGGCAACTCGGATCTGCTCGCCATCCGGGACTTCTTCGACTCGGATGACCCCCTCGTACCTCCCATCGATTTCGTGGGGAACATCCGCGATCAGGCCCACGGCGAGTTCCACGAGAAATACCCCGCTGACACGCGGCGAGCGGAGAAGCAGTACCACGAGCTGTTCGACGAATTCCGTGACAGGAAGCGGCGGGGCGTTCCGGAGCCGGAGGGGAGCTTCTTCCATAGGCTCTTCGAGTCCGGACTCAGGACCCTGTACGAACGCACGATGTTCGTCGGAATCCCGGGCCGCCATTGGACTACGGGCACCTGCGAACCCGGCCGGCGCATTGCGGTCTCCACCGACGGTCGCTTTCACCTCTGCGAGAGGATCAACGAGGACTTCCCGATCGGCGACGTCGAGCGCGGCTTCGATCTGGACCGAGCCGCCTCGGTCCTGGGTCGATACCGCGATGCGCTCCCGGACTGTGACCGCTGCTGGGCTCGCGCGCTGTGCGGCACCTGCTACGCCCAGGCCTGCGATGGCGGTGACTTTCGCGTCTCGGAGGAGATGTGCGACGTCACCTGCGGCGGAATCGCCCAGCAGTTGATCGCCCTCTACACGATACTTGAGGAAGCTCCGAACGCGCTCTCGTCCGGAGATCCCTTGATGGACCGCAACGGACTGCTGGAGCTCCCGTCATGAAACCAACCGAGCGGGGACGCCATTTCGCGTTTCAACCCGACGCGCGGCTCGTCAGGGGGCGGCAAGGTCTCGCCATCCACGGGCTGTTCGAGCGCGAAATCTACTGGATTCGTGACGCCCGATTCGCGCGGGCCTTGTGCCTTCTCCACTCGGGGAAGTCACTGGCCGAAGCTGCAACCGAGGCCGGGGTTCGCGAGATCGACCTGGTTGGATACGCATCCGGCCTGTCCAAGCTGAATCTGGGCTTCTTCACGGAGCGCAGGACCGGCGTGGAGAACTTCCGGCCCACCCCGCTGAGGAGTCAAGTGCAGAGACTCGGGCAGTTCCGGGAGGGTGGGAGGTTGACGGTCGAGATCAGCGATCGCTGCGTTTACGACTGCGAATGGTGTACGTCGGGTGCCGGGCTGACCTCCGACGCTTGTTCCTGCGGCGTGTGGAGCGACCACGGCGAGTTTCTTCCGATCGACGAGCTGGTATCGGCCGTCGAGATCTTGAACGAGGTCGGAGTAGACAAGCTGATCATCCGCGGCGGGGAGCCGTTCCTCGAAGCGGACCGCCTGTGGGCCCTGCTGGACGCCGGCACGGGGCTCGGCATGCGCCTGGAGGTTCACTCCACCGGGCACCTCATCGACGAGAGCGTGGCGAACCGTCTCCGCGGAAAGCCCGTTCATCTGGTCCTCCTGGCACCCTCGAACCGGGAACACGACTTTGAGCAGGCCGTCGGCGTGCCGGGGAGTTTCGATGCCCTCGTGAACGCCGCGGCGGCCCTCAAGGCGGCGCGCGTCGCCTTTTCGCTCAAGGTTCCTTTCCGTGTGGCGGATCGCGAAGGGCTGGACCGCGTGGCGGCCTGGGGTCGGGAGCTCGGCGCCGCCGTGGTCATGGTGTTCCCGTATGCCTCCGGAAGCGGCGAATCGGTCGAAGAGCTGGGCGCCTTCACGGGAGCCAGCTCCCCCCAGTCGTTCAAGGTCGGCGTTGACGCGTTTCAGGCGAACGGGGAGACGCACTACTGCTTCGACAACGCGTACTTCATCGCAGCCGACGGTCGGATGATGCCCTGCATCGGCTGGCGGAAGGAGTTGGTCGACCTGAACGAGACCGGCATGGAGGACGTCCTCCGGGAGGAGATGCTCCAGGAGGTGGACGACCTGGCGCGAAGGCATACCCCTGCATGCGGCGGCTGCGAGTTCCGGCTTGGCTGCCGCGCGTGTCTCGTGCGGACGGTGGAACGGAAGGGCCACGCGGGCGCGCGGCACTGGAACTGCATGTACGACCCGGACACCGCGACCTGGGTCACGAGGCCGGCGTCGGGGAACGGCGCCGAGAGGCGGCGCGGGGAGCCGCTCTCGGCTCCGCGGTGAATCTCCCTTCGGGTGGGGAACCGTCCCCTCCGCTCCCGTCACGCCGTGGAGTGGAAAGGGCGTCGGGCACGCTATTCTACGCGCCCCCATGCCCGCCCACTTCCAGGCCGTCTTCCTTTGCGCCGACGTCGCGCTCGCCGTCGGCGTCGCGCTCGCGCTCGCCGTGCGCGTCCGCGCCCGCGCGGTGGGGGACGTCGTTCAGCGCGAGCTGCCCGGACTCCGCGGCCGCCTCTTCGGCGTGGGCCTCGTCGCCGCGGCGCTCATCGCCGCCGTGCTCGGGAGCGATCAGGTTCCGCTGCCGTGGAGCCTCTCGACGCTGGCGCTGACGCTCGCGTTCGTGCTGCTGCGTCCCGCGGACGGCGACCGCGTCTGCGGCCGCGACGGCGTCCGGCGCGGCTGGTACGTGCGGCGCCTCGCGGACCTCGAGGAATGGCGGCTGACCGGCGACCACCTGCGCTTCCGCCTGCGCGGCGAGTGGACGGCCGTCGGGCTCGCCAACGCGCACCACGCCGAGTTCGAGACCAAGCTGCGCGCCGCCGCGCCCGACCGCGAGAGCCCGTTCCAATAGATCCGTACGAGCCTGAAGAGTTCCGGCGCGTGGCCGAGCGCGCCGTCGCGATCGCGGCGCGCTGGCTCGCGACCGGCGAGGGGGAGCGCGTGCGCACCGCGCTCACGCCCGAGGACGTCGCTGCGCGCTTCGACGAGGCGTTGCCGCGCGAGGGCAAGCCCGCCGACGACGTGCTCCGGCGCTTCGAAGAGGACTACGTCAGCGTTGCGACGAGGCTCATCCACCGTCGTTACGTCGGGCACCAGGTCGCGCCGCCGCTGCCGGAGGCCGGCGCCGCCGACCTCGTCGCCTCCGTGATGAACAACGGCATGGCGGTGTGGGAGATGTCGCCTGGTGCGACGGTGATCGAGCACCGCGTCCTCGCGTGGTTCGCCGGGCTCGTCGGCTGGGACGCCGGATACGGCGGCACCTTCGTGAGCGGCGGAGCGGTCGGCAACCTGACCGGCCTCGCCGCCGCCCGCGCCCGCGCCTTCCCCGACGCCTGGGAAGAGGGAATGGACGGCCGGCGCGGCTGCGTCGTCGCCGCGGCGAGCGCGCACTACTGCGTCGAGCGCGCGGCGGGGCTGCTCGGCCTCGGACGCCGCGGCGTCGTCTCCGTCGATGCCGGCGACGCCGAAGGTCGGCTGGACCCGGAGCGCGCCGCCGCGGCGCTCGACCGCGCGCGCGACGAAGGCCGCACCGTCGTCGCGCTGGTCGCCACCGCGGGCTCGACGCCGACCGCCGCCGTCGACGACCTCGAAGCGCTGGCGGACGTCTGCGCCGAGCGCGGAGTCTGGTTCCACGTCGACGCGGCGCACGCGGGGGCGTTCCTCCTCTCCGAGCGCCTGCGGCCGATGCTCGCCGGCCTGGAACGCGCCGACAGCTTCGCGCTCGACCTGCACAAGATGATGTTCCAGCCGATCTCGACCGCGCTGGTGCTCGTGCGCGAGCGCGCGCGGCTCGCGGCGGCCTTCGACCAGTCGGCGCCGTACATCTTCCACGAGCGCGCCGAGGGGCCGAGCTGGGACCAGGGGCCGCTGGCGCTCCAGTGCTCGCGGCGCGCCGACGCGCTGCGCGTCTGGCTCTCGCTGCAGCTTCGCGGCGCCGACGGCATCGCCGCGCTCCAGGAGCGGACGGTCGCCACCGCGCGCGCCGCGGCGCAGGCGATCGCCGCGCGGCCGGAGTTCGAGGTGCCGCACGAGCCGCAGACGAACATCCTCTGCTTCCGGCACGTGCCGGCGCGTTTCGCCGGAGACGCGCGCGCGCTCGACGAGCACAACGCGGTGCTGCGCGAGCGCCTCAACGCCTCGGGTACGGGCTTTCTCACGGGCACGGTGCTCGACGGCAGGCGCGTGCTGCGGATGACGTTCATGCACGCCGGCACGGGCGTCGAGCACGTGGAGGAGATCCTCGACGCGCTGGAGCGTCTCGTGGGCGAGTAGAATGGCGACGTCGTGGCGTCGGCTGACGAGGGTGTAGCGCGAGGCGGAGGCGCGCGGTTCGCACGCCGCGCCGCGGCGAAGCTCGCCGCCGTGCTCTTCGGGCTCGTCCTGCTCGAGCTCGCCCTGCGCGCCGGCGGGCTCTTCGTCGGCGGGGCGCGCAGCGAGACCCGCGCGGTCGGTCCCGCGGCGACGCGCCTTCTCTGCGTCGGCGACTCCAATACCTACGGGATCTGGATGGACGCGGTCGAGAGCTACCCGGCGCGGCTCGAGGAGCTGCTCGACGACCGCGTCGCCGGAGGCCCGCACCGCGTCGTCAACGGTGGCTTTCCGGGGCTGGGAACCGCGCTCGTCCTCCGCCAGATGGAGGCGTACCTCGACGGCGGCGAGCACGACGCCGTGCTCGTCCTGGTCGGGTACAACGACCAATGGCGCCTCGGCGGCGAGCCGGCCTGGTGGAAGGAGCTGCGCGTCGTCCGGCTCGTTCGGCTTGCGGCGGCGCGGCTGGGCGGAGAGAAGAAGGAGCGAACCGACCGGCACGGCTTGTCCGTCTCCGACGACGATTCGGAGAAGACCTACGTCGGACACGAGCCGATGGAGCGCGGCATCCGCGAAGGCCTGGCGCGCATCGTTGCCGCGATCCGCGCGAGCGGCGCGCGGCCGGTGCTACTCACCTACGCGTGCGACGAAGGGCAGTACGGCCGCGCGAACGCGACCATCCGCGCGGCGGCAACGGAGCTCGGCGCGGACCTGGTCGATTGCCGGGAAGCTCTCGCTCCCGAGATCGAGCGGCTGGGGGAGGAGCTCTTCCTGCTCCCCGACGGGCACCCGACCGCCGCCGGCTACGAGGCCTACGCGCGCGCGGTGCTCGCCGGCCTGGCGCAGCTCGGGGTGGTGGAGATGGGCGGGGAGCTCTCTCTCACCGACGACCTCCGGTCGCGCACGATCGGCCAAGCGGAGATCACGGTCGACCGCTCGAGCGGCTCGCCGGTGATCGAGATCCGCGGCGCGGATCCGAATCGGGCCTTCGTCGTTCTGGCGTCCACGGAGGTGCGCACGTCGGCGCGAGCCGGCGACTTTCCGCTCGTCGAGGACGCGGTCTTCCGCGCTTCGTCGAAGGACCCGCGCCTGCACGGCGAGCTCGACGAACGGGGCGATGCGAGCGTCTCGCTCGCTCACCTTAGCGCGAGGCCGGGCTGGAGCGAGGTTGCCTCGCTGTTCGCGGTGATCGTCGTGCTCGACGAGTCCGGGGGGAAGCGCGGGGTCAGTGCGCCGATTGCGGTCTTGCCTTAGACGGCTGGGAGAAGAGAAACGCAGAGGAGCGGAGGTGAGCAGAGGGTCGCAGAGGCGAGGGCGGCTTCGCCGCCCTCGCGAACTAAGTCGCCTGGTTCCAGCGTTCCGGCGCTTTGTGGCTTTGAGGCGCAGAGGCGGGTCGGCTTCGCCTCCCCGCATCTCCTGAGGCAAGGGAGGGAGCGGAGGGACATGAGCAGAGAAGGGTCCGGGCACTTCCACCCGTCCTGCCTCTCGAACCGATCTAAGCAAACACCCAGTCTTCGGTCGCACGTTTGGGTTGCGCGAGCGGCGATCCGGCGTCGAGGTGGTTGGTCGAGATCGTTGGAAGTGGCCGGGACCGCGGCAGTTGTCTTGGAGGCACTGGAGAATCCCGGAGAACGGTTGGAGGTGCCCGGACCTTTCTCTGCTCATGTTCCTCCGCTCCCTCCCTTGCCTCAAGAGATGCGGGGAGGCGAAGCCGACCCGCCTCTGCGCCTCAAAGCCACAGAGCGCCGGAACGCTGGAACACGTGGATCGAACTCGCGTGGGCGGCGAAGCCGCCCACGCCTCTGCGAGTCTCTGCCGACCTCCGCTCCTCTGCGGTTTTCTTCTCTTCTTCTTCTTCTTCGACGCCGCGAGCGCCAGCCCCTACTGAATCGTCAGCTTGAGCCCCTTCGAGCTCCCGAGCGTGCCGTCACCCGCCACGTCGACGAACTGGAAGAAGACGTCGGCGCCCGCCGTCCCGCCCGGGACGTCGAAGACCGCGACGCACTTCGCCGAGGCATCGAGCACGCAGCTCTCACTCGCCAGAAACAGCGGCCCCGCGTCGATGTTCAGGATCAGGTTCGGCAGTGACGGCACCGGCAGCGGCGGCACCTGGTCGCCGAGCGACACGCCGAGGAAGCCAAGGCCGCCGGCCAATGTGCCGGTCCCGGCGACGTACAGCGGCTGGTTCTCGCGCGCTTCCGACAGCGCGGCCACCTGCGGCGGCGCGAGGGCGGTGCCCGCGGATTCCGCGCCGAAGAGCGTGCCGGTGTTGCCGGTCGCGCTGTAGCCCTGGACGGAGGAGAGCCCGGCGTTGCCGTGCTCGTCCGTCGAGCGCACCCGATACTGGACGCTGCCCACCAGGTTCGACGGGATCTCGCCGCGGAACACCTGACCGCGCGACGAGGACATCGGGAGGTCCGGCAGGGCGCAGCCGTCGACGCTGACCAGGAGGTCGGTGTCGTGGTACCAGATCGTGTAGTAGGCGGCGTTGTCGTAGACGTGCGCGCGCACGCGCACCGAGCCGCTGGTGGCGGCCGCGACGCTCACGGTCTCGACGAGCGGGACCCGCGGCGCGTTGGCGTCGGGCGTTTGCGTGATGTTCTCGACGTAGAAGGTCTCGACGTCGCTGTTCGCGACGAACACGTCGTAGTCGCCATCGCCGTCGACGTCGTTGGTCTCCACGTCGCGCCCGATGCCGGCGAGGCCGGTGGGAAGCTCCGATGCCGACACGTCGGTGAAGCTGATCGGGTTGCCGCCGTTGTTGCGGTAGAGCTTGTCGCCGCCGGAGAAGTTCGCGACGTAAAGGTCGAGGTCGCCGTCGGCGTCGTAGTCGAGGAAGTCGCCCTCCTCCTCGTCCTGAGAAGAGCCGGGAAGCGTCGTCGGGTTGGCCAGCTTCCCGCCGACGTTCTCCAGCGTGACGTCGAAGAAGCCCGACGTCCAGTTGAGCCCGTAGAGGTCGAGGTCGTCGTCGTCGTCCAGGTCGCCGAGCTCCTGGTCGAAGGTCGAGCTCGTGGCGGAGAAGCCCGCCGGGTAGAACTCCGTCGAGACGTCGCGGAAGCCGAGCGACCCGCCGTTGAGCTTGTTGACGAAGTAGCGCGGCTTGATTTCGTTGCGTCCCGTCCAGACGACGTCGACGTCGAAGTCGCCGTCCATGTCGCCGAGCTCGAAGTCGACGACGGCGTTGGCAATGTCCGCGAAGGCGCCGGTCGCGTCGACGGTCTCGTGCTGCTGCACGCCGTCGCACCAGAGCGCCGGGTCGCCGTTCGAGATGTTGAGCCCTGGGAGCTGGAAACCCGACGGGTTGAACTCGGAGAAGAAACCTGCGCCGTCGTTGAGGAAGATGCGCGTCGGCACGGTGCCGCTGTACGCGCCGCCGTAGCTCGAGTGCACGAGGTCGAGATCGCCGTCGCCGTCCAGGTCGGCGAAGTCCCCGTCGCCGGGGAAGTCCACCCAGCCGCCGGCCGGAAGCAGGAGCGAGGGCGCGATCGACGAGCCGGCTCCGCCCAGCCCCACCCAGCGCGTCTCGGTCTGGTCGGCGAAGAACCCGAGCGCGCCGCCCTGGTCGCCGCCCAGGTTGGTCCACCAGCGGCTCGGCTGGTTGAAGATCTGCGAGATGTCTGCGACGTACACGTCGACGTCGGAGTCGCCGTCGAAGTCGACGAACTCGAGGTCGCGGCTGTTGTCGACGACGCTCGGGAAGCGCGGCACGGTCTCGTCGGCGAACACCCCGGTCGTTCCGCCCTGCAGACCGCCCTGGTTGATCCAGAGGTCGTTCTGCTGGCTGCCGGAATCGCCGCCGTTCGCCAGGGCGGCGTCCCAGTCGCCGTCCAGGTCCACGTCGCCGAAGTCGATGTTCTCGGTGTCGCGAACGGTCGCGGGGATGTCGTCCGTGTTGTTGACGAACGACTGCGCGGAAGCGGGGAGGAAGGCGGCCGCGAGCGCCGCCGCTGCAAGAGCGAGAAAACGGGGGACCATGGGCCTCCTCCTGAGGGAAAGAGCTTCGGTCGTGTGCCGCGCGAGCCACTCGACCTGCTCCGCGCGGCGAGGGAGTGCGCCCATCCTCGGCGCGAGCGATGCAAACGGCAAGGAGCTTCGATTCGCCTTACGGACGGATGACGTTCAATCGCCCGCGCTCGAGCTTCACCGCGTGCGCCTCGGGTTCACCCTTGCCGCCGTGCAGCACGACCTGCGCGGCACCCGCGGCGACCGCGAGCACCTCCGTTCGCCCCGCGGTCACGGAAGCGCTCCCGCCGGTCCAGTAGCCGCCGGCCCCGAACGCGCGGATCGTCATGCGTTCGCCCTCTTCGTCGAGCACCCGTACGTCGTCGACCCAGCCGTGTTCTTCGCCGAGCACGACCTGGAGGTGGTAGCGGACCTCGACGACGAAACGCAGCTCGTCCTTCGTGCGCCCGTTCGCGCGCGCGTCGCGCACCGCCTCCTCCAGGTCGACGGCCCGCGGCATGACGTCGCCCGACTCGAGCGCGAGGACGACGCCCTCGGCGTCAACCGGGAGCTCCGCCAGGGCGAAGCGACCGCTCGCGTCCGTGCGCGCCGACTCGCCGTCGACCCGCCAACTGTAGAAGCCGTGCCTGCCCCACGGCGCGGAGAACGGCTGGCGGCGCGGGATCACCGCGACGCCGGGGACGGGCTCGCCCGCGCCGTCGACGACGATGCCGGCGACGCCGACGGAGCCCCGGCGCGGGAGGCGGAGGAGCGCGTCGCTCCGTCCGGCGGCGAACGGGCCGGACTCCGTCATGCGCAGCGTCGCGTCGTCGAGCGCGCGCAGCGTGTACTCGCGCGGCAGCATGCCGACGAGCTCGAAGCGGCCGTCCGCGTCCGTGCGGACGCGCGGGAGGAACGCGCTCGGCTGGACCTGCATGCGCGCGTCGAAGCTCGCCGGGTCACCGTCCTCCGCGCGCATCCTTTCGAAGACGGCGCGGGTCGGGAGCTCCGCGAGCAGCCCTTCCGCGTGCACCGACATCTCCTCCATGTGTCCGAAGAAGGTCGGGTCCTTGGCCCAGACGAGCACGCCGGGGCGCGGCGCGCCGTCCTCGTCGACGACGCGCCCGGAGAGCGTCAGCGGCGCGCCGCCGAGCTCGAGCACGACGAACGGCGGCCAGCTCTCCGGCGGGGCCATCACCGCGGGCAGGAAGCCCGGCTTCACCGCGATCAGGTCGAACGCGCCGTCGTCCTCGCGCAGGTCCAGGCGGAAGAAGCCGGTGTCGTCGGTCAGCACGCTGTCGACCCAGCCGAGCCCCACGCGCGCGCCCGGCACCGGCGCGCCGAGCGGGTCGAGCACCATGCCGGTCAGCTCCGCGCCGGCGAGGTCCGGCCGGCGCAGGACGATCTGCAGGTCGTCGGTCGGTTGCACTGGCAGGGGTACGAGCTCCGGCTCGAAGCCGGTCGCGTAGGCGACGAGGAACGCGCCGTCCACCGCCAGCGCGTCCAACCGAAAGCGGCCGTCGGCGTCCGCGGCGGCGTTGCGCTCCAGCGGCGCCGCGTCGTCGAGGATCTCGGTGAAGCGGCTGCGCCAGCGCTCGGGCAGCGCGAAGCGTAGCGTGGCGTCCGGCGCGGCGACGCCGTCCTCGCCGACGACCACGCCGCCGAGCGGCAGGCGACGCGCGACGACGACGAGCTTCTCGCGCGCGGTGCCGGGCGCGTGATGGCTCGCGAGCACGGTCGCGTAGTGCGCGCTCGTCGCGACGAGCCGCAGCCCGCGCCCCGGCGCGTCGAACGCGAACGAGCCGTCGCCGGCCGTCATCGCCAGGGGCTCGTCGTCGGGCGCGAAGCCCATCTCGTGGACGGCGAGTCCCGCCACGCCCGCGCCGTCGGTGTCCAGCGCGCGACCGGCGACTAAGCCGAGGTCGGGCGCGAGCGGCGCGACCGCGTCGATGTTCGCGTTGCCCGGCTCGTTCGCCGCCGGCGCTGCCGCCGGCGTCCCGCGCCGGTCGCGGCGCGCTTCTTCCGGCGCCGCTACTTCGGCCTGCGGCGTGGTCGCCGCACCGCCGCCCGGCGCGGCGCGCGCGACGTCGCCGCGCGGGTCGGGCTCGGCTTCGTGCGTCCACACCGCGAACGCGGTGCCCGTGGCCACGACGGCGGCCGCCGCGACCGCGAGCTTCAGCTTGGCTTGCATGAGGAGCGTTCCGATCGTCGAGGTGGAAAGCGGGGCGGTCGTCGCGGTGCTCGCCGCCAGCGGCGCCAACGCGAGCGACCACGCCCGGCGGTCGCCGCCGGACTCGCGGTCCATGCGCTCGCGCAGCTTCTCGACGCCTCGCGCGAGGCGCGTGCCCACCGTCGAGACCGGAACGCCCTGCCGCTTCGCCACGTCCTTCAGCGACAGCTCCTCGAAGAAGCGTAGGAGGACGGTTCCGCGGTAGGGCTCTTCCAGGTCCCACACGGCCTGCACGAGCCGCTGGTGCGCCGCGAGCCGCTCGACGAGCTCGCCCGCCGGCGCCGCCGCCTCGCGCGCGGGGACGCGCAGCTCGCGAACGCGGCGGCGCTTCTCGCCGCGGCCGCGCTGTCGCGCGGCGTTCCGCAGCACGCGCGCGAGCCAGCCGCGCGGGTTGCGCGCGTCGGCCGGCGGGTGCTCGAGGGCGGCGACCCACGCCTCCTGCTCCAGGTCGTCCGCCGCCTGCGGATCGGCGACCATGCGCCGCGCGAGGCGGCGCACCCATCCGGCGTGGACGAGGAGGTCGTCGATGGAGGTGGCGTGCGGCGGGCCCATGGCGTGCGCTTTCCTGAATGCCAGTATCCGCTAGCATTTCCCGAGCGATCGGGACTTTTTCGTGAAGCGCATCCTCGCTCTGCTGCCGGTCCGGAAGGCCCTCTGGATCACCGTCGCGGTGATCGTGCTCGGGCCGTTTCTCCTGCTCGGGGCGTTCCTCCTCATCGCGATGGCGTTCCGCGCCGACGTCCAGATCGACCTGGCGGAAGTGCTCCTCGCCGTCGCGGTCTGCGTCGCCGCCGTCACGGTGTATCACGTCGTGCGCCACCTCCAGCGGCCGAAGCAGACCGTCACCGTGCGCCACGACGTGCAGTTGATCGAGCCGTTGATCCCGCTCGGCCGGACCGTGTTCAAGATGGAGGTCTTCTACGAGATCGAGGAGCGCGGCGAGAGCCAGACGGTCCGCCAGGGCGCGGTCGAGCTCAAGTTCCACCGGCGCGACCATCCCGACCTCGTCGCCTGGTGCAGCGAGCGCGTCACCATCGAGCTGGTGCGCCACCGGGAGATCGTGGCGGAGCGCTACCCGGGCGCGCGTATCCTCGACGGGGGCGGCCCCTCGATCCCGGAGATCACGGCCGAATCGTGACGCGCTCTCCCGGCGCAAGCCGGATCGGCGCGCGCCGCACCTCCTCGTTGCCGAGGTAGAGCACGATCGTCGCCGCGGTGTCCGGCGCCGCCATCGGGTTCGAGCGGCCTTCGAGGAGCGACTGGCGGAAGCCCTCGCCGCGCCCGTTGCCGACGAACTCGCTGATCTCCAGCTCGTCGCCGCGCGCGTCGAGCATCGCGAAGCGGTCGGCCTCGGCCGGGTCGTCGAGCTCGACCTGGAAGTGACAGCGCCGCGCCACCGTGATGACGAGGTCCTCGAAGTCGTCGCCGACGAGCTCCCCGAGCCCGCCCTCGACGTGTCGGCCCCACTCGAGCGGCAGCGTCTCCGCGCCGTCGAGGCGCAGGTAGACCAGGTTGCGCGGGACGCGCTCGAGCTTGAAGCGGCCCTCGGCGTCGGTGGTCGTCCCGCCGGCGCGCGCGTGCCGCGTGCCCACGATGGTGCCGGCCACGCGCATGCGGAACGCGTCGCACATCGGGAACACGCGCACGTCGGGGATCGGCTCGCCGTCCGCGCCGACGACGGTGCCGCGCAACTCGGGGTAGACCTCCTCCTCGGGCAGCGCGACGACGAGGTTGGAGCGACCCGCGGGCACGGCCGGGATCACCGCGCGGAGCAGCGTGTCGGGGACCATCGCCTCGACCGTGTAGTCGCGGTCGAGCAGGCCCTCGAGCCGGAATTCGCCGCGCTCGTCGGTCTCGACGAAGTTCCAGAAGCGATCGCCTTCGCCGCGCAGCAGCGTCTCCACGTGAATCATGTCCGGCCGCTCGCCCGACGCGGCGTCGCCGATGCCGCCGAAGAAGGTCGGGTCGTTGAGCCACACCCTTGCGCCGGCGACGGGCCCGCCGTCGACGTCGACGACGGTGCCCGCGATCGAGCGCGGCTCGTCGCCGAGGACGAGCGTGACGAACTCGGGCCACACCGGTTCGCCGTCGGGGTTGCGCGGCGCCTCGTACGTCGCGGGCAGCCTCCCGGACGCGACCGCGAGCAGGCTCCCCGGCGTCGCCGGGCGCGTTCCGGCGTGGAGCTCCAGCATCTCGCCGAAGGCGCGGTTGAAGCTCCGCGGGGCGGCCAGGTCGAAGGAGAACTCGCCGCGCTCGTCGGTGGTCCGCACGTCGATGCCGAGCGAGACCTTCGCGTCCGGCACCGGCGCACCGCCCGGAGCGACGACGCGTCCGGTGAGGAGCGTCCCCTGCAGGGCCGGCCGCTCGAGCGCGATCACGAGCCGGTCGTCCGCGACGAGCGGCAGCGGCTCGTCGTAGGCGAGGAAGCCCTCGGCCGCGCACGTGAGCCGCGCCGACGGGACGCGCGGGGCCTGCACGAAGGCGAAGCGCCCGGACGCGTCGGTGCGCGTGCTCCGCGGGACGTCGATCGAGTGGTCGAGATCGAGCGCGAAGTCCGCGCGGAAGTCGCGCGGGAGCTCGACGCGCACGTGGGCGCCGTCGATCGCGAGCCCGCTCGCCGCGTCGACGACCGCGCCGCCCAGGAGCAGCGGCGGCGCCACGACGACGACCGCTTCCTTGCCGGAGCTGCGCGGCACGCGCGCGCCGGCGAGCACGGTGGTCCAGTGCTCGTCGTCGACGTAGAGGTGGCCCGTCGCGTCACCGGCGGGGAGCGAGAAGGCTCCGCCCGCGCCGGAGCGCGCGGTCGCGCCCGAGGCGGCGCCGGGACCGAACCCGACCGCGACGCCGGCCACGGGCACCGAGTCGACGTCGATCACGCGACCCCGAAGCGCGGAGGCCTCGGCCGGCGCGGGGCTCGCGGCGTACGCCGGCGTCGTCGCGGGCTCGACCGGCGCTCGCCGCGTCGCGTCGAGCACGCGCGCCTCGCCGGCCGTCCGCCGCTCGGGCGTCGCGAGCTCCGGCTCGATAGGCGCGGCGGCTTCCACGCCCGCCGCGGTGACGCCGGTGGCGGCGGCGGGGTCGTCGCCGCGCGTGGCGACGACGGCGATCGTGCCCGCGAGGGCGAGGAGCAGACACACGGCGAGGACCTTGGCGTTCACGGCGAGGACTCCGAACGAGACGGTGGAAAGGGAGGGTGCCCACGCGCCCTCCGGCCACCGCGTGAGCGGCAGGAGAGCGCCAAGCCATGCCTTTCCGTCGCCGCCGTGGCTCTCGTCGAGCCGCTGGCGCAGCGCCGCGATGCCCCGCGCGAGGCGCGTCTTGACCGTCGACACCGGCACGCCCTGGCGCGCCGCGATGCGCCGCGGCGGCAGCTCCTCGAAGTAGCGCAGGAGCAGCGTCGTGCGGTACGGCTCGTCGAGCGCGAGCACGGCCTCGACCACTCCGCGCTGTGTCGCGACGCGGGCGACCACGTCGTCGGAAGCGTCGCCGGGCTCCGGACGCGCCGCCCGGGCCTCGCGCGCGCTGCGGCGTCCCTCGCCGCGGCGTCCCTGCGCCGCGAGGTTGCGCATCACCGTGGCGAGCCAGCCGCGCAGCGGCTGGTCCGCCCGCGGCGGGTGCTCGAGGGCGCGCACGAAGGTGTCCTGGGTGAGGTCTTCGGCGAGGTGGGCGTCGGCCACGAGCGTTCGCGCGAGGCGGCGCACCCAGCTCGCCTGCGCCAGCAGGAGCTCGGGGTGCGGCGTCGAAGCGGGGTTCGGCATGGCTCTCAAAGACACGCCGCGGAGCGCGGATCGGACTCGCTCAGGATGGATTCCACTCGCGGGGTGGGTGGGGGAAGCGGCGCTGGAGGCGGCGGCGCTCGCGCGCGGCCGCGCGGAGGAGCTCCATTCTACGGGCGGGCTTTCCGGCGCCGTCCCGCGCGCCGAAGTAGGCGTCGAAGAGCGCTTTCTGCTCCTCCGGCTCGACGAGACCGGCCCCGGAGAGCATCAGGCACCCGAGGTCGTACGCCGGTCCGCGCAGCCCGAACCCCGGTCCGCCGCGCCAGGCGTCGAGGAAGTGGATACGCGGCGCCTCGCCCGCGACGGTGACCAGGAGGTTCCGCGGGAAGAGGTCGCGGTGCACGAAGCCCCGCGCGTGGAGCTTGCCGACCTCGCGGCCGAGCGTCTCCAGCGCGGGGAGCCGCAGCTCGTCCGGTCCGTCCTCGAGGAGCTCGTCGAGCGTGCGCGCGTTCTCGATCGCCTCGGTGAAGAGGAACTGAAACGCCGGCGCACCGCCGCGCCAGGCCGCGCCGGCGAGCACCGGCCGCGGCGCGCCGAAACCGTGCTCGCGCAGCCAGGTCAGGTTGGCGAACTCGTTCAGGCGCGGAAGCGGCCGGCCGAAGAGCGCCCGCGCCGCGTGGCGCCACCGCGCCTTGCCGCGGAAGGAGCTCCACTTCGCGAAGAGACGGAGCTCGTCGAGCTCGAGCACGAGGTTCTCGCTTCGCCCCGAGAGTTGCGCGCGCTCGAGCGCGGGGCGCAGCCGCGCAAAGACCGCCTCGTCGCCGCGCAGCGCGAAGCGGCTCATGCGCGCGTCGCGAGGACGAAGGTCTGCTGCGAGAAGAACCGGAACGAGTGCTCGTAGGTTCGGACCTCCGCGCCGGCGGCGGCGAAGGCTGCGCGCACGCGGCGCTTCGAGTGCGCCACGCGGCCCCCCGCGCGGTGCCCGCGCGCGCGGCGGCCGAGCGCCGGCAGCGAGGCCCGGTCCCAGAAGGAGGCGACGACCGCCTTCGAGCTGACCCGCACGAGCTCGCGCACCGCGGCGTCGAAGAGCTCGTCGGCGGCGAGGTGGTGCAGGATGCGGCACGCGACGACGACGCCGAAGCTCGCGTCGCGTAGCGGCAGGCGGGTGAGGTCGGCCGCCGCCAGCCGCTTGGCGCCGCCGCGCCTCGCCTCCGCGAGCATCGGCGGCGACACGTCCATGCCGACGTAGGTCGTGCCGAAGCGCTCGAGCGTCGCGCGCAGCCGGCCGGTGCCGCACGGGACGTCCAGGATGCGGTCGCCGCGCGCGTCGCAGCGTTCGAGCAGCTTGGCGACGAGCCGCGGGTCGCGCGCGGCGCGGCGGGGATCGCTCCAGCGCTCCTCGACGTAGCGCCGGCCGGCGTCGTCGTCGCCCCAGCGCTCCGCGGGCGGCTTCGCGAGGAGCTCGGCTTCCGTGGGAGTCGGCATCCGCGGACAGGGGAACCGGCTCGGGCTCGGGGCGTCAAGGGCGCGGCAAGTCCTGACCCGGCCGAGCGTTGCGCGCGGGGTGGCACGCCCCTCGATTCCCCGGTTCCCGGGGCGGGGCGAGATCGTTGCCGAGAAGAGGGGTTGTGCTCGGAAAAGGGTGGGCGGACCGCCATGTTCAAGGCCGCAAGGGTGGCGCGGGATGGCTCGTTCGCCGAACTCCTGATCGGCCCGGTGGGTACGGGCCAGAGAGCCTTGAAGAGTTGAACCGGCCCCCGCGCGCCCTTGCGGTTCTCTCCCTGCGGTCCGTGGTCGCCTCGCGCGGCGTTACGCTGGCGCGGTGGCCACGGACCGCGATCGTTGGGACGAGAAGTACGCCGGCCGCCTGGGCCGCGAACGAAAGGCGCCGGATCCCTTCGTGCTCGCGGCGCTCCGCCGCATCGGCGCGCCCCTCGGCGGGCGGGCCCTGGACCTGGCCGCCGGGACGGGGCGGCACGCCGTTGTTCTCGCGCAGGCGGGCTGGCGGACCCACGCCTGGGACGTCAGCCCGGTCGGGTTGACCGAGCTGGAGATCCGCGCGCGCGAAGCGGACGTCGCGGTGACGGCGACGCCGGTCGACGTCCTCGTGGACGGCTTCCCGCCGGCGGAGCCGTTCGACCTCGTCTGCGTCGTCGACTTCCACGACGCGGGGCTCTGGGAGGAGCTCCACACGCTGGTCGCGCCCGGCGGCCACGCGATCGCGCGCACCTTCACGCTCGACTGGCCGGGCGCGAAGCCGCCGGCGCGCTTTCGGCTTCAGCCCGGGAGCCTCGCCGCCGGTCTCGTCGGGCTGGAGACCGTCCTCTATGAAGAGGAAGGCGGGCGCGCGGGCGTCCTCGCCCGCAAGGCCAGCTAGGGCGTACGCCCGGTCCGCGCCGCGGACTAGAATCCCTGGTCTCATGGCCCCCCTCGACTGGATGGACGCCAAGGCGGTGCAGGAAGGCGCCGAGACCGAGCTGCGCGAGGCGCCGCCCGAGCTCTGCGAGGGCCTGAACGAGCCCCAGCGCCAAGCGGTCACCCACGGCGAGGGGCCGCTGCTCATCCTGGCGGGCGCCGGCTCGGGCAAGACGCGGGTCATCACGCGGCGGATCGCCTGGCTGCTCGCCACCGGGCGCGCCAAGCCGTGGGAGGTGCTCGCGATCACCTTCACGAACAAGGCGGCGGGCGAGATGCGCGAGCGCGTGCTCGCGCTCACCGACGTCAAGGGCATCTGGATCAGCACCTTCCACGCGATGTGCGCGCGCATCCTGCGGCGCGAGATCGAGGTGCTGGGCGGTTGGACGCGCGACTTTTCGATCTACGACACCTACGACCGGAACCAGCTCCTGAAGAGGCTGATCAAGGACGCCGGCTACGACCCGCAGCGCTTCCGCGCCGCCTCGGTGGGGGCCTGGATCAGCGACGGGAAGAACCGCGCGCGCACGCACGAGGGATCGGGACCGGCCGAGGCGCAGGGTTTGGACGACGAGGTGTTCCGCGTCGTCCGCGACAAGTACCTCGCGGCGATGCGGGAGGCCAACGCGCTGGACTTCGACGACCTCCTGCTTCTCGCGCTGCGGATCTTCGACGAGCACCCCGGCGTGCGCGACAACTACGCCCAGCGCTTCCGCTACGTCCTCGTTGACGAGTACCAGGACACCAACCGCGTGCAGTACCTGCTGACGCGCCATCTCGCCGGCTGGCACGGCAACCTGGCGGTCTGCGGCGATCCCGACCAGTCGATCTACGCCTGGCGCGGCGCCGACGTGCGCAACATCCTCGACTTCGAGGAGGACTTCGGCAAAGCGACGGTCATCAAGCTCGAGCAGAACTACCGTTCGGTCGGCAACATCCTGAAGGGCGCCCAGGCGGTCATCCGCCACAACGTGGGGCGCAAGGAGAAGGACCTGTGGAGCGAGCGGGAGGACGGTCCGCTCCTGACCGTGCTCGAGTGCGGCGACGAGAACGACGAGGCGGCGGAGATCAGCCTTCAGGTGCAGGCGCTGCGCGAGCAGGGCGTCAACCTCGACGGCATCGCGGTGTTCTACCGCGTCAACTTCATGCAGCGCGCGCTGGAGCGCGCCTTCCGGCTCTCGCAGATTCCCTACCAGATCGTCGGCGGGATCGAGTTCTACCAGCGGCGCGAGATCCGCGACCTGATCGCCTACCTGCAGCTCATCGCCAACCCGCGCGACGACGTCGCCTGCCGGCGCGTCATCAACGTCCCCGCGCGCGGCATCGGCGAGCGGAGCCTCGAGAGGCTGAACGACTGGGCCGCCGCGCACGGCGTCCCCCTGCGCGACGCCGCCGCGTCGGCGGAGGCGCGCGCCACGATCCGCGGCCGCGCGCGGGCGTCGCTGGAAGCCTTCGCGCAGTTGATGGAGGAGCTCGGCGACCTGCGCGACGCTCCGGCGGCGGAGGCGCTCGACCGCGTGATCCTGGCGACCGACTATGGGGGCTGGCTCAAGAACCTCGGCGAGCCCGAACTCGAGATGCGCGAGGAGAACGTGGAAGAGCTCCGCACCCACGCGAGCACGTACGACCGTGCCAGTCCCGACGGCCGCCTGCGGGGTTTCCTCCAGGACGTGGCTCTGGTCAGCGACGTCGACGCCTACGACGAGGGCACCGAGCGGGTCGCCCTGATGACGCTGCACGCGGCGAAGGGCCTGGAATTCCCCGTCGTGTTCGTCGCCGGGCTCGAGGAGCAGCTCCTGCCGCACCCGCTGGCTCTGGACTCCGACGATCCCGACGCCGGGCTCGAGGAGGAGCGGAGACTGATGTACGTCGGCATGACCCGCGCGCAGGAGCGGCTCTTCCTCACGCACGCGCGCACGCGGCTCCACTTCGGCGAGACGAGCTACCGCACGCCGTCGCGGTTCCTCGACGAGATCCCGGCCGAGCTCCTCGACGGGATGGAATCGACGCCCGAAGACGCGGAAGACGTCTTCGGCGCCTTTGAAAACCCCGAGGGCGTCGACGAGGTCCGCGAGGGCGACCGGGTGTACCACGAGCACTTCGGCCGCGGCCGCGTCGAGAAGCTGCAGGGCTCGGGGCTCAACGCGCGCGCCACCGTCGCCTTCGACGGGCTCGGCTCCAAGGTGCTGCTCCTCCAATACGCGCGGCTGCAGGTTCTCGATCCGTGAGCGACGCGCGGGACTTGCGGACGCGCCTCGAGGCCCTTCTGGCCGAGGCGCGCGAGCACGGCGGGCTCGAGGACCTCGAGCCGCTTCTCCATGCCGCTCTCAATGAAGCGCGTGCGGCGATCTCGCGTTCCGTCACGGGACCGCTCGCGCCCGACGTGCCGATGCGCTTCGGCATGGTGGGGGAGAGCCCGGGCATGCAGCACCTCTTCGCCATGCTCGCGAAGGTCGCGCCGTCCGACGTCCCGGTCCTGATCCAGGGCGAGACCGGCACGGGCAAGGAGCTCGTCGCGCGCGCGCTTCACGACCACAGCGGCCGTTCCGGCGGACCGTTCGTCGCAGAGAATTGCGCGGCGGTTCCCGCTCCGCTGCTCGAGAGCGAGCTCTTCGGCCACACCAAGGGTTCCTTCACCGGCGCGATCGCGGACCGGCCGGGACACTTCGTCACGGCGGACGGCGGGACGATGTTCCTCGACGAGATCGGCGACATGCCGCGCGACATGCAGGCCAAGCTCTTGCGCGTCCTCGAGCTGGGCGAGGTGCGTCCCGTCGGTTCGAACAAGCCCGTGTCCGTCGACGTCCGCGTCGTCGCCGCGACGCACCGCGACCTGCAGGCGATGGTGGCCGACAAGCGCTTCCGCGAAGACCTGTTCTACCGGCTCAACGTCGTGCGGCTCTCCCTGCCCCCCCTGCGCGAGCGCGAGGGCGACGTGGTGCACCTCGTGCGCTTCTTTCTCGCGCGCGTCGCCGCGGAGGTCGGCGTCGCCGACGCGGAGATCACGCCCGCCGCGCTCGACGCATTGCAAAGTTGGCGTTGGCCGGGCAACGTGCGCGAGCTCGAGAACGAGATCCGGCGTGCTCTGACCCTGTCCGGTGGTAGGATCGACCGCTCGGATTTGTCACCCGCGATCCTCGCCGGGCTATAGGCACCGAAATCCCCCCATGCGCCTGACTTCCCTATTAACCGGGCTCTGCGCGATCGCCGTTGCGACCGCCTGCTCCCCGGGGCCCGACCCGGTGGCCCGGGTCGACGCGGCCCTGGCCAGCGGGGACCTCGAGCGCGCCGAGACCTACCTGAAGGACGTGCCGGCGTCGTCCACGGCGTCCCTGCGCGATCGGATCGACGCCGTGCGCGACCGGCGCGAGGAGACCCGCGGCCGGGTCGCCGCGATCCGGGAAGCGGCCGTCACCACCTCGCGCGCCGTGACGCAACGGAAGCTGCAGGAGCTCCGCGCCGCCGAGCGCGATCCGGTCGTGCGCGCGGAGATCGACAGGGAGCTCAGCGGCCTGGCCGAGCTCTACCTCGGCTTGAAGAAGAGCCGGCCGAAGGCCGAGCCTTCGGAGCCGCAGCCCGAGCCGGAACCCGAGTCGGAAGCCGAGTCCGTGGTCGCCGTCGCCGACCAGCGGCCCACCCTGCGCGAGGAGCCGACCTGGGACCCGTACGAGCGGGCCGCGCCGGAGCCGATCGATGGAGGCTACGCCGAGGCGGACGAGCCCGCCGGAGAGCCGGTCGTCGAACCGGGCACCGCCGAGGTCGACGGCGACGTCTGGGTGCGCGTCGAGGCGCTTGACCCGGGAGCGGAACCCGAACCCACGTCGGTACGGGCCTGGGTGAACCGCGCCCGCCAGCGCCTGCGCGACGGCGACCTCGCCGGCGCGCACGACGCGTACCTCGAGGCGGCGGCCAACTCGACCTACAGCGTCGAACGCGACGAGTACACGGGCCTGGCGCGCGACGTCGGCGACCGGGTTCTGCTGCGCGAGGAGCTCGTCGCGGCCTTCGCGTCGGGACGGGGCGACTTCAGCGCCCTGGGCGTCGAGGCCGTCCGGGCGGAGCACGTCGTCGTCCGCGGCGAGGAGCTCGGCTGGTCCGAGGTGCCGTCCAAGGTCCTCGTCGGCTTGGCGGAAGACGCGCAGCTCTCGCTGCGGGCGGAGCTCGGCCTGATCCAGGAGCGCCTGCTGCGCGACGAGGTCAACGCCTCGTGGAAGGTGCTCGCGCAGCTCGAGTCCGACGGCCGGCTCGCGTCGCACGAGGTGGCCGGCATCGTCGGCCGCTACCGCGGCGAGTTCCCGCCGAAGGGCGGCTACACGTTCTTCCAGGGCGACTGGATCGCGCGCGAGGAGCTCGCTTCGATCGAGCGCACCGCGCGCCTGAAGGAGATGACCGAGGAGTTCGCCGGCGCCAAGGGCAAACGCCGCGACGAGCTCTACGACGCCTTCTTCGAGGAGGGCGCCAAGGTCGAGCTGATCGAGGCGCTCGGCGCGCGCTGGCGTCGCAGCATCGCGGAGCTCGCCCGCGACCGCACGATGAAGAAGCTCGCGAAGCTCGCCGAGGCCCGCACCGAGCTCGACGAAGCCCGCGCCGCGGCCCTCGAGCTGATCTTCGACGAAGAGGAGTACTTCTACCCCTACCGCCCGCCGGAGTGTCCGCCGGAACGCGCGAAGCTCTACCCGGCGGTGCAGCGCCGCGTCGACGTGCTGGTGCAGGCCGTGCGCGACGTATGGGCCGAGCAGAACGAGGTCGAGCTGGCGAAACGCTTCCGCGGACACCTCGCGGAGCTCTCCTGGAACCGCGAGCGGCAGACGGAGCTGCGCGTCGTCTTCGAGCGCGGCGAGGACCTGCCCGAGTGGATCGACGGGTTGGATCCGGACCTGGACCGCATCGCGCTGCGCGATTTCGCGTGGAACGAGGAGGAGCGCGACGAGCTGGCGCGCTCGCGCAAGGTCCTGGCCTATACCGAAGCGCTTTGGAACGGCGGGGACGTTCCCGAGAACGGTGCCCCCGCGGACTCGGCCGAGCGCCGCCAGGTGGAGATCACGAACGAGTACCGTCTGATGTTCGGCCGCCGCGCGCTGGCGTGGAACCCGCTGATCCAGGCGGCGGCGGAGGACCACTCGATCTACATGTCCGATACCGGCGATTTCGGGCACTTCGAGCCCGATCCCGAGCGCAAGACCCCCGGCGACCGCATGCGGCGGCGGGGCTACGTCTGGGGCGCCAGCGAGAACTGCCACATGGGCGGCGGCGATCCGATGGGCGCCCACGTCGGCTGGTTGCACTCGAGCGGTCACCACCGCAACATCCTGATGGAGGGGCACCGCGAAATGGCGAGCGGCCTCTCCGGCCCGTACTGGACCCAGAACTTCGGGGCGGGCCGGGATTTCGAAGCGGAACTCTGAGCACCCCCAGAGCATGGCCAGACTGATCGTTGAGGAAGGCGGGAAGCGCCGCGCGTTTCGCGTGGGCGACGGCGTCCTGACCATCGGCACGGGCCAGGAGGCCAAGCTCAAGGTGAGCTCCACCGACGTCGCGGAGATCCACGCGGAGCTCTCGATCAGCGGCGGTCAGGCCGTCCTTCGCACGCGTCCGGGCGTCGTTCCGCCCGAGATCGAGGGCACCGCGATCGAGGACGAAGCGCCGCTCGTCCTCGGGGCGCACGCGAGCATCGGCTCCGTGCGGATCTGGCTCGAGGACGAGGCGTCCCCGCCCGGGTCCGGCGCGGCCGGCGGCGCCGTGGCGGCGGAAGCGGGCAAGCGCGCGGTCGGCAACGCGGCTCAGGACCATGCGATCCGCCGCCAGCGGGCGATGGCGGAGGCGAAGCGGCGCGGCGACCGCTCGGTCGTCCAGCGCACCAAGCCGCGCGTGCAGCGCGGGCTCCCCGGCTACGTCATCGCGCTCCTCGTCGTCGGCGGCGCCGCGGCGGTCGCGTTGCTCGTCTTCAAGATCTTCATGTCCGAGGCGTCGAAGGGCGTCGCGCCGGTCCAGGCGACGATCGCCGCCGTCGAGCGCCACATCGAGGAAGGGAGCTGGGATCTGGCGCGCCAGAAGCTCGAGAGCATCTCGCGCGAACAGACCGACGCGGAGCGCAAGAAGATCGCGGAGCTTTTCGCGACGCTCGACGAGCGCGCCAGCCAGGCGGAGCTCGACCGGCACAACATGATCGGCACGAGCTACAAGGACGCCAAGCTCGCCAAGTACGAGAAGCTCTACCTCCAGGGCTCGCCGGAGAAGCCGAAGGTGCGCGTGTTCCTCATGCGCTGCAAGTACTTCCGCGAGCGCTGGCCGAACCACCCCGAGATGGACTGGGTCGACCGCCAGGAGCGGCGCTTCCGCGGCTACGTGAGCCTCGGCGACCCGCCGACGTACGAGGACATCGAGTGGGAGGTGAAGAGCCTCGTCAAGACGTCGCCGCGCGACTACAAGCAGGCCTTCCTGGTGATCGACGCGTTCCTCGAGAGCGCGGCCGGCGGCGAGCGGGAATCCGCCCTCGCCCTGCGCGAGGAGCAGGTCGCCGAGCGGGCCGAGTACCACCTCGACCGCATGCAGCAGGCGCGCTATGAGTACGATCGCGACGACGTCGCCAAGGCGGTGACCTGGCTCGTCTACTCGATCACGATGATCGGCGACGAGGAGATGGAGGACGAGGCGGCGAGCTACCTGGTCCAGATCCCGGAGGTGGAGCTCCACCTCAAGGGCTGGAAGAGCGCCAAACCGGACGCCTACGCGGTCCTGGTCAAGAACTCGATCGTGCGCGAGTTCGCGCGGGAGAAGGACATCCTCTAGAGAACGTCCGCCGCGAGCCGGCGGCCCTCCCGCGCGCCGTGGCGGAAGGCCGCGACGTAGGCCGCGCGGAGCCCGGGGTCCGCCGCGTCGACCGCCGCGCCGCGGAGCGCCTCGAACCGCCGCTTCGCCGCACACGCGCCGGGGCGCGGGTCGAGGTGCAGGAGCCGCGGCGGCGGAGCGAGGAGAAGCGCGTCGCCGTGCTCGTAGAGCCCGTCGAGCGCGTCCACGTCGAGGCCGCGGTCGTGCAGCGTGCCGAGGAGCGCGCCGAGCTGCTGCGGCGACGGCGCGGCCGCGACCGGCTGCGCTCCGGCGGGGATCTCGAAGGCCGCCCAGTGCGCCGAGAGGCACAGCGGCGCGAGCGCGGGAACGCGGTGGTCGCACAGCCGCACCGCCGAATACCAGCGCGCGCGCAGCTCGTTGGCGCGGCCCCGGAGGACGAGCGCGCGCACCTGCTGATCGTAGAGCGCAACCTCGACGTACCGGGAGCGGTGGCGGCTCGCGCTCTCCAGGCGCTCGGCGAAGTCCTCGGGCAGGTCGCGTCGCTGGAAGGCGCGCGCCGTCTCGACGCACGAGGACGACGTGCGCGTCCAGCGCCCCTGCGCGTGCGCCAGCACGGCGCGGCGGCGGACCCGCGCGCGGTCCTCGACGTCGCGCGCAAGCCGCGCCGGCTCGGCGAGCCCCGACGCGAGCTCGTCGGGCAGGGCGCGCCGCCAGGCGAGCGCGAAGCGTGCGCGCAGGCGGGGGGGGAAGAGCTCGCGCACCGCCGCGCCGAGGGCCACGAGGTCGCGCTCGAGGAGCTTCGGATCGGTCCGCGACCGAAGGCGCGCCTTGTGGAAGTCGACCAGCCAGGGGTTTCCGTCGGCGTCGATCAGCACGTTTCCCGGGTGCAGGTCGGGATGGTCGAGCCCGGCGGCGTGGGCGCGGGCGAGGAGCCGGCCCAGGCGCGTCGCGAGGACCTCGAGCGGCACCGGGGAGCGGCGCTCGCCGGCGAGAACGGCGCCGAGCGTGGCCGCCTCCGGAATCCACTCCATCACCACCTCCCACGCGCCGCGCGCGCGGCGGACCTCCAGGGGCCGGGGCACCGGAAGCTCGCGCGCCGCGAGGGCCGCGAGCAGGCGGTGCTCGGAAACGGCCCGCCGCCGGTCGCGTAGGGCCTGGACCGCGCTCGGGTTGTGGAAGCGCTTCACGACGACGCCGCGCGAGTCGACGTACACCGTGCGCGCGGCGTTGGCCTTCAGGACCCGGCCTTGGATCGTCTCCGCCACAAAGGGCATCCTACCCGCGCCTTGACGCTTCAGCTCTACGTCCTGCGGCAGCTCGTCCTGTCGTTCGCCTTCGCGCTGACCGGCATCGCCTTCATGGTGATGCCGGCGATCACGATCCAGGCGGTGCACCGGCTCCAGGGCGTCGGCCTCGACAAGGTGTTCGACTACATCCCGATGGTCGTCACCGAGCTGGTTCCCTACCTGGCGCCGATCGCCTTCCTGCTCGGCGTGGTGTCGACGTTCGGGCGGCTCGCCGCGGAGAACGAGTGGACCGCGATCCGCATGGCGGGCATCCACCCGCTGAAGGTGCTCCTCCCCGGCCTGGTCGTCGCCGTCGTCTGCGCGATCGGCACCCACTGGCTGCTCTCGACGGTGTCGCCGGAGCAGAAGTACAACCAGCGCGTCTTCCTCCGCGAGGCGGAGGAGAGCGAGTTCCGCTCGCTCGGACAGGGCCGCACGGAGTTCGAGATCGGCGACTTCTATCTCAGCTCGTCCCGCCGCGACGCGGAGACGGGGATCTTCCACGAGGTGATCATCAGCTACCCGCTGGAGGACGAGGAGACCGGCGAGACCGAGAACGTCGTGCTGGTGGCCGACGCCATCTCGATCGACTTCCCCGAGGGCTCGGGCGCGATGGAGGTGCGCTTCCTCAACGCGCGCACGCTGCGCGAGGACGACGAGTTCAAGATCGAGTCCCCGTCGCTCCGGATCCCGCTCGCCGACCTCGGGCAACAGCCCCAGAAGGACCGCAACGTCCCCAAGTACCTGACGACGTCCGAGATGCTCGCGCGCCTCGACGGCAGCGGGCTCGGCTCCGGCGAGGAGCCCTTGGACGTCGAGAATCGCGAGGCGTATCGCTACGAGATCCAGAAGCGCATCGCGCTCTCGGTGACGTACCTCGTGTTTCTGATCCTGGGCGCGCCGACGGGGCTCTGGCTGCGGAGCGGAACGCAGCTCGGCGCGTTGACCGGCGCGACGGCCTACGCGTTCCTCTATTACCTGCTCTCCATGCGGCTGGGGAAGGAGCTCGCCGGCGTGGGCTTGATCGGGCCGGGGCTCGCCGCGTGGACGACCAACGGGATCTACCTGGCGATCGGGCTCTTCCTCCTCCGGCGAATGGTCAGGCGATGACGCGCGCCCTGATCAAGGGCGGCCGGCTCGACCGCTACGTGATGCGGCTCTTCGGGTTGTCGTACCTGGCCGCGTTCCTCCTCGTGGTGGGGCTCTACGTCATCATCGACTCCTCGGTCAACCTCGACGAGTACCTGACGGAGCACGCTGACGGCACGATGCCGGGGATGGGGACGATCGGGCGCTACTACGCCCTGCACCTTCCGTTTCTCTACCTCGAGATGTCGCCCTTCGTCACGCTCGTGGCGGGCCTCTTCACGGCGGCCAAGATGGTGCGCCACAACGAGGTCGTCGCCGCCCTCAACGCGGGCGTCAGCTCGCGGCGGCTCTTCGCGCCGGTCTACCTGGGCGCGGTGCTCCTCGCGGGGGGGATGTTCGCCCTGCGGGAGTGGGCGACCGAGGCGTTGAGCCGCGAGCGCGACGTGCTGCGCGAGTATTTGATCGAGCAGCGCGAAGAGCCCGTGCTCGAAAACTTCTGGGTGAAGGACTCCGACCGCCAGCGCGTGAGACTCGAGGAGTACCGCGCCAACGGGCCGCTCACCGGCGGCCCCGAGATGACCGGCATCACATCGATGATCGCGGTGGGGGACGCGGCGGTGGCGATCGACGCCGCGCTCGCCCATTCGCCGGAGCTCGTCGACGGGCGGTGGCGGTGGCAGCTCGTCGACGGTCACCTCACCTACGTCGACGAGAGCAAGCGCCGCGGCGAACGCATCGAGGTCTTCGACCACGTGAACGTGGGGCCGGACGACGTCGAGGTCGCCTGGCGCGGCCGCACGCACCCCCTCGACCTCTCGTTCGCGCAGGTCCGGGTGCTTCTGGAGCGCGATCCCGACAACCTCCAGTACCGCACCGTGCGCCAGTACCACCTGACGTTTCCGCTCGCCGGGCTGCTCCTGCTCCTGGTCGGGATGCCCTTCCTCGTCGGCCAGCGGCGCGGCCGCGGCGTCGAGCGCGTGGGGGTCGGCGTCCTGCTCTGCCTGGTCTATTTCGGGACGGACTTCGTGACCCGCACCCTGGGACTCCAGGGGCTCCTCGGGCCGGTGTACGCCGCGTGGTTCCCCGTCGTGCTCTTCGGCAGCCTCGGGCTCGTCCTGACCGGCTCGATGCGCTCCTGAAACCCCTTGCAGGCGGCGGTCGGGTTCCAGGAAGATCCCGCCGCCCGGTTCGTCCCCGAGGCCCGAGCTCGTTCCACACGACCCCGACGCCCCGATTCCAGCATGCACCTCCTTTCCCGCGGCCGTCTCGTCGGCCCCCTGGCGGTTCTTCCCGCGCTCCTGTTCACCGGCTGTGTGGCGACGCAGAGCGGCTCCGAGGTGGTCGAGCTGGTGCGCGCGGAGCGCTACACGGCAGCGGTCGAGCTGGCCGACCGACTGGAAGCCGAGAACCCCGACGACGAGAGCATTCGGAGCCTCGCCCACGACGCGCGCATGGCGTACATCCTGAACGAGGGCCGGCGAGACCTCCTCGACGGCAACCTCGAGGACGCGCTCGCGCACTTCAACGAGATCCTGGCCCGTGACCCCGGAAACCCCGTCGTCGGCCAGTGGCTGCTGAAGACGCGCGACCAGCTCACGGACCAGTGGCTGACGGCCGGGCTGGAGCTCCTGTCGAGCGAGAAGATGGAGGAGGCGCTCGAGGCCTACGAGCTGGCGCTCTACTACTCGCCCGGCAATACCTCGGCGCTCTCGGGCGCGGGCCGCGTACTGCTCCTGATCAACTACCGCCAGGGGATGGGCGAGAGCTACTACAACGAAGGGGTCCGCGCGGTGCACGAGCACTTCAACCGGACCGCGCGCCACCGCTTCGAGTCGACCCACAAGTACATCCCGGACCACGAGCGTGCGGAGCTGCGCAAGTCGCAGGTGAAGAAGTCGCTGGCGGAGCAGCGGCTGTTCGTCGCGCGCGGCTTCGAGGACCAGGCGCTCTGGGCCGCCGCCTTCAACGAGTACCGCCTCGTCCTCCTCTTGGAACCGGAGAACGCGGACGCGCTCGACGGCCGGGCGCGCATGGCGGTCGAGACCAAGGCGGCCCGGCTGCTCGGAGAGGCGGACATGCTCCTGCGCCAGGACCGGATGGACGAGGCCCTCGTGAAGCTCGCCGAGGGCGCCGAGATCACCGTGGAGCAGAAGGTCGAGTTCCACCGCATGCGGAACCTGGTCGAGGTCTACCACTGGGAGGCCCTCTACCAGAGCGGTTTGAACCTCGAGACCGACTTCCGCTTCGAGGAGGCCGTCGAGGCGTACGGGCGCCTGCTCGACGAGGCGGAGTTCTACGAGGACGCGGCCGACAGAAAGCGCACGCTCGAGGACTTCATCGAACAGGCGGACGCCCTCTACGCGAAGATGCTCGCCTCGAGCGACGACGCCGAGCGGCGGAACCTCCTGCGCCAGATCGAGCTCTTCTGGCCCGAGTACAAGGACGTGCAGGAGCGTCTGGCGGAGCTCGGCGGAAACTAGCTCGCGGGGACGCCGTCGCGGGATCGCGCGAACCAGGCGGCGAGCAATGCGCTCGCCGAGCACGCGACCGTCAGGACCAGGAAGGTCGTCCCGACCCGGCCGAAGTCGCCGCTCCACTCGATGAAACCCCAGTAGAGGTACGGGAGCCAGCAGCTCACGGCCACGAGGAGCCAGTTCCGCACCGGGTGCCTGGGCATCTCGTCGACGTCCTCGACCGGCGGTTCGCCCCGCGCGGCCTTCTCGCGGTCGATCGCGTCGAGCGCCGCGGCCGTGCGGTCGAGCAGATCCTGGTTGTCGCGCAGCACCCGGTACTCGGCCTGGAACACCCACAGGTTGAAGAAGACGGCGAGGAGGCCGAGCAGCATGTGCACGCTCGGGTGGAGGCCGAAGGCGCGCTGGGCATAGCCCATCACCGCCACCGCCGTGATCGAAACCGCGCCGAGCCCGGCCAGCGGATAGGCCCTCTTCTGGGTGAAGAAGCGGTTGAGCTCGTCGAGAAAATCGGGGGCCAGCGGCCGCGTCTCCATGGCCGCCTTCATCACCTTGCCGGTGATGATCATGAAGACGATCAGGAGCGTGTGTACCGCCACGGTCGCGATCGCGCTCAGGAGTCCGAGCGTGAGATGGCGGTTGGAGCCGTCGTGGAAGATTCCCAGGCCCGCGGTCGCGAGGAGCGTCGGCGCCGCCACGAAGACGAGCGCGAGAAAGTAGTGCGCCATCCGCATCGCCCGAGAAACTAACGGCTCAATCCGCGAGCGCCACCTCGAGCACGGCCTCGACGCCGATCCCGGTCATGCACACCGGCCCGTCGGCATGCGTGCAGCGCCGCGCGAGGCAGGGAGCGCACGCCGGCGGCTCGGCGGCGTGGATGGCCCGTGCGAGCTCCGGGCCGCGCGGCGACCACGGGCCGGTGCGCGCGGCGTCCTGCGGTCCGGCGAGGGCGTACGCCGCGAGGCCGGAGGCGCACGCGAGGTGCAGCGGCCCCGAGTCGCAGCCCACGAGCCGCATCCCGCGCCGGCCGGCGGCCGCGAAGAGGGAGGCGAGCGCGCGCAGGTCGCGCTGGCCGACGCAGTGGCGGATGCGATCGCGGCCGGAGAGGCGGGCTTCCAGCGCGCGCCCGGCGTCGGCTTCGCGCGGTCCGGAGAGGAGCAGGACGCGCCGGCCGCTCGCCGCCAGCCGCTCGGCCAGCTCGCCGAAGCGTTCCGGCGGCCAGGAGCGCACGTCGCCGGGGGCGGCGACGTGGAGCAGGCGGTCGCCCCGCGCGGCGCCGGGCAGGAGCTCGTCCAGGAGGGACTCCCCGCCCGCGAGCTCCGCCTGCGTGAGGGCGGCGTCGAAGCGCGGCGCGACTCCCGGCGCCACGTGGCTCGCGAGCGCGACCATCCGATCGACCGCGTGCGCGCGCGTCGGCGGCAGACGCGGCGCGGGATCGCTCAGGATGCGCGCGCCGAAACGCTCGCGCCAGTCGTCGCGGTGAGGGCCCGCGCGGCGCACCCGGTTCGCCGGGCCGGCGCACCACACCGCCGCCGCGCTCTTCAGGTTCGCCTGGGCGTCCACCACGAGGTCGGCGCGGAAGCCCGCGAGCTCGCGGCGCAGTCGCGGCCACGCTCGCCACCCGTCGCGGCGCCCGAAGCGGAATACGCGTTGCAGCCCCGGCAGGCCCTCCAGGAGCCCGGCGAACTCCGGCTGAACGACCCAGGCGATTTCGGCGGAGGGGAAGGCCTCGCGCAGCGCGTGGAAGACCGGGAGTGAGCACACCACGTCTCCGAGGTGGGACATCCGGACGATCAGAATGCGCTCGGGATCTTTCGACACGGCGGAGCGGAGCCCTTCGGGCGGGAAGGTTATCTTCGCGCCCCCGAGGCGCGGGAGCATGTTGCGGCGCATTTCCACCAAGCTCGTCCTGGCCGTGCTCGCGGCGGTGGTTCTGCCGTTCGTCGCGTTCATGTTCTTCATCAACTACCAGATGGAGGTGCGCCTGACCGAGGACGTGGTTCGTCAGTCGCTCCAGGGGCTGGTGCAGGATCTCGCCGGGCAGATCGACCGCTTCGTCGACGAGCGGCGCCAGAACGTCGCGCAGTGGTCGGAGAGCGCGATGATCGTCTTCGCGCTCGACAACTACGAATCGCACAAGGGCATCGTGCGCGCCGACCCGGAACGCGCTTCGTGGGACGCCGACGCGCTCGACCGCTGGGCGACGACGCGCGAGCTCTCCGTCGACCTCAAGCGGGACTGGGACTTCGTCATCCACCAGACGCGCGACTTCGACCGCATCGTCGAGGTGACCGGGGTCTACGACCTGATCCTGCTCGTGGCGCCGGACGGGCGGCCGGTGACGTGCAACAGCCGGTTGCCGGACGGGCAGCCGATCGGGCGGGAGTACCTCGAGTTCCTGTTCGGCTACGACTTCACCGCGGAACCCTGGTTCGGGCGCGCGATCGAGGGGGAGGCCTCGCAGCTCGACCATCACGCGTCGCGCTTCCGCGCGCGCGAGTACGGCCCCGGAGAGCTCGCGCACAACTACCACATCGGGTTCTCGACCCCGGTCCGAAACCAGCGGGGGGAGGTGATCGGCGTCCTCTTCGCGCTCGTGAACTGGCACCACGTCCAGGGGCTGATCGAATCGCGCGTCGTCAAGGAGTACTTCCGCGGGCTCGTGACCGAGGACCGCGACCCCTCGCCCTACGCGTGGATCTGGCGCTCCGACGCCGACACGATCATCGGGCACCCGCGCGAGGACTTGTACTACGAGAGCGTGTCCAACCACGTCGGCCTGCCCGAGCTGACGCGAGCGGTCCTCGAGGACGACGACGGCGCCGGGTCGTATCCGGAGTATCTCTTCGCCGGCGAGTGGAAGAACGCCGCCTTCAAACGCACGGCGGAGCCGGAGGACGGCGGGTTCTACTGGGTCGTCGGTCTCGGCATCGACAACGACGACATCTACGCCACGTCGACCGAGCTGCGCAACCTGTTGCTCGGCGGCACGGCGATCGTGCTCCTGATGGCGATCCTCTGGACGATGGTCATCGCCCGGCGGACGACGGAGCCGATCCGCGAGCTCCAGCGCTCCACGCGGCGGGTCGCGGGCGGCGAGCTCGACGCGCAGATCGACATCCGCTCGCGCGACGAGCTGGGCGAGCTGGCGCGGGACTTCAACCAGATGACCGCGGAGCTCAAGGAGCAGCGCGGGCAGTTGATCAAGGCCGAGAAGGACGCCGCCTGGCGCGAGATGGCCAAGCAGATCGCGCACGACATCAAGAACCCGCTGACGCCGATCCAGCTCTCGCTGGACCTGGTCGAGCGCGCGCGCCGCGAGAAGAACCCCGGCTACGACGAGATCCTCGAGCGCACGCTCGACCTGATCGGCCGGCAGGTGACGAACCTGCGCGAGATCGCGAGCGACTTCTACGAGTTCACCGGCGGGCGGCGTCCCGAGCCGCAGGCGATCGAGCTCGGCGGGTTGCTGGACGAGGTCCTGCGTCTGCACGACGCGTGGGCGGTCGACCTCGGCGTCGACGTGCGCCGGGAGGGCCCCGGCGGCATGGTGTACGCCGACCCCGGCAAGCTGCGCCGCGTGTTCGGCAACCTGGTGTCGAACGCCCTGCAGGCGATGCCGGAGGGCGGCGAGCTGCGCGTCGAGGTCGCGCCGGCGGCGGGGAGCGAGCGCATCCGCGTGCGCATCCGCGACACCGGGGTCGGCATCCCGGAGGAGGCGCGCGAGCACCTCTTCGAGCCCTACTTCACGACCCGCGGGGAGGGAACGGGTCTCGGGCTCGCGATCGCCCGGCGCGTGATCGAAGAGCTGGGCGGCGCGATCGACCTGCGCTCGGCGGAGGACGGCGACGGCGGCACGGTGGTCGAGGTGCAGCTTCCGACGCACCGGGAGACGGCGTGACCGCCGCTCCGCGCGCGGTCCTCGTGACCGGCGCCACCGGCTTCGTCGGATGCGCGCTGGTTCCCCACCTCGCCGCCGCGGGGTACGCGGTCCACGCGCTGGCGCGCCCGACCGCGAACCGCGCGCCGCTGGCGCGGACGATGGTGCGCTGGCACGAGGGCGACCTTCTCGACGACGATTCGGTCGACCGGGCGGTGGCGACGTTCTGCGCCGAGGCGGCGGAGACCGGCGCCACGCCGCTCGTCGTCCACGGAGCGGCGCTCATCAGCTATCGAACCGGCGACGGGGACGCGGCGCGGCGCGTCAACGTGGAGGGCACCCGCCGCGTCCTCGACGCGTGCCAGACCCACGGCGTCGCCCGCGTCGTCCACGTCAGCTCGGTCGTCGCGGTCGGTTTCGCGCGCAGCGCCGCGGAGGCGCTCGACGAGGACGCTCGATTCAACGGCGCGTCGCTCTACTGCGACTACGTCACGACGAAGAGGGCGGCGGAGGACTTCGCGCTGGCGGTCGCCAAGCAGCTCGACGTCGTCGTCGTCAACCCGGGCGCGATCTTCGGCCGGGCGCCGGAGCTCTCCAACACTTCGATCTTCCTCCGTCGCGTCGCCGAACGGAGGATCGGTCCGGTGTCGCCTCCGGGCTCGCTCGCGGCCGTGGGGGTCGACGACGTCGCCGAGGGGATCCGGCTCGCGCTCGAGCGCGGCGAGCGCGGGCGCCGGTACATCCTGACCGAGTCGAACCTGACGAACGCCGAGCTCATCCAGGCCGCGTCGGAGGAGCTCGGCGTCCGGCCGCCGCGCTTAGCGCTTCCCGGCGCGCTGTGGCGCCTGGTCGCCGGAGGCGCCGGAGTCTGGGATCGCGCGCGGAAGCTGGAGGAGGCGACGCCGCAGGCGCTGCGGCTGCTCGGCGTGCACTGGCGCTGCGCCTCCGACCGCGCGCGGAGCGAGCTCGGGTGGAGCCCGCGGCCCTTCCGGGAGGTCCTCGCTGATACAGTCGAGTGGCTGCGCGACCGGGGCGAATAGGTTCGAATGGCGGGTGAAGCGAAACGCAGGAGAGCGGTCGTCCGTACGCTTCCGGCGCGCGTCTTCACGGCAGGCATCCCCATCCATGAGCACATCTTCGAGACGGCGGGGCGGTTGGGTCCTCGCCTTCGTTCTCGCGCTCGGCGCGTTGGTCGCCGGCGGGCTCTTCCTGCTGGAGACGGGCGGGGGCGAGGCGGTCGACGCCGACCGGGCGGTGGCTCCCACCGCCGTGAGTGCGACGAACCTGGTCGCCGAAGGGGACGACGCGACCCGCGCCAACGCGCTGTCGGAGCTGGCACCGCTGGCCGCGGACGGACTCGTGGTGCGGCCGGGAGTGCGGCTCGCGGGTCCGGGCCGCCTCGAGGGCCGCGTGCTCGAGCGCGAGTCCGGCCGCGGCGTCGAAGGTGCGCGCGTCGAGCTCTTCTCGGTACCGCCGGCGGGACGGGACTTCCTCGGGCGCGTCTACCGCGCGGCCAAGTTCGACGCGACCTGGAACCGGCGGCTTGAACCGATCGCGACGGTCGCCACGGGGCTCGAGGGACGCTTCTCCTTCGAGGGTGTTCGCAACGGAAGTTACTTCCTAGAGGCGCGCGGCGCCTGGCACGTGCCGGATCACACCGCGCTCGTCCGCGTGGACTCCGACGGAGCCGGCGGGCCCGTGGACTGCTACGTGCGCACCGGCGGTCGCGTGGTCGGTGTCGTCCGCACCGGCGGCGGCCGGCCCGTGTCGGGGGCGGAGGTAACGGTGTACGCGGGGCACACGCGCTTTCTCGCCGCCGCGCGACTGGGTGACTTCCGCATGATCACCGCGCGAACCGCGCGCGACGGCGGCTTCGTCGTCGCGGGCGTGCCGCCGGGCGCCGGCTACGACCTCGCGGTTTCCGGGGACGGCATGGCGATCACGCACCTCACGGACTTCGTCGTGGAAGCGGGGCGCGACACCGAGGTCGAAGTCGTCGCGCGGACGGGCGCCACGGTGACCGGGCAGGTCCTGGCTCGCGTCCCGACGCCGTCGGGCGATGAAAAGCTCGTGCCGGTGGCGGGCGCTCACGTGGGCGCGCTGCCCCGCGGCCTGAGGGATCTGGGCTTCGCGCGGGAGGTGCTCGCCGCGACGCACGCGATCAGCGACGCGGACGGCCGGTACGTGATGCGGCGCGTCCCGCCGGGCGAGATCGACGTCGCGGCGGCGAAGCAGGGACTCGTGCCCGCGAAGAGCCCGAGCGTGCGTACCGCGGAGGGCGTCCTCGCACAGGCCGAGCCGGTCGTGCTCGACTCCGGGCCGACCGTAACGCTCGTCCTCGTCAACGACGAGGGCGCGCCGATCCCGGGAGCGAGCACGAGCTGGTTCGTCACCGACTTCGACGAGCTGCAGTTCGAGCCGACGTTCACGCCGCTCATGATCCAGGCCGTCGAGGGCTTCGAGTTCCCGAAGAGCGACGCGGACGGACGCGTCGTCGCCGGTCCGTTCCCGGGCAGCGCGCCTTACAGCATCTTCTGCTGGAAGGCCGGCCACGAGTTCGACATCGTCGAGTGGGACCCCCCGCGCGACGGCGACGAGGTGCGCGTGGTGCTGAGCCGCGGCGGAGCGGTCGAGGGGATCGTGATGGACGTGGAGGCGGCCGAGCCGGTGAAGCGCTTCCAGATCCGGACGTCCCGCCGCTTGGACTACGACGAGGAGGCGCCGAGCACGATCAACCCGTTCTCGGGCGGCCGTTGGGTCGAGGACGAGAACGGCCGGTTCCGCATCGACGCGCTCGCCGACTGGAACTCGGACGTGACGTTCGTCGCCCCCGGGTATCTCCCCGAGGCGCTGTCGATCGCGGTCACGCCCGGCGAGACCACGCGCGGGGTGATCGTCAAGCTGCGTCGCGGCGGGACGATCCGGGGCCGGGTCGTCGACTCCGAAGGGGAACCGATCGGCGGGGCGCAGGTGGCCGCGCTCGACGAACGCGGACGGGCCGTCGCCGGACGAATGCGCAACCCGCGCCAGAGCTCGAGCTCCTTCAAGAGCATGATCGGCCAGGAGATCGCCATGGGCAGCATGGAGGTCTTCTCCGCCCTCGGCGTGCTCGGCTCGGGCTTCGTCGTCTCCGAGCCGGATGGCTCCTTCGAGCTGACCGGCCTGCCGGAACAGGAGATCGCCGTTCACGCGACGCACCGCGACTTCGCCGACGGCAAGACCGGGTTGATGGCGGTGGGCGCGGGCGCGCCGATCGAGGACGTCGAGGTCGTGCTGACGACCGGCGGCGGCATCTACGGCAAGGTGACCGATCGCTTCGGTCAGCCGATCGCCGGCGCGCTCCTCCTGGCGGTCTCGACGGCGGCGATGGCGGACACGTACCCGTCGGCGCGGTGGGTCCATCAGGCGGGCACGGACGCGGCGGGCGAGTACCGCATCGAGCACATGGAGCCCGGGGGCTACTTCCTCGCGTGCACGCGCGGGGACGAGGGCCTGAACCTGGTCAGCTTCCTCGGCACCCTGAACTTCGACCTCGTCACCGTGCCGCCGAACGAGATGGTGAGCTACGACATCACCGACTCCTCCGCATCGGCGGTGCGGGTCTACGGTCGGATCACCGCCGACGGCGAGCCCGTCACCGGGGGCGGCATCTTCGCCCTCGGGTTCGAAAGCGAGAACGTGCTCGGGCTCGACGTGAAGATCGCGCAGGTCAAGCGCGACGGGACCTACGCGTTCGAGGGACTGGCCCCCGGCGAGTATCAGTTCACCTACCAGCGCGACGGTCCCGAGGTGCGGATGGACGTCGAGATTCCCGACGTGCCCGAGCACCGCCTCGACCTGGAGCTCCCCGCCGGGGGCATCGCGGGACGCGTCGTGGACTCCACGACCGGCGAGCCGCTGCGCAACTGCGAGCTCGTGCTGGAACGCAAGGACGCGCCGACCGCCAGCGGATTGATCGGCGCGATGATCCAACGCGAGGGTCGTAACGCTCGCGACTGGACGGATCGCGACGGCGCCTTCGAGTTCCGGAGGCTGCAGGCGGGGGAGTATCAGCTCAAGGTCGGACCGCCGCGTTGGGGTGAGCTGCGGGGCCGCTACGCGCCGCCCGACCCGATGGACGTCGAGGTGACCGAGGGCGTCGTGCTCGAGGGTGTCGAGATCGCCCTGGTGCCCTCGCTCGAGCTCTCCGGCGTCGTGCGGGGCGCCGACGGCGGTCCGATCCATCGCGCCCGGGTCTACGCCTTCGCGCGCGAGGACCGCGACGTGCGGCCTTCGTCGGCGCGGACCGACGAGGCGGGTTCGTTCACGCTGCGTTCGCTCGCTCCGGGGACCTACGACGTCACCGCGTCGGCCGCGGACTACGCGGATTCGCTCGCGCAGGAGGTCGAGGTCACGGGAGGCTCCGATCCTCCGCTCGACATCCTCCTGCACCGGGGCGTCGAAGTCGTCGTCCGCGTGACGGGTCCCGACGGCAGGCCGCTCCAGGGCGCGACGGGACGTCTCGTCGCGCGCGAGGGTTCGGTGGCGACCAAGGCCAACGTCCTCGACCGCGCCATCGAGGGGCTCTTCACCGGCGAAGGCGTGTCCGGGCCGGACGGCGTCCTGAAGCTGGGGCGCTACGCGCCCGGTAACTACCGCCTGGAGGTCGGCCGCGGGACCCTCAGCGCCTCGAAGGAGCCGGTTCGTCTCGAGGACGGACCGCCGGTCGAGCTGAACGTCGGATTGAAATAGCCGCGCGAATCGTCCAACTTCGTCCGCCCGTACGCCGAACCAAGCTCCATGCGCGCCCCGATCCTTCTGTCGGTCCCCCTGCTCCTGTCCGCGCCGGCGTCGGCGCAGAGCGAGGATTCCGCTTCGGAGCCCAAACCGACACCGGGGCCGGCGGCGACCTCGTTCCTGGCGGCGCCGCTCTTTCTCGACGAGGAAGTACCGCCGGTCCGGGCGGCGCGCAACATCCACCTTGTCCACACCGACGTGCCGAACGCGTCGCGAGAGGTCACGCGGACCCGCGAGGAAACCCTGGAGCTCGCTCGGCACATCGCCACTCTCGCGGCGGCCGGCGAGGACTTCGTCAAGCTCGCACGCGAGTACTCCGCAGCGCGGAACGCCCGCGACGACGCGGTTCTCGGCTCCTTTCCGCAAGGACTCCTGGCCAAGAAGATGGACGCGTTCCTCTTCGGCGCCGAGCTCGGGGAGGTGTCCGAGCCGATCGAGACCGGGAACGGGATCCATCTCCTGCAGCGCGTCGACGCGCTGGCCGCGTCGCGCCACATCCTGGTGCGCGGGACCTCGGAGGAGTCCCGGCGGCGCTGCGAGGCCCTGCTCGAGCGCATCCGCGCGGGAGAGGATTTCGGTGAGGTCGCGAAGGAGAGCTCGGAGGATCTGACGAGCGCCGAGCGCGGCGGACTCTTCACCATCTTCGAGCGGGGTTCGCGGGACCGCCTGTTGAAGGCGGCCGCCTTTCGCGCCGCGATGGGCGAGACCGTGGGCCCGATCGAGTCCCCCAGCGGGTTTCACCTGATCCAGCGCGTGCCCCTCGAGGGCCACGATCCCTCGCTGCGCGAGACGACCTGGGTGCGCGCCCGCGCGATCCTCCTGAGTCACAAGGACGTGCCCAGCGGAGCTCTCTTTCACGAGCGGACCACTGCCGAGGCCGCGGCGCTCGCGGTTTCGCTCCACGGTCGCATCCAGGCCGGCGAGGACATGGCGGAGCTCGCCCGCGAATTCAACGACGACGCCGGCGGCAAGGAGCGCTCGGGCGATCTCGGCTGGCTGCATAGGGGCAACCCGCGCATGGTGAAGTTCCTCGACCGCGCGTTCACCGCCGAGCCCGGCGAGTTGCTCGAGCCGATTGCGGTCAACGTGGGCTGGGTGATTCTGCGCCGGGAGCGTTAGAGTCCGGCGCGGTGCGCGTCGGGCTCGTCATTCCCGCCTTCAACGAAGAGGAAGCCCTGCCCCTGGTTCTGGCCGAGCTTCCCCGGGAGGGCCTCGACCGCATCGTCGTCGTCGACAACGGCTCGACGGACGGCACCGCCGCCGCCGCCCGCGCCGCGGGGGTGGAGGTCGTTCACGAGCCGCGGCGGGGCTACGGTCAAGCGTGCCTCGCGGGGATCGCGGCGCTCGGCCGCGAGTCGGCCACGGGCAAGGCGCCGCTCGGCGACGACGACGTGATCGCCTTCCTGGACGCGGACCATTCCGACTATCCCGAGGACTTCCCGCTCGTCGTCGAGCCGATCCTGCGGGGCCGGGCCGAGATGGTGATCGGATCGCGGGTGCTCGGGGGGGCGGACATGCGGGCCCTGCTCCCGCAGGCGTGGTTCGGCAACCGGCTGGCCTGCTTTCTCATGCGCGTCCTCTTCGGCGCGCGCTACACGGACCTCGGGCCGTTTCGCGCGCTTCGCGTGGACGCCTTGCGCGCGCTCGAGATGGCGGACACGAACTTCGGCTGGACGGTCGAGATGCAGCTCAAGGCGCGCACGCACCGCCTGACCGTCGAGGAGGTTCCCGTGCGCTATCGCAAGCGCATCGGAAGGAGCAAGATCACCGGGACGCTGACCGGCACCCTGCGGGCGGGGTGGAAGATCCTGGGTTGGATCCTCTACTGGCGGATCAGGCTCCTCACGCGTCCGGCTGGAAACCCCACGTCCCGCTGATCTTCGCGTACCGGATGCTGACGATGTCGAGGAGCCAGTCGAGCCGGCCCCAGTCGGGGACGACGCTCGTTTCCTCGACAACCATGTTGGGTTGGCGTGCGTCGGACGCGTTCTCGCGGGCGATGTTCAGCGCCCCCTTCGGGATGTCGTACGAGAGGATCGTCACCGAGAGGCCGGTCGACGTGAACGTGCCCGACGTCTCGGAGTCGCGCTCGAAGTGGACGCTGGCGCACGAGACGAGCGGAAGAGAGAGCGCGGCGATCGCGACGAGCTTCATGCGTCCGACGATATCCCCGCGCCGATCCGCGCGCCAGCGCTCGACCGGACGCGTTACATTCCGATAAGCTCTGCCACGAATGGACCGCCAACCGTCACCGGCCCTCCGCCGCCGCCGGATTCGCTTTCGCCGGTGCACGGGGCGGCTCGTCGCGCGTGAGCGAGCGGTCTCGCAATGACGGGGCAGCGCGCTACGGAGGCCGCCAGCCTCTCCAGCTCCCTCGCGGAGCATCTGCTCCGCTTCCACGAGCGTTTCGGAGATGCGCCCGGCGCGCGCCTTTTCTTCTCGCCGGGTCGCGTCAACCTGATGGGCGCCCACCTGGATTACAACGGCGGACCGGTGATGCCCATGGCGATCGACCGCGGGACCTTCCTGGCGGTGCGCTCGCGGTCGGATCGCGAGGTCCACCTGGCGTCGACGCTCGAGGCGGGCTCGCTCGCGGCTTCGCTCGACGAGCTGCCGGCGCGCGCGACGGGGGCCTGGCACGACTACCCCGTCGGCGTGATCCACCATCTCCTGCGGGAGCGGGGCCCCGGCGAGGGTGTCGATGTTCTCTACGGCGGCAATCTGCCCATCGGGGCGGGGCTCTCGTCTTCCGCTTCGATCTGCGTCGGGACCGCTCTCGCCTTGCATCACGTCTGGGGGCTCGAGGTCTCGACGCTCGCGTGCGTGGAGGCGGCCCTCTGGGGCGAGCGCGAGTTCGTCGGCGTCCGCTGCGGAATCATGGACCCTTACGCGGTCGGGTTTGCGCGTCCCGGGCACCTCCTGTGGCTCGACTGCAAGGACTCGTCGACCAGTCTGATTCCGTTCGACGTGGACGCGCTGACCGTGGCCGTTGCCGATACGGGGATTCGGCGCGACTTGGCCCAGGGTGCCTTCAACGAGCGCGTGGCCGAGTGCGCGCGGGCCTTCGAGCAACTGCGACCCTTCGCGCCCGAAGCGACCTGTCTGCGCGACGTCGAGGCGAGCGTCGTCGAGGCGCACGCAGGGGAGTTGGACGACACCGCCCTGCGGCGCGCGCGTCACGTGGCCGCGGAGGTGCGGCGGACGTTCGAGGCGCGCGACGCGCTCCTTCGCGGCGATCTCGCGGCCTTCGGGGCGCGCATGAGCGCATCCCATACGTCGCTGCGCGAAGACTTCGAGGTTTCGGTTCCCGAGCTCGACGCCCTGTTCGAGGCCGCGCTGGGCTGGGACGGCGTGCTCGGATCGCGTCTCACCGGCGCCGGCTTCGGCGGCTGCACCGTGGTCTTGCTTCGACGCGAGGCGCGCTCAGGCTTCGCCGATCACGTCGGAGCTCGCTTCGAGCAACGCTTCGGCCGCAGGCCGCGGATCTCCTTCTTTCAGGGCGACCCCGGCCCGCGGCCGATCGACCTTTAGCGATCAGTCGTCGCTCTGGGAGCGGACCGGCGTGCCGTACTGCGCGACGCGCGCGGCGTCGAGCACCCGCTTCGCCGCCGTGTCGGACCGCAGCGAGAGGGCCAGACTGCCCTCCAGGAGGCTCACCGCGGCCGACGGGCGCCGACCGAACAGGTAGTTCGTCGCCAGCACCAGGCCCGCGTCGGTGTCGTCCGGATTCTCGTCCACGTAGAGCTCCAGGCGCGCGAGCTGCCGGTCGAACTCGGTCGGATCGGGGTAGAAGGTGTGCTTGTCGACCGCGGCGTCGACGAGCGTCGGATCGAGCTCAACCGCCCTCCGGATCGAGTAGGCGGCATAGCGATAGTCGCCCGTGGCGAAGAGCGCGTCGGACAGGACGAGGTGAAGCACGCCTTCGCCGGGCGCGAACTCGACCGCCTTGGCGTAGAACTGCACCGCATCGCGGTAGCGCCCTTCGCGGAAGGCCTGGTCGCCCAGCGTCAGGTAGCGCTCCGCGGCCGTGGTGAGGCTTTGCTTCAGGCGCGAGTCCGGCGCAGCGGCTTCGCCCACCGGCTCGTCCACGTACTCGACGTCGTCGTCGTCGTCCGCGTAGATGACGACCACGTCGTCGTCATCGTCGTCGTAGTAGTAGTTGTAGACGGCGCCGGAGTAGTACCTCGGGTAGTAGTAGTACGGGTAGCAGTAGTAGTAGCTGTACCACCAGTACGGGTACCAGTAGCAGTAGGAGAAGAACGGGTAGTAGCAGGGATAGCCGAAGCCGAAGAAGAAGCCGTAGCAGGACGAGTAGCCGAAGTTGAACCAGGAGTAGTACCCGTAGCCGTAGTACTTGGAGGAGTCGCCGTACCCGTAGCGCGGAGCGACGGTCGCCGTGCGCAGTGCCGACGCGACCGCCGGGCCGCCAAGGACACCCGCCCCCGCGGCGACTCCCAGGTTGCGCAAGCGCGCCGCCGCGTCACCCGCGGCCGCGATCCGGCGCGCGGACTCGGGGTCGTCGGCGGCCAGGTTGCGGAGCCGGTTCGTCGTGCGCTCCGACTCGTTCGCCGTCCGTGCCACGACGTTGCGAGAAGAGGGCCGCGAGACTTCCCCTCCGTTGGCGCTGGCGCGTGCCGTTCGCGAAGGCGTCACGTCCCCGGTGCGTCCCGGCGAGTCCGTCGAGGTATCGACTCGATGCCGGGTCAGGGGACCTCGCGAGTAGCGGTTCGCGTCCACGCCGGAGCCGGAAGCCCCGCGGCCCGACGCCGTCGCCCGATCGATGGCGCTCGGACCGCTCCTGCCGTAACGGTCGAGAATCGGGGCGACGGTGTTCGTTCGGTTGGTCGCCGTCGGCGATGACGAGCTCGGTGCCTGGCGATAGCGATCCACCATGCGCACAAGGCCGGCGCTCGACGACGGGCGGTACGGGGTCGGCGTGTACGTCCTCGTGACCGCCGGCGTCGGAGAGCTCGTCGAAGAGTACGTCCGGTAGGGAGCCGGGAACCGGCTCCGCGAGCCGCTCGAGCTCCGCACGTCGAGGATGCCGGAACCCGAGTCGCCGCTCGAGGAGCGGCTGCTCCCGGTGGAGCCGTACCTCGTCTGAATCGCAGAACCTGCCGAGGACCGCGCGGAGTCAGGTGAGGAGGAACGGCTCGAGCTAGTGGAAGAGGACGAAGGCCGGTCGTAAGTGCGAACGCCCGAGGACGAGCTGCGGCTCGACGAGCTGTACCCCGAAGACCGCGAGCTCGAGCTCGACGACCGGGAGCTGTAGCCCGACGAGCTCGAACCCGTGGAGCGGGAGCTATAGCCCGAGGAACGGGAGCTCGACCCCGAGGAGCGCACGCTCGAGCTGGACCCGGTCGAGCGCGAAGAGGAGCTTCCGATCGACCGGCTGCTGCCGCTCGAACGCGAGCTCACGCCGCTCGAACGACTCGACCCCGACGACCGGCTCGCGCTGGATCGCGACGCCGAGCTCCGGACCGAGCCTCCGCTGCGCGACGGGGTCGCCTGCGAGCGCGAGGACCCGCCCGCGGACCGCGAGTAGGAGCCGGAGCTTCGCGAGCCACCCGACGAGCGACCTCGCTGGGCAAAGAGATCGGCGCTGAGGGCAAGGAAGGCGAAGGCGGTGACGGACAGCAGGCCGAGCTTTCTCATGGGGTTCACCTCGTGGCAGGGGAGCCCGATAGTGGCAAAAAGGGTGCCGGGATCGTATCGCGAGTGAAGCTCCAGCGCGGCTGGGAGGCCCTCCGGCGGGGTCTCCGGCAGGGGACACCGCGGGGAGACACGCGAGGACAGGGCTATCTCGCGAGCACCCGGATGGACACCTGAACCCGCTTTCCCTCCTGGTAGAGCCGGACGAAGGGCGTCCCGGCCCGGCGGTCGGGCGGCACCGCGTCGACCAGGCCGTCGAGCACCGCGGGCCCGATGCCGGCCGTTCCGCCCAGGATGCGGGATATCCCCTGGGTTTCCGCCTGCGTCGACCATCCCTCCGGCGGCGGATTCGCCTGCTCGGACAGCCGCAGGATCGCGGCGGCGGGCTTGCCGTCGGCGCGAAGCTCAAAGGTCGGCACGGCGTCGAGCTTGCGCCGCCCGCCGAGCTCGTCGGCCGCGGCTCGTCTCAGCTCGGCCTCGCGCTTCAGGGCTGCTTCCCAGGACGTTCCCGGCGGCAGGGCGTGCCGGCGGTAGGTGTTGGCGCGCAAACGGCTCGCGCGGATGCTCTCGTCGGGGCTCAGGTACTTCCGGTCGGGCGGGAGGAAATAGGAGTCGACGTAGAGGACGTTCGCGGTGCGGACGGTCTCCACCCGCTCCTCCCAGATCGTTTCGCCGTGTTGGATCAGGCGGAGCTCCGCCGGCCACGTTCGGTTACCGATCTCCCTCCAGCCGAGGATCTCCAGCGCCTCGGGCGGCTCGCCCTCGGGAAGTCGAATCTCGACGCGCGTAGGGCGTCCGCGGTCGCCGAGCCGGGCGTGCAGCGTGCCGATCGCGTGTTGGGGGTCGTCCCCCGTGCGGCGAAGGATCGGAGCGGTGCGCACCGAGCCTTCGCCGCTCCACTCGAAGCCGTCCGGCCACAACATCGCGGCGCGCCGCAGCTCCCGCCGGCGCAGCTCCACGTCGCGGTCGTCCCCGACGAGCTCGGTCGACTTCGTCGTGCCCGGGGGAAGGAGGTAGGCCCGCTCGCCGAAGCGATATTCGATCTGGCGGTCCGACGTTCCTTCGCGCCGGAGCGTCAGGCGAGCGCGGTCCGGGAACACGTAGAGGGCGTCGATCCGGTGCGGATCGTCGGGTGCCCCGACAAACGTGATGCTGGACGAGGTCTTGAACCCCGCGATCCCCGCGATTCCGGCGCGCCGTCCGGGCGGCCGCGGATCGTCGGCCGCCTGCGCGCCGGCCATCAACGCGACGAGGCCCAGCGCGGCGAGCTTCACCCGAGCCTCCTGCGCAGCGCTTCGGCGGCGCGCTCGAGCGTCTCGCGGCGTTTGGCAAAGCAGAAGCGGATCATCGTGCGTCCGTCGGCGGGGTCGTGGAAGAAGCTGGAGCCGGGCACCGTCGCGACGCCGCCGTCCCGCACGAGCTGGTCGGCAAAGGTGACGTCGTCCACGTCGGTCAGGCCGCCGACGTCCGTCATGATGTAGTACGACCCGCCGGGGAGGTACACGCGGAATCCGGTCTCCTCGAGGACGCTCGCGAGCAGGTCGCGCCGCTCTCGGTAGTCTTCGGCGAGGCCGTCGAAGTACGCGCGGTCGAACGCCAGCGCCTCCGCGGCGGCCTCCTGGAGCGGAGCGGGCGCGCCGACGGTGAGGAAGTCGTGCGTCTTGCGGATGGCGCCGGTGATCTCCTCGGAGGCGACGCACCACCCCACGCGCCATCCCGTGGCGCTCCACGTCTTCGAGAGGCCGCTGATCGTGACGGTGTGCTCGGACATGCCTTCGAGGGCGCCGATGGAGACGTGCTCCGCGCCGTCGTAGAGGATGTACTCGTAGATCTCGTCGGTGATCGCCAGCGCGTCGTGCTCGCGGCACAGCCCCGCGATGAACTCGAGCTCCTCCCGCGCGAACACCTTGCCGGTGGGGTTGTGGGGCGTGTTGATGATGATCGCACGCGTCTTCGGACCGAACGCGCGCGCCAGCTCTTCGCGGTCGAAGCTCCACTCCGGAGGCGAGAGCCGGACGAAGCGGGGAACGGCGCCCGACAGGATGCAGTCCGGCCCGTAGTTTTCGTAGAACGGCTCGAACACGATGACCTCGTCCCCCGGATCGAGGACGGCCAAGAGGGCCGCGATCATCGATTCGGTCGCGCCGCAGCAGACGGTGACGTTGGCGCCGGCGTCGGTCGCGATGCGGTTGTACGCGCTGGTGCGCGCCGCGATCGCCGCGCGCAAGCGTGGCGACCCCCAGGTGACGGCGTACTGGTTGATGTCGGCGTCGATCGCGCGTTTGGCGGCCTCCTTCATCGCCGCGGGTGCCGGGAAGTCCGGGAATCCCTGGGCGAGGTTGATGCCGCCGTGCTGCGCGCAGACGCGCGACATCTCGCGGATGACCGATTCCGTGAAGCGTGCGGCCTTGCGCGAGACGAAGGGGCGCCCCATGGGAGCAGCCTACCACGCTCCCGGCCGCCGGTCGTTCAGGGCAGCCGGTACGCCCACTCGACCCACAGCTCGGTGTCGTCGCCGTAGTCCTCGGCGGAGACGCGCTGGAGCTGGGTGATGATGTAGGCGCGCTGCGACGGCTTCACGCGCTCGAGCGCGTTCACGAGGAGCCGGCCGACGGCTCCCTTCGACTCCATTCGCTTGCGTCCGATGTTCGCGAGCGAAGCGGCGGCCGCCTTCGACACCAAGGGCACCTCGTCGTAGAGCAGATCGCCCAGGGGCTGCAGCGACTCTTCGTCGAGCAGGATCCCGAGAATGCTCGCCGCCTGGGCGCGGACGCCCGGCTCGCTGTCGATCAGCGCGTCGCGGCACGCCTCGAGCACGCAATCGTCCTCCGGTGGTGCTCCGCGTTCGACGACGTTCGCGTAGACGATGGCCTGCATCGCGTACGCCGCGTTGTTGCGGGTCCACGCGTCGGGGTCGGTGTTCAGGACGTAGCAGAGCTGCGCCAGCGGCGTGTCCGGCGACGCCAGGACGCCGATGCCCAGGAGCGCGTTGTTGACCACCTCGGGATCGGGGTCGGCGAGCGCGTTCAGAAGCGGGCTGACCACCGCGGTGTCCCCCGTGAAGCCCAACGCGACCGCGGCGACCGCGCGGTTCTTCGGGTAGCCCGACTCGAGCTGCGCGAGCAGGTCGTCCTGACGCCGCGCGGTGACCTGGGTGAGCTCGCGCTCCAGCCCGCGCAGGATTCGCCGGTCGCGATTCGAGTTGGCCGTGAGCTTGAGGTTGGTCCAGGCCTTGAGCTGGTTGTCGAGATCGGTCAGGTAGTAGCCCACCGAGGGCTCAGGCTCCACCGGCGGCGGCACCCACGGCTCACCCTCCGGTTCGTCCGGAGTCGAGTTGCAGGAACCGCAAGCGGCGAGCGCCGCGGCGAGGGCGAGCGCGCTTCGGAGACGACGGGGGAGGCTCTCGACAGGCATGGGGTGCTCCGACGCGCAAAGGGCCGGGATCTTCCCAGGGTACAATCCCCCCGTGGCGGTCCACATCCTGGATGCGATGTCGCGCGAGGACTTCGAGGAAGTCGTCGCCTTCCAGGACCGCGAGTCGGGTTTGAGGGCCTTCCTCGCCCTCCACGACACGAGCGGCGGTCCGGCCTTCGGCGGCATCCGCCGCTTCGCCTACGCCACGGAGAAAGCGGCGTTGCTCGACTGCCTGAGGCTGTCGCTCGCGATGTCGTGGAAGGTGGCGCTGGCCGGCCTTCCCGGGGGCGGCGGCAAGCTCGTGTTGCTCGATCGGCCCGGCCTCGATCTGGAGCGCGTCTACCGCGAGCTCGGGGTGTCGATCGAGCGCCTCGGCGGCCGCTACTACGCCGGCCCGGACGTCGGAACGGGAGAGCGGGAGCTCGGCTGGGTCGCCGCGGCGACCCGCCACGTCACCCCGCCGGGGGAGGAAGGACCCGGCGACCTGACCGGCGCCACGTGCTCCGGTGCCTTCGCCGGCGTCGCGGCTGCCCTCTGCCAGCTCGACGGCGAGGAGGACTGGCCGCGCCGCACGGTCGTGATCCAGGGGCTCGGCAACGTGGGGCGCGGCATGGCGCGCCTCCTGACCGAGCGCGGCGCGCGCGTCCGCGCGACGGAGCTGGACGCGGAGCGCGCCGCGGCCGCGGAGCGGGAGCTCGGGATCGAGCTCCTGGAACCCGGCACCGAGTTCGAGGCGGAAGCCGACGTGTTCTGCCCCTGCGCGATGGGGGGCGTTCTGCACGACGTGACGATCCGCCGGCTCGCCGCCCGGGCGGTCGCGGGAGCCGCGAACAACGTCCTGGCGAAGTCGCGCCACGGCGACCAGCTTCACGAGCGCGGGATCCTCTACGTCCCCGACTTCGTCATCAACTCGGGCGCCGTGATCCGCGGGGCGACCTTCCACCTCCGGGGGGAACCGGCGGGCAAGGACGAAATCGGGCGCAGGATCGGGTCCGTGGCGGCCGAAGTCCTTCGTAGGGCCGCCGCGGAGGCCCGCCCGCCCGCGCGGGTCGCCGCGGAGGAGGCCGAGCGCCGGATCGCCGAGCGCCGCGCCGCCAGGGCGACCCTCTCGAAAAACTAGCTCCGGAGCCTTATCACCCACACCGATGTACCCGCTCGTCCCCGCAGCGCTCGCGATGCTGGCTTGCCTCGGCCCGGCCCAGGACGAGCCGGCGGCGGACGACACCCTGACGATCGACTGGGGGAAGTCGGAGTACGCGCTCGTGCTGCCGCGCGGCGAGCACCTGAGGTACCGGGTTCGCGTCGGGCTGGGCATCGTCGAGGCGCCGGTGGGCAACGTCACCATGTCCGCCGGCGTCGAGCCTTATCGCGAGTCGGTGCTCCTGCTCGGGACCAACGGCGGCGGCGAGACGAAGCGCGAGACCGCGTGGATGCGCGTCCACGCGCGGGGCGACTACAAGCTGTACTCGATGGACGCCACGATCGAGTCGCGGGTCCATCCCGTCGAGTGGCCGTGGATCGTCTACAACTACAAGCAGGAGGGTTCGAAGAACCGCCGCCGCGAGAACTCGATCGGCTGGAAGGACGGGCGGTCCTACCTGCGCTATCGCCGCGACACGCACCACGGCGCGCCGCCGGGGACGCGCATCTGGAAGGACCCGCGGGACCGCGAGCTCTCGGTGGAGCCGCTCGACATGCTCACGGCGGTCTACTACGCGCGGACGATGATCCGCGAGGATCTGGACTCGATGGTCTTCCCGATCGCCGACAAGCTCGATCTCTGGGAGATCCGACTGCGGCGCGGCGAGGTGTCCGTGCAGGAGACCGCGGCCGGGAGGTTCGAAACCGTGAAGATCCTGCTCGAGCCGCGCCCCTATCCCGGCGAGGTCACCGACGACACGTCGGAGAAGGAGAAGACCTTCGAGGGGCTCTTCGGCATCCACGGCTCCATCGAGCTCTGGGTCGACCGCAAGACCGGCGTCCCGGTGCGGGTCACCGGCGACATCCCGATCGGCTTGATCGACCTCGCGGTCGACGTCGTGCTCAAGAGCTACAGCGGCACGCCGAAGGGCTTCAGGCCCGTCGGCTGATCCCTATGCCTCCGCCGGCGTCACTGCGCCAGCGCGGACGGGCATGGCGACGATGGTCGCTTCGGCGCCCGTGTCGCCCAGCTTGAACGTCACCCCGACGTCCTGGTGCCTCCGCTTGACGTAGGCGAGCACGAGCCCCGTGTCGAGGACGAACGAGTACGCCCACGACGTCGTCACGCCGAGGTTGCGTTCCCGGCCTTCCTCCTCGAACAGGAGCCGGGTTCCGGGGGGCACCGGGTCGTCGTGGGAAACGCGCAGAGCCATGAGGCGCTTGTTGAGCCCGCCGTAGGTGTCGATCTTCGCGACCACCTCCTGGCCGATGTAGCAGCCCTTGGAGAGGTTGAAGCCCGCCTCGAGCCGCGCCTCCTGCGGGTAGATCTCGTCGCTGACGTCGACGCCGTAGAGCGCCGCGCCGGCTTCGACGCGAAGGATGTCGCGCGCCGCGATGCCGATCGGCTCGCCGCCCGCCTCGCGGAACGCGCTCCAAAGGCTCGCCGCCGCTTCGGGACCGGCGTCCACGCGGAAGCCGGGGGAGCCGGCCACCGGCACCGCCGCCACGAACGCCCGGCGGTCTCGGTAGGGGATCTCCTTCCACGCGTAGTCCGTTTCGGGCGGGGACTCGCCGAGAGCGGCTCCGAGGACCTCTGCGGCCCGCGGGCCGCAGAGCGAGATCGGGGCGGTCTCTTCCGACTTGTCTTCGAGCTGGACGTCCTCGTTGAAGAGGTACATGTCGAGCGCCGCCACCAAACCGCCCGCGCTACCGGGCGACGTGTGAAGCAGGAAGTCCTCGCCGCGATGGAAGAGCGCGAAGTCGAAGCGGATCTTGCCCTTCCCCGTCAGGAGGAGGTTGCGGTTTCCGCCGCCCGCCTCGAGCCCGCGGACGTCGTTGGCGAGCAGCCGGTGGAGGAAGGCCGCCGCGTCGCTCCCGCCGACGCGGACGGCTCCGCCGTCGGTGTCGTCGAGGAGCGCGCAGGCCTCCTGGGCCGCCCGGTATTCGGCCGGGACGTCCCCGAAGGTCAGGACGGAGGTCGTGTCCGGAGCCTCCGGGCGTGGGGCCAGCCGGGCGCCGGCTTGCTCGTGGAGGGCGAGGAGGGGGGAGCTCTGCATCGACGGGACGGGTCGGGTTCGAAATGGGGCCGCACGAGGATAGAAGAAGCCCCCCATGGAGCCCCGGTGGAGCGTCCGGGAGGAGTCGCCCCGTCGACGCAAGTCGTTGGATGCTCTAGGGTTCAGGCCGCCGACCGATCCGGGGACGCCCCGCCCGCCGGGTCCCGTTTCACGCGGCGCCGAGCCGTCCGTCCGCTGCGGGCCCCGGCGCCCGGACAGTGAGAGCTTGGAACCCAACGACCGCGAGATCATCGTCCGGGTCCTGTCGGGGGACCGCGAGAGTTTCGATGTTCTGCTCCGACGACACGCCGCCCCGGTCTGGGGAACGCTCCGCTCCCTGGTCCGGAACGCCGAGGACGCCCGGGAGATCTTCCAGGAGACCTGGACGCGGGCCTTCGAGCGGCTGGCCGATCTGCGCGAGCCGGACCGGCTGCGCTCGTGGGTGCTCTCCATCGCGCTCAACCTCGCGCGCCAGCGCCACCGTCGCCCGGCGCCCGCTTCGCTCGACGCCGGCGCCGAGGAGGCGTCGGCGGATCTGCCCGCCGACGGCGTTCCGGTGGGGACCGAGCTCGAGGAGTGCGAGGTCCGCAACCGCGTGCGCGTGGAGATCGCGCGGCTTCCGAGCCGGCAAAGACAGGTGGTGGACCTGCGCGTGAACCACGACCTCACGCACGCGGAGATCGCCGCCGCGCTCGGCATCACCGAGGAGAGCTCGCGCGCCAACTACTACCAGGCGATCCGGCGCCTGAAATCCGTCCTGGACCGATCGGACCCATGAACCACGACGAACTCGAAGGACGCGGCTGCGAGCGCGTCCGCGGGCGGCTCGACCGCTTGCTCGACGGAGGGCTCACCGAGCTGGAAGCCGCGCTCGATCGCGGGCACCTCGAAGCCTGCGCCGGATGCCGGCGGGAGCGCGAGCGCTGGCGGGACGTCCACGCCGCCGTGCGCGACGCCGCCGCGGTGGACGCCGTCGAGCGGAGCCCGGAGCTGGCCTTCGCCCTCGAGGGCTTGGACGCCCGCCTGGACGCGGCGGCGGCCGGCGCGCGCCGCCGGCGGTTCCGGCGCGTCGCCGGCGGGGCGCTGGCCTCGTTCGGCACCGCGGCGGCGGCGCTCGTCCTCCTGGTCGGCCTCGTCGCCGGAGGGCTGGCGCCTTCGACCGCGGTGGACCCGATCGAGGCCCTCGTGCCGGACGTCGAGATCCGCTTCCCGGACTGGACGGGGCTCCTCGACCTGGGCGTTGACGAGGGCTGAGGGGTGACCGGCTGCCTGTCTAAATTCTGGAGAGCGCTCGGCGGGATGACGCCGGCGATGCTCGCCGGCGGCTTCGGCACACTGGCGATCCGGATCGCCGAGCCGGAGGCGAGCCGGATCGGGCTCCTGCTCGTCGGCTTGGCCTACGGCGCGGCCGTGCTCGGTCTCATCCGGCTCTTCCGGGTCGCTCCCTGGGCCTACTTTCTCGCCGGCATCGTGTGTGGCCCCGCTCCGCTCGCCCTCCTGATGACGCAGTGCGCCGACGCGAGCGCCGAGGACCGGCAGGGGTTCTGGTTCCTCACGATGCTCCTGGGAGTCGTGATCGGGCTCTTGGAGACCGCCCGCGTCCACAGAGTGCGGAAGTCCGACGCCAAGAGCTGAGCCGGCGCCGCTTGGCGCTTGAGTCGGGTTCCCGCCCCGGGGACAATCCCGGCCCGATCGGTGGGGGCCCGGATCGGCGGCCTCCCCCCGCTTCGCCTTGACAGGAACGGTCAGGCCGCCAGACTTGCCGCCAAAAATCAGCGTCCGCCCAGCCCTGGAAGGGCCCATCCCCATCCGTTTCCGGCGCTGCCGCACGCCGGGACACCCAACGCCGGTCCTGGATCCCCGCGCGACCAACCCCAACCGAATGACCTCGATGAGACTCTCCCGCGCCGCAGCCGCCGTGGCGGTCGCGTCGCTCGGCGTCTCCTTGGGCTGCAAGATCGAGCCCGAACCGCCCGAGCTGCGCTTCAACCTCAATCCGAAGTTCTCCGACGACCCGGCTTTCGACGAGTACCTGGGTGACCCGACCGCGCAGGACCAGTTGCGCGGGGCGCTGGAGATGCTCTTCGGCACGCCGTCCAACCCGGGGTTCTTCCTGACCGAGGAGCTCCTGGACGACGACTTCAACCCGAACTCGGGCGTCGACGACCTGACCGAAGCGGAGCTCGAAGCGATGCTCGCCGACAACGGCCGTCGCTTCGCGAAGGCGATCGCGCACGTCGAGGCCGGCGAATTCGACGACGTCGACCTGCCGCGCGAGGCGATCGACCTGCGGCGCTGGTGGAAGGACGACATGGCCGCCATCGAGGAGGCGCGAGCGGACGAAGAGTCGGACGTCGACGCGCTGATCGCGGAGATCCAGGAGCGTTGGGTGTACGACCTCCAGAACTACTACCCGACCCTGCGGGAGTCCGCGGAGATGTACCGCCAGCAGTGCCTCCACTGCCACGGCGTCGAGGGCGGCGGCGACGGGCCGACCGCCGACTTCCTGAACCCGCGACCGCGCGACTACCGCCGGGGGATCTTCAAGTTCACCGCGTTGCGCGACAAGGCCCGTCCCCGGCGCCAGGACGTCTTCCGCATTCTGAGCGAAGGCGTCTACACGACTTCGATGCCGTCCTTCCGCCGCTTCTCGGACGCGCAGCTCCACGGCTTGGTCGATTACGTGCGCCTGCTCTCGATCCGGGGACGGGTCGAGGAGCTCGCCGCGGTCGACTACGACTACGACGAGGGCGGGATCACGCTCGACGGCGTGATCGAGAACTACGAGTCGGAGTGGGACAAGTGGCGTTCGGCGGACGACTACGTGATCACCTACGACGGCGAAGTGCCGCCCGCGAGCCAGGAGATGATCGCTCGCGGCCGCGAGCTCTTCAACGACGAGGCAACCGCCAACTGCGCGAGCTGCCACGGCATCGACGGCCGCGGCAACGGCCCGTCGGCCAAGGAGCAGGATCCGGAGACGCAGGAAATGGTCCCGATCAAGGATGACTGGGGCGAGGAGATCGCTCCGCGCGACCTGACGCGCGGTGTGTATCGCTTCGGCCGGCGTCCGATCGACATCTATCGGCGCGTCCACGCGGGGATCAACGGCACGCCGATGCCTGCGCAGACCACGTTGACCGACCCCTCGGGGAACCGGCTTTTGTCCGACGAGGACTTCTGGGCGATCGTCCACTACGTGCGCTTCCTCGGGTCGCACGAAAACGGCGCAGGGGAGGGCGGCCACTAGGCCGCGGGAGAAGCCATGAAGGAACTCGTCCTGCGGATCGCGACCACGATCCTCTTCCTCCTGGTGCCGATCCTCGGCGTGTGGACCTTTGTCGGCTCCGCCTACCCCGGCAAATGGTGGCCGGAGGTCTACGCCGCGTGGTTCCCGGAGAACGTCTCCACCTACGGCCCGAAGATCGATCAGCTCTTCAACCTGATCCTCTGGATGGTCGGGATCACGTTCGTCCTGACCGAGGGGATCCTGGTCTGGTGCATCTTCTGGTACGGGAAGCCGCGCAAGTCCAAGGCGTGGTTCTCCCACGGCAACCACAAGCTGGAGCTGATCTGGACCGCGGTACCGTCGGTGCTGCTCTTGATCATCGCGTTCTCCCAGATGGGCGCCTGGGCCGAGATCAAGTTCACGAGCCACATGGGCAAGTTCCCCGACGGGACCGAGGGCCCTTACTCGGCGGAGCAGCCGCTGATGGAGGTCTACGCGAGCCAGTTCGACTGGCGCGCGCGCTACGCCGATCCCTCGGGCAACTTCGACGGCGTCGACGTGATCGAGTCGGCGTACGACATCTACGTGCCGGCGGACACGCCCGTCGTCTTCCACCTGAAGTCGCGGGACGTGCTCCACGCCTTCTTCGTGCCGCAGTTCCGGCTCAAGCAGGACGCGGTGCCCGGCTTGACCATCCCCGTCTGGTTCCAGGCGGAGGAGGGGAGCTACGACCTGATCTGCGCGGAGCTCTGCGGCTGGGGCCACTACAAGATGGCCGGCCGGGTCCACGTGATCCCGAAGGATGAATTCGAGAGGTGGCTCGCCGACCAGCGCGACGCCCTCTACAGCAACGGAACCGACGACCTCGCGGAGGCGGACTGATGAATCCCCCCCCCAGCGCCGAACCGGCCCCGCTCGGCCTCGCTCCCGAGGGGACGGTCCACGTCCACCACGAGCACCACGAGATCGGCTTCATCCGGAAGTACATCTTCTCGACCGATCACAAGGTCATCGGGATGCAGTTCATGTTCACCGGGCTGATCTTCCTGGTGCTCGGTGGACTGCTGGCGATGGCGATCCGCTGGCAGCTCGCCTTCCCGTGGCAGGAGATGCCGGTGATCGGACGCCTGCTCTTCCCCGAGACGGGGAGGGTGGTCTCGCCTGAGTACTACACGATGCTCTTCACGATGCACGGGACGGTGATGATCTTCTTCGTCATCATCCCGCTGCTCACGGGCGCGTTCGGGAACTTCCTCATCCCGCTGATGATCGGCGCGCCGGACATGGCCTTCCCGAAGCTCAACATGATGGGCTACTGGGCCATGCTCCCCGCGATCTTCTTCCTCATGCTCGGCTTCGGCGCGGAGGGCGGAGGCCCGGCGGCGGGCTGGACCGCCTATCCGCCGCTTTCGACGATCACGAGCGCGGCCCCGGGCTCGGCGAGCGCGCAGACCTACTGGCTGTTGGCGCTCACGTGGGTGGGCGTGTCCTCGATGATGGGCGCGGTCAACTACGTCACGACGATCGCGAAGATGCGCGCGCCGGGGATGACGCTCTACCGGATGCCGCTCTCGATCTGGGGGCTCGGCGTCGCGGCCATCCTCCAGCTCTTCGCGCTGCCCGTCCTGACCGCGGCGGGCTTCATGCAGCTCTTCGACCGCGTGCTGCACACCGGCTTCTTCACGCCGACCAACCTGGTCGTGAACAACGTCGGGGTCGACTACGCGGTGGCCAACCCGGAGACCGCGACGGCGGCCGGCGGCCACCCGCTGCTCTGGCAGCACCTGTTCTGGTTCTACAGCCACCCGGCGGTCTACATCATGGTCGTGCCGGCGATGGGCTTCGCCTCGGACATCATCGCGGTGCACGCCCGGAAGCCGATCTTCGGTTACAAGCCGATGGTCTACTCGATCGCGGGCATCGCCGGCCTCGGCTTCATCGTCTGGGGACACCACATGTTCACGTCGGGCATGAACCCGACGGTCGGCATGGTGTTCATGGTCTCGACGATCATGATCGCGCTCCCGTCGGCCATCAAGGTGTTCAACTGGCTCGGCACGCTGTGGGGCGCGCGCATCCGGTTCACGACGCCGATGCTCTACGCGCTGGCCTTCGTGTCGATGTTCATCATCGGCGGCCTGTCCGGCATCTGGATGGCGGCGACGCCGGTCGACGTGTACATCCACGACACCTACATCGTCGTCGCGCACTTCCACTACGTGGTGTTCGCCGGCTCGGTGTTCGCGATCCTGGCGGCGATCTACCACTGGTTCCCGAAGATGTTCGGGCGGATGATGAACGAGACGCTGGGGAAGATTCACTTCTTCGGCACGTTCATCTTCACCAACGGCGTCTTCTACATGATGCACCAGCTCGGCATCGCCGGGCTGATGCGGCGCACGGCGGACCCGTACTCCTACGAGATCTACGCGCACCTGCAGCCGTTGAACGAGGCGATCTCCTACTGCGCCTTCGCACTCTTCGCGTGGCAGATCTTCTTCGTGATCAACTTCTTCCACTCGCTGTTCTGGGGACGGCGCGTCGGCCGCAACCCGTGGCAGGCGACCACGCTCGAGTGGCAGGCGCCGTCGCCGCCGGGGCACGGCAACTTCGACCACCAACTCGAGGTCCACCGCGGTCCCTACGAGTACAGCGGTCCCGAGGTCGAGGAGGACTACCTCCCGCAGACGCGCAAGCTCTGAGCGCCGACCCCCGATGAGCCAAGCGAGCCACGCGATCGACACGACGACGAGCCTGCGCTGGGCCCACCGCCTGGCGGTGGCCGCGTTCGCGTGCGCCGTGCCGCTCGTCCTCTTCGGCGGATCGGTGACCACGCTCGGAGCGGGGATGGCGGTCGAGGGCTGGCTGATCGCCGAGGGGCATTTCCTGCTCTTCTTCCCGATCGAGGAGTGGCTCCGCGACACCGAGACCTTCGTCGAGCACACCCACCGGCTGTTCGGCGTGCTGGTCGGACTCGCCGCCATCGCCGCCTGCGCCTGCGCGTGGCGCTCCGCGCGCCGCTCCGCCGCGTGGACCGCGACCGCCGCGCTCGCGGCCGTCTGTGCGCAGGGGGCCCTCGGCGGGTTCCGCGTGCTCGAGAACAGCCCGAATCTCGCCTTCCTGCACGGCGTGGCCGCGCAGGCGGTGTTCTGCCTCCTCGGCGTGTCGGCGCTCGTGACGTCGGCGCGCTGGCGCACGACGCCGACGCGGCGCGAGCAAGGTGGGGGCGCGTTGCGGTTCCTCGCGGTCGCCGCCTCGCTCGTCGTCTTCGGGCAGGTCGTGCTCGGCGCCGTCTACCGCCACGCGCTCCGCCCGCAGCCGGAGGCCGGGAACGAGCTCTGGCTCGCCCTGCACTTCGCCGGCGCGGGGCTGGCCTTCTTCGCCGTTCTCGCCCTGGCCGGCGCGCTGCGTTCCGCGGCGGAGCGCGGCGGTGAAAACGTGCTCCGGCCCGCGGCCCTGCGCCTTCATCTCCTCCTGGGCCTGCAGATCCTCCTCGGGATGATGGCCTGGGTCGGCTTCCGTCCCGGCGCGATCGGGCCGGCGGAGTGGGTGCTCTCGATCGCGCACGTGCTCGGGGGCGCGCTGCTCTTGACGCAGACCGTCGCGATCGCCCTCTGGTCCTTCCGCCTGTTCCAGGCGCGGCCGCTCGCGGCGCCGCGGGCCGGGCTGCCCAGCCCCGAGGGCGCGCGATGAGGGTCGAGACGACCACCGTCTCGACGCCGCGCGCCGCCGGGCCCGCCGACTGGCTCGTCCTGGCGAAGCCGCGCATCGCGGTCTTCGTCGTCCTCGCGGCGTTCACCGGGGCGCTGCTCGCCTCGGGCCCCGGCGCCGACCTCCTGCGCGTCGCCCTGGCCGCCTGCTTCGTCGGCCTGACCGCCGCGTCCGCCGGCATCTTCAACCAGGTGGCCGAGCGCGACCTCGACGCGCGCATGGAGCGCACGCGGCAGCGCCCGCTCGTCACCGGGCGGGTGCGCATGCGCGACGCCGTGCTCGCCGCGGCGGCGCTCGCCGCGGCCGGAACCGCGGGGCTCGCCGTGGAGTTCAACGCGCTCTCCGCGCTGCTGGCGCTGGCGACGCTGCTCGCGTACGTGCTCGTCTACACGCCGCTCAAGCGGCTCTCGTCCTTCAACACGACGATCGGCGCCATCCCCGGCGCGATGCCGCCGCTGATCGGCTACGTCGCCATCGCCGGCGCGCCGGGCGGCTGGGCTTGGATGCTCTTCGGCGTGATCTTCGTCTGGCAGTTCCCGCACTTTCTCGCGATCGCGTGGCTGTACCGCGACGACTACCGCCGGGCGGGCATGAAGATGCTCCCGTCGCTGCCCGATTCCGACGGTTGCGCGGGGCGGCAGTCCTTCCTCTACGCGCTGGTGCTCCTGCCCGTGTCGCTCCTGCCGGCGGTGCGCGGCGACGCCGGCCTCGTCTACGCGGCGGGCGCGCTGGTCCTCGGCTCGACCTACCTGGCCGCGTCCGCGGCCTTCGCCCACCGGGAGACGCGGAAGCGAGCCCGAGCGGTGCTCCTCACCTCGCTCGCGTACCTGCCGCTCTCCTTCTCCCTGGTCCTCTTCGACCCGGTCGTGCACCGGGTTCTCGCCCTCTAGTCCCCATGAGCGACGCCATCGCCACCTACGACCCCGCGGTCGACGCCCCACGAGCTCACCACCCGGTCTACGACTACGACAGCGGACCGCCGGTCGAGCGCGGGAAGTTCGCCATCTGGCTCTTCCTCGCCACCGAGGTGATGTTCTTCACCGGCCTGATCGGCGCGTACGTGATCCTGAGGAGCGGCACCGCGGCGTGGCCGAACCCGGAGAACAGGCTGGCCGTGTTCCTAACGGCCATCAACACGTTCGTCCTGATCATCAGCTCGTGGACGATGGTGCGCGCGCTCTTCGCCGCGCAACGCGGCGATCGCGGCGGGATCCTGATGTGGCTCGGCCTGACGATCTTCTTCGGGAGCGCGTTCGTCAGCGTGCAGGTCTACGAGTACTTCGAGCTCGTGAAACACGGCTCGCTGCCCAACGTCGACATCTTCTGGTCGACGTTCTACATCATGACCGGCTTCCACGGGTCCCACGTGGTCGTCGGCGTGATCTGGTTGGTCTGCGCCTGGTTCAAGGCGCTGCGCGGCGGCTATTCGGAGCGGAATTACCTCGGGATCGAGCTTGCCGGTCTCTACTGGCACTTCGTCGACCTCGTCTGGGTGCTCCTCTTCACCATCGTCTACCTGTTCTAGTCCAAAGCCATGTCGGAAAAGGGACACTTCAACGCCGAAAAGGTCTTCGCACTGCTCTTCGTCGCCACCGTCGTCGAGGTGGTCTGGGGGATGGCGGGAGCGGACTGGAACAAGATGTTGCTGTGGAGCGGCCTCGGGATCTGCGCCTTCTACAAGGGCTGGCTGATCGCCGTGTACTTCATGCACCTCAAGTTCGAGGGTTGGGTCGTCAAGAGCCTGATCCTTCCGACGCCGCTCCTGATCCTGGTGATCTACGGCTACGTCAGCCCCGACGTCAGCCACGGCGATGACGTGCTCGATCACCCGATCGGGACCATGTACGACAACGAGACCGGAGGCTTCCAGAACCTCCTCTTGCGCGACGAGAAGGCGCACTCGGAACGCGCCGAAGAGGAGTGAACGTCTGAACGTCTGGCGTCGGACCCTCGCAGCGGGCGTCGTCGGCGCTCTGGCCGCGGCCTGCGGAGGGGGCGAACCAACGCGCGCCGGCTACGGCGGGAGCGAAGGGCCCGAAGCGGCCGCTGAAGCGGACGACCCGACCGACTTCGGAGCGCTCCCGGACTTCGAGTTGACGTCCCAGACGGGGGAGACCGTCACACTGGAGACCCTGCGCGGCCGCACGTGGGTCATGGCGAGCATCTTCACGACGTGCGCCGGCCCGTGCCCGCGGATCACCGCGGCGATGAGCGACGTCGCGCGCCGCATCGAAGGCACCGGCGCGCACCTCGTTTCCATCACGATCGATCCGGCGCGCGACCATCCCGCCCGGCTCGCGAGCTACGCGGAGGCCTACGGCGCCGATCCCGAGCGCTGGACGTTTCTCACCGGCGAGGAGGAGGCGATCCACGCGCTGGTGCGCGGGGGCTTCAAGATGCCCGTGGCGCGCCTCGACGAGCCGCATCCGGAGACCGGCGACCTCCTGACGCACGACCGCCGGCTCGCGGTGATCGACGCGCGGGGCAGGATCCGCGGCTGGTACGACTCCGAGGACCGCGACGAGCTGGCGCTGCTCGTCGAGCGCGTGAAGTTCCTCGAGGGATCGGCGGTCGACTGAAGGGCGCGGTGTCGAACCTCCCCGCGCTCAACGCGAGCCTCAACGCCACGGCGGCGGTGCTCCTCGCCGTGGGCTTCGTCCTGATCCGGCGCGACCGGCGCGTGGCGCACGCCCGCGTGATGATCGCCGCGAGCGTCGTCAGCGCGGCCTTCCTGGCGAGCTACCTGACCTATCACTTCGGCGTGCAGTCCGAGGTCGGTCCCACGCCTTTCCGGCGCGAGGGGGCGGTCAAGGTCGCGTACTACGCGATGCTCCTCACGCACGTCGTGCTCGCCGCGGTGAACCTGCCGATGGTCCTCCTGACGCTCTGGCGGGCGTACCGACGCGACTGGGACCGCCACCGGCGCCTCGCGCGCTGGACGTGGCCGATCTGGATGTACGTGTCGGTGACGGGCGTCCTGGTGTACCTCTGCCTCTATTGGTGGAACCCCGAGGCGGCGGTAGAGTAGTGGCGTCCGGATCTCGAACGATGACGCCGCGTTCCCCGTTCCCGCTTCTCCGCCAGGCCGTTCTGGCCGCTCTTGCCTGGGTGCTCCTCGCGCCCTCGGGCTGGACGTGAGAGAGCTGCAAGGGGGCGGTCGCTTCCGAGGAGCACTCGCGGCTGATGGAGGGTTTCAACTACTCCATCCTCTTCATGCTCGCGATGGTGCTCTGCGTGGTGGGCGGCTTCGCGTTCCTCGTGTGGAACTCCTACCGCGTCGCGGGCCGGAGCTGAAAGAAGCCGGGCGCGGGCGGTAACCGTCCCGGCGCTGCGCCGGTCCCGCACCCGATGGGACGAGCGCTTCTCGGTCTGGCCGTCGGCCTCGGGACGACGATTCTCCTCGGCTGGCTGAGCGCGGCGCTCCACCCGGCTTGGGAGCCGGGCGAGGTGCGGCTCTGGATCGCCGACCGGGACGCCGGGCGCGTCGTCGGGCTCGACGCGGAGCTCTACGAGTCCGTCTCCGCGCCGGTTCCCTTCCCCCTGCGGGTCGCGCCGCGACCCGGCGGCGGCACCTGGGTGATCGCCGCGGAGGAGGGCTCGCCGCGGGGGAGCCACGCGGTGCTCCGCTTCGACGCCTCCGGGAAGCCGCTGGACCGCCGGCCGGTGCAGCCGCCGCTCCACGCGGCGCCCGGAGCGGACGGCGCGCTGCTCGTCGTCGTCTCGGAGGGCGTACTGCGCTTCGAGGGCCACGGCGTCGCCAAGCTCGTCGTGCGCCTTCCCGGAGCCACCTGCGCGGCGGCACGGGCGCGGCGCGTCCTGGTCGGCGACGGCGAGGGCGAGCTGCGCGTCTACGACGCGGACGACCCACCGGCGCTTCTCGCCGCGCGCCGCGTCGCGGGGCCGGTTCGCGACGTCGCGGTCGGGCCCGACGGATCGTGGTGGGCGTACGCGGAGGAGGAGGGCCGCGTCCACCTCCTCGACGCCGGACTTCGCCCGCTGTGGGACCATGCGACCGGTTGGCGCGAGGCGCACATGGCTCCGGTGCCGGGCGAGGCCCGCGTGTGGATCGTCCCCGCGGCCGGTGCCGCGGGGCTCCTGCTCGGCCCGGGCGGTCCCGTGGAGTCGGAGGCGAACGGGCTCCCGCTCAAGGTGTTCGAGCGTGCCGTTGGGCGGAGGGGTGGCGACCTCCTCCTCGTCGCGCCGGGCGCGGTTCTTCGGTTGGACCGGCGCGGCCGGCTGACCGGGACGCAAGGCGGGTACGACTACCTCGTCGACGCCGCCCCTACGCCTTGCGCGCGAGGAGCAGCCCGATCGCCAGCAGCGTCTTCGCGTCGCGCACGTCGCCGCCGAGCAGGTCCTCGGGCCGGCGGCGCACGAGCTCGAACTCCTCGTCTTCGTCGTGGGCCAGACCGCCGCCCTCCACCTCCCGCAGTCCGCGCGCGACGTAGAGCGTCATCCGCTCGGAGCAGAAGCCGGGGGCGGTATAGAAGTCGGCGAGCTCCTCCCACTCCGTGGCACGGTAGCCGGTCTCCTCCTCCAGCTCGCGCTCGGCGGCGGTGCGCCGCGGCTCGTCCGCCTCGAGGCGCCCGGCCGGCAGCTCCAACAGCCAGTCGCCCGTCGCGTGGCGGTACTGGCGCACCAGGACCAGCTCCCCCGTGTCGAGAAGCGGGGCGATGCAGACCGCGCCGGGGTGGTCGACGACCTCGATCCGCTGCTCCAGCCCCGACGGCAGGCGCAGCGTCTCCACGACCAGCTCGAAGACGCGGCCCCGGTAGAGCGTGTCGGAGGCGAGAAGCTCGATCGACGGATGGCGTTCCATGGCGGGATGGTAGTTTCTCGGGCGTGCGAGCGTACGAACCCTTCGCCGTGCTCCTGGCGGGGCTGGTTCTCGCGGTGGCGTGGACGTGGCCCCTGGCCAGAGAGGCGGACCGCTCGCTCTCCCATGACCCGGCACGCTCCACGGTGGAGACGGCCGGGCAGCACGCGTGGGTCTGGAAGCTCTGGCGAGCGCGCGAGGCGGCCGAGCGCGGTGAGCCCGCGTACTTCGCGCGCGAGGTGTTCCACCCCGAGGGGCATTCGCTCCTGACCGAAGGGCACCCGCTGCTCTGGGCCAGGCTGACCGCGCCGCTCCAGCGCTGGCGCGGGACGCCGTTCGCGCTCAACGCGCTGATCCTCTTCCTCTTTGCTTCGGGTTTCGCCGCCGCGTGGCTCCTCGCGCGCTGGCTCGAGCTCGGCCCGTGGGCGGCCGCGGTCGCCGCCCTCGGCTGGAGCTTCGCGCCGGCGGCGGTGCACGGCGCGCTCGAGGACCCCTATGCGGTCGGCGGACCGCTGCCGCCGCTCTTTCTCCTGCTCTTCCTCCGATGGATGCGGACGCGCTTCGGCATGGTGCGCGAGCGCCGTTGGGGATCGGCTCTCGGGGCCGGGGCGGTCTTCGGCCTCCAGGCTCTGGCCTCGGTCCAGGGGGCGTTCCTGCTCCTCGTCTGCGCTCTCGTCCTTGCGGCCATGGCGCCCGCGACCGCCGAGGACGAGCGCGTCGCGCCGCGCGGGGGCCTCCTAGACCCGATCGCGCTCTTCTGGTTCGTCGCCGCGGCCGGGCTCGCCGCGTGGCCGCTCGCCCGCGAGCTGGCCGGCGGGCGTGAGCTGTTTCTCACCTTCGGCGCGCACGGCGACGTCCCGCGGATGGGACCGGGGTCGTTGCTTCTGCCCGCGGATCTTCACCCGTGGTTGGGCCTCGCGTTCGACAAGGAGGTCGAGCTGCACCCGGGCCTCGCGTTGGTCGCTCTGGCGGGCTTCGCGGCGTGGCGCGTTCCGCGGGCGCGGCGCTGGGCGCTCGTGGCGCTCGTGCTCCTGCCCGCGCCCTGGTGGCGCGTCGTGCCGCCCGGGGCGGCCTGGTCCCTGGTCCTCCTGCCGGCCGCGATCGCGGCCGGGATGGGGTTCCAGGCCCTTTGCGCCGCGCCGCGTCGGCGGATCGCCGCGGCGCTCGGCGTCTGGATGCTCTTCGAGCTCTGGGTCGGACCCTGGACCACCTTCGAGGTCGCGCACCCGCAGGCCGTCGAGCGCATCGCCGAGCTTCCGCGCGACGACGGCGGTTCCCGCGGCGGAGCGGTTTGCACGCTCACGCACGCGTGGGGGCCGCACGTCGCGTCGACTTGGCAGACGCGGCACGAGCGGCCGGCGCTCTTCGGCCCGTTCGCCGAGCCCGACGGGGAACGGTTGCTCCGGTGGAGCCGCACCGCTCCGGATCTCTTCGACCTGGTGACCGGCCGGCGCGTGCCGGACCCAGCGGCCGTGGCGCTCGACCTCCAGTTGGCGGGCGTCGATCACGTCCTCCTGCCCGACGCCGACCGCCCCGATCACGACGCCATCGTCCTCCTGCTGGACGACATGGAGTCCTGGGAACGCGCGGCGACCACCGATGAGGTCGGCTGGTGGTACCGCACCTCCCTGGCCGAGGAAGTGCGGCTCGCCGCAGCGAAAGACGATTAGGAGCCTGTCCGAGTACTCGCCGTGCCCGCACGCTCGCATCTCTCGCGGCGGATCAAGGAGCGACGACGACCGCGTATCCACCGCGATACGCTGAGGAAGGTAAGCCCCGGTTCCGCGTAGGCGGAATCGAAACGGTCCTGCGGAGCGTTTCGAAGGGGCCCCCGACGCGGGGCTGCGTTCGAGAGGGCGCCGTGCGGGTGCGGCCAATACTCGGACAGGCCCCTAGCTCGGCCTAGGCTTCGCCTTCGGCCAGCTCCTCTTCTTCGTCCGTGATCAGGCGCGCCGGTTTGAGCCGGTCCGAGCGCGCCATGCGGTCGAGGCTCGCGACGAACGCCGTCGTCGAGTTGGCGACGTCCAGCCGGTCGACCTGGGCCGCCATTTGCGCGAACTTCCGGAGGCGTCGCTGGATCTTCGGGATTTCCCGGATCAGCGGATCGTCCTTGCGTTTCTTCGCGTCCTCGCGCGCCTTGAGATCCGCGATCTTGGCTTCGAGATCGGCGATCCGTTCCTCGTCCGTGCGGCGCTTGTACTTCCGTCGTGACGTGGATTCCGTCGTGGATGACATCAGGAGAGCTCCAGGGAGGGGCCTGGGGGAAGGACCGTGACTACGGGGTGCCTTTGCTTCCCTTCCTTTGCCCCAGAAGGGGAAAAAACGAAACCGGGTTCCCTGCCGGGAGAGGTCTGGACTCCAGGAGTTGAAGTCCTTCCCGGTTCGAATCGAATCTAACATCGGCCCCCGGTTCCTCAAGGTTTGCGAGCGAGAATTCCCCTTCAAGATCTGTTAGATTGTCCGGCTCCCCCGAGGCCGCGAAACGCGCAGAAACGGCCTCCAGGGCACCGATCAGGGCCGTTTTTCCCCAGCTTCGGAGTTCTGCCGTGCACGATGACGTCGAAAGAATCCTCTTCTCCGAGCAGGAGATCCTCGGTGGAATCGACCGCGTCGCTGCGGAGGTGACCGAGGCCTACCGGGGGGTCGACTTTACGGTCGTCTCCGTGCTGAAGGGATCCTGTGTGTTCGCTTCGGACTTGATCCGGCGCATTCCGATCCCCCTGGAGCTTGCCTTCGTGTCCGCGCAAAGCTATCGCGAGGGCACGACCTCCGGCGAGCTGGAGGTGAACTACTTCCCGGCGGGCGACGAGATCGAAGGCCGAACGCTGCTTCTGGTCGACGACATTCTGGACACCGGCCGGACGCTGCAGGCGCTGACGGACGAGCTCACGCGACGCGGTGCGCGCGACGTCAGATCCTGCGTCTTTCTGGACAAGCCGTCGCGTCGGGCGGTGTCTTTCGAGGCCGATTTCAAGGTCTTCGAGGTCGAGGACCTTTTCGTCGTCGGGTACGGCCTCGACTACGCCGGACGCTACCGCAACCTGCCCTTCGTCGGCGGGCTTCGGCCCGAGGTCCTGACGTCGGCGGCGGCCGGGGCCGACCGCGTCGACGTCTGACCGCGCCCGGGCTCTTGCGCCCCGAGACAACCACCGCGCGCCGTGAGCGAGTACCTCGTCGTCCCCCTGGAGAGCGCCGGCCTCGAGCTGGACGAGTACCTGTGTCTCGTCTATCCGGGCCTGACCAAGGGGTTCGTCCGGCGCGAGGTGCGCGAGGGCCGCGTGCTCGTCGACGCGTGCGCCGCCAACCCGTCGCAGCGGCTCCGCCACCAACAGGTGCTCACGGTCGACTTCGACGAGGACGGGATGCCGGCGTTCGAGCCGGTCGCCCCCTCGATCGAGGTGCCGATCCTGCACGAGGACGACGACGTGATGGTGATGAACAAGCCGGCGGGCCTCGCGGTGGAGCCCGAGCGGTGGCACCGGCACCTCGCCTCGCTCTCGGGGGCGCTGATGAAGATCGCCCTCGACCGCGAGCCGGACGAGGAGACCCGCGAGCCGGGCGAGGTCGCCCTCTCGTTCCGCCCGCGCCTGGTCCACCGCATCGACAAGGACACGTCGGGCTGCGTGGTGGTCGCCAAGCACCTGGAGGCCGAGCGCGCCCTGCGCGCGGCCTGGGACGGCGGAGGGGTGCGCAAGTCCTATCTCGCGCTGGTCGAGGGGGAGCACCCGCTCGCGGACGGCGAGAGCGAGATGATCGACCTGCCGCTCGACAGCGACGCGCGAAAGAGCGGTCGCATGCGCGTGCAGAAGCGAGGGGGCAAGCCCTCGCGCACGCGCATCTCCGTCGCGGAGCGCTATCGCGGCTACACGCTGCTCGCGTGCGAGCCGCTGACGGGTCGCACGCACCAGATCCGAGTCCACCTCGCGGCGTCCGGCTTCCCGCTCGCCGTCGATCCGTACTACGGGCGCCGGGACGCGCTGCTGCTCTCCGAGATCAAATCCGACTACCGCGCGAAGCGGGGTCGCGCCGAGCGCCCGCTGATCGACCGGCTGACGCTCCACGCCCGCGAGATCGCCTTTCCGTCCGCCGGCGGCGGCGACGAGATCCGCGTCGAGGCGCCGTTGCCCAAGGACTTCGAGCGGACGCTCAAGCAGCTCTCGAAGGTGCGCGCCTTCGGACGGTCCGCCGCCCCCGGCGCGCGGACGAAGCGGCCGCGGCCGCGGAGGCGGCGGTGAAGCTCAAACAGCGGATCGGCGACTTCCGCGTGCGCGAGCTCCTGGCCGAGGGGTTCGTGCAGGAGCGCGGTGACCACCGGCTCTATCGCGTCACCAAGCGCAAGCTGACCTCCGCCGACGCGGCGCGGCAGCTCGCCGCCGAGGCGGGCGTCGACGTCGGCGACGTCGCCCTCGCCGGCTTGAAGGACAAGCAAGCGATCACCATCCAGCACATGACGGTGCCCGGCGGCCGGCCGGTCAAGCTGCGGACCCGCGAGCTCATCGTCGAGCCGATCGGCTTCGCGCTCGAGGAGATGTCGAGCGCCGCGAGCCTCGGCAACGCGTTCGAGATCACCGTGCGAGATCTCGAGCGGCGCGACGTCGCGACGCTGCGCAAGAACCTCCCGCTCGTGCGCGAGCACGGCGTCGTCAACTACTTCGACGAGCAGCGGTTCGGCAACCTGCGCCACGGGCAGGGCTGGATCGCGCGCGACCTGATGAAGGGCAACCACGAGAAGGCCCTGCGCGCGCTGCTCACCGGCGTCGGGCCGTTCGAGGCGGAGCGCTACCGGCGCTTCAAGGAGTCGCTCGCCGCCAAGTGGGGGGACTGGAAGGCCTGCCGCGGGATCGCCGGCAAGTTCGGAGAGCACCACTCGATCTTCGAGCACCTGGCGAAGAACCCCGAGGACTTCGCGGGCGCCTTCTTCCACGTCGCTTCCCGGGTGCGTCTGATCCACCTCTACGCGTACCAGTCGCACGTGTGGAACCGCGCCGTGGCCGAGCTCGTGCGCAAGCACGTGCCCGTGAAGCAGCGGATCGTCGTGGACAGCGAGGAGGGGCCGCTCGTCGGCTTCTCCGGAGTTGTGCCGGCCGCCCTCGCTACCAGGCGGACGTTCCGCCTGCCGGGCGACCGCTTCGAGGACGTCGAGGATCCCGAGGAGCTCGGCTTCCTCGAGGACGCGCTCGCGCGCGAGCACATGGTGGCGGACCACTTCCACGTCGAAGGCGTCCCCGGGTTCCAGCTCAAGGGCGAGGACCGTCCGCTCCTTCTCGTCCCGCGTTTCCTGCGCGTCCGGCCCGCCGTCGACGACGCGCTCAACCGCAACCGGAGCCTGGTGAAGGTTCGTTTCGAGCTGCCGCGCGGGGCGTACGCGACGCTCGTCGTGAAACGTCTGCTCGCGCACGGTGTCGGCGAGGCGAACCAACCGAAGGGGCGCGGCAAGGGCAAGGACCGGAACCGGCGAAAGGGCACGGGCAAGACCGGCCGTGCCGATCGAAACACGCGCCGAAGCGCAGGCAAGAAGCCGGGTCAAAAGGCGAGCAAACCGCGAGGGAATCGATGAGCGAAGAACGTGTCGTGGGAGTCATCGGCGGCTCCGGGCTGTACGAGATCGAGGCGCTCGGGGAGGTGGAGGAGGTCGCGCTCGCGACGCCCTTCGGCGAGCCGTCCGACGCGTTCATCACGGGCGTGCTCGACGGCGTTCGGATGGTGTTTCTGCCGCGCCACGGCCGCGGGCACCGCATCAGCCCGTCGGAGATCAACTTCCGCGCGAACGTCTGGGGGCTGAAGCGGCTGGGCGTGACGCAGATCCTTTCGATCTCCGCCGTCGGCTCGATGCGCGAGGACATCGAGCCCGGCGACTTCGTCGTCATCGACCAGTTCTTCGACCGCACGCGGCACCGCCCCGACACCTTCTTCACCGACGGCGTCGCCGCCCACGTGATGTTCGCCGACCCGGTGTGCGCCGACGTGCGCGCCGTTCTCCTCGCGGCCTCCGGCGAGGTCGGGCTGAAGGTCCACGACGGCGGGACCTACCTCAACATGGAGGGTCCGCAGTTCTCGACGCGCGCCGAGTCGAAGATCTACCGCTCCTGGGGAGTCGACGTGATCGGGATGACCAACCTCCAGGAGGCCAAGCTCGCCCGCGAAGCCGAGATCTGTTACGCGACGGTTGCGATGGCCACGGACTTCGACTGCTGGCACGAGACCCACGACGACGTCACCGTCGAGGCCGTGCTCGAGATCATGCGGAAGAACGTGGGCAACGCGAAGAGCCTGATCCAGGTCGCCGCGGGCCGCGTCCCGGCCGAGCGAACCTGCGGTTGCAAGGATGCGCTCCGGTTTGCGATCATGACCGACCCCGCGAGGATTCCGGCGGAGGCAAGGGACCGGCTCGGTCTCCTGATCGACAAATACGTGGAATCCTGAGAAGGAGAGCTCCCATGCGACCGCGTGTCCCCCGGTCCCGTCGCGCTGCCCTGGTCCTGGTCGGAGGTGCCGCGGCGCTCCTCGTCGCCTGCGAGACCACACCCGACCTCGAAGAGCTGCTTCAGGCGCGCGACACGATCGACAGCGCGGAGCCGGCCGTCGACCTCGACCACCGCGGTCCCGGCGTGGCGATGGGCGACAGCGGGCCGGCGCGCTTCGCCGGACCCCTCTTCGACGCCTTCCGCACCAAGCGGGCGATGGACACCGTGCGCTTCGCCGACCCCTACTTCCGCGCTCCGGCGAGCCCCGGCTACGACGCGGTGCTCGACCACGTCGAGAGCACCCTCAAGGGGGCGGGCTTCGGCTCGCACCCGCGGCTCGAGCTCAAGATCCTGGAGCGCGAACGCTCCCACCCGGCGTGGACCCCCAAGCGCGCGAAGCTCCGGCTCAAGCCCGACGGCGGCGAGCCCGCGACGCTCCACGCGTTCGAGGTGGAGAACGACCGCGACCGCACGATGTTGCCCGTCAACGTGCGCTCCTGCTCGGTCGAGGGGCCGGTGGCGCTGCACCTCGCCGACCTCGAGCCGGGCTCGATCCTCGTCACCGACGCCAGCGCGCGCCAGGTCCTCAAGCGCGCCAAGGCCAAGGGCGCCGTGGCGATCGTGTCGTCGTCGCTCTTCCCGTTCAACGTCGATCCGTCGGGCAGGGAGCGCCATCTCGACGCGATCCAGTTCCGCGAGCTGGCCCCCGACACGGAGATGCCGGTGTGCCAGATCTCGCCCGCGAGCCACGAGCTGATCCGCGAAGCCGTCGAGGCCGGCGGGGCGCACCTCGCCTTCGAGGCGGAGGTCGAGTTCGAGGAGCGGCCCCTGCGCACGCTGGTCGCGACCATCGTCGGCGCCAAGCGCCCCCACGAGGCGGTGGCCATCTCCAGCCACATCCAGGAACCGGGGGCCTGCGACAACGCCTCCGGGATCGCCGGCCTGCTCGAAGGGGCCCGCAGCCTGGCCGGCCTGCTCGACGAGGGCCAGCTTTCCTGGCCGGACCGCAGCGTGGTCTTCATCTGGGGCGACGAGTTTCGCCAGACCGAGATGTGGCTGGAGTCCACCAGCCGCACGCCCGTGGCCGGCATCTCCTCGGACATGACGGGGCAGTCGCGGGACACCGGCGCCATCGCGCTCCTGGAGCGGCATCCCGACCCCGGCGCCCAGTCCGTCCTGCCGCCGGACGAGCACACTCCCTGGGGCGCCTACGACCCGAAGGACGAGTACATCTTCCCCAACGGCCTGTCGGTCATCGCCCGCTGCGCGATGGCGGACGTCTCGGTGCACGCCGGCGGCTGGACCACCGCCGACCACCCCTGGGAGGGCGGCAGCGACCACGACGTCTACATCAAGATGGGGGTGCCGGCGGTGCTCTTCTGGCACTTCACGGACTTCACCTACCACACGAGCCTCGACCGGGTCGAGTTCGTCGATCCCGAGGAGATGCGCCGGACGGGAACGGCTCTCCTGGCGACGGCCCTGGCCATGGCCGACCCGCGGCCGGGCGACCTGGACCGCTACCTCCGGAGCCTCCAGATCGAGGAGGAGGTCCGCGTGGACGCCGCGAGCGCGGTCGAGCTCCTGGAGAACGTCGAGGCCTGGAAGAGCTGGAGCTACGGAGCCCGGATGTGGCTCCGCACCCAGTGCCTGGGCCCCGAGGCCGAGGCGCCCCCGAAGCACGAAGAAGGCCGCTAGCCTGCATCCCTGACCAGGCTTCACCGAGATCGTCGTAGCCGCTCGCCATCTCGCGATCTTCGCTCCCTCGAAGTGCTCGACGACCCGTCAAGGTCGACTCCGCGCTTCTCTGTCGCGAAGCCGCAACCTGGCGGCGTCCACGGCGATCTCGGCAAAGCCTGGTCAGGGATGCAGGCTAGGATCCCCAACAAATGGGGAACATGGGGCCTTGGCCCGTCCGTCCCAGGGTTGTCTCGGATCAACGGGGAAGCCGATGGTCGGCGGACCAGAGGCTCCGGCGGTCCTGCGCCGCCGAGGCTTCCAGGATGGTCAGCCCCGTGCCCACCTGCACTGGCCGGTTTCAGGAGGGCGTGTCCCGGGAACGAGACGGCCGCTTCGCAGGCTGACCGAGGTCGGCCTGGGGGCGGCCGTTTCATGTATCGAGCTTCCGCGGCTTCCGCCTTCGTGGTCCCATGGGCCCATGAAAGAGCCCGCCTCCGCCTCCGAGACCTCCGATCGACGTCGGCCCGACCCCCGTCGACTCGACCGGCGTGCCGTCTTGCGCGGCGCAGCCGGCCTGGGCGCCGGAGCCGCCTTGGCCCGTCCCGCGCGCGCCGCCCGCCGCCGCCCGCCTGCCGCCGGACCCGCCATGGTGGGGAGCGCCAATGCTTTGGCCGGGATGCGGGAGTGGTGGCCCAAGCTCCAGGAGGGCGCGGACCCGCTCGACTGTGCCCTGGGCGTCGTGCAGCGGGTGGAGGCGGATCCCAACGACCGCTCGGTCGGTCTGGGCGGCCTCCCCAACGAGGACGGCGTCGTCCAGCTCGACGCCGCCTGCATGCACGGCCCGACGCACAACTCCGGCGCGGTGGCCTGCATCGAGAACATCCTCCACCCCTCGGCCGTGGCGCGGCTCGTGATGGAGCGAACGGACCACTGCCTGATCGTCGGCCGCGGCGCCTACGAATTCGCGCGGTCGCACGGGCATCCCCACACCGAGCTTCTGACCGAGGAGGCGCGCCGGATCTGGATGCGCTGGAAGGAGTCGATGAGCGACCGCGACGACCGTCTCTCGCCGCCCCCGCCGGCGCCCCCGCCGACGAAAGGAGAGAAGCACGGCTCCTTGCGGAAGGAGGAGGGGCCCGACTTCACCTACGGCACGATCCACTGCTCCGCGCTCTCGGCGGCCGGGGAGGTGTCCTGCACGACGACGACCTCGGGGCTCTCCTACAAGATCCCCGGGCGCGTCGGCGACTCGCCGATCGTCGGCGCGGGCCTCTACTGCGACATGGAGGCGGGCTCGGCGGGCTCCACCGGCCGCGGCGAGGCGGCGATCCTCTCCAACGGCGCCTTCGCCTGCGTCGAGCTCATGCGCCAGGGCGCCTCTCCGCTCGACGCGGGCATGGAGGTTCTGAAGCGCATCACCCGCCAGGCGGAGCGCGCCGCGAAGTGGCAGCCCGGCCTGATGGGGGAAGACGGCCTCCCCGCCTTCGGCGTGAACTTCTACGTCCTCGGCCTCGACGGAACCTGGGCCGGGGTCACGCTGAAGGGCAAGAACAAGTTCGCTGTCAGCGACGTCGACGGCGGACCGCGGCACGAGCCGCTAATTCCGCTCCACGGGTAGCGCGGGCTACTTGCTCAGCCGGTAGCGGCGGAAGGACTTCTCGACCTTGTCCCAGGGGTCCCCGTCGACCTCGGCGTAGGGGTAGACGAAGAAGTTGAGCGGCCCGTTCTCGGGCGCCGGGTCCAGGACGAGGTCCCGCCCGCCGGTCATCGAGACCCGGTTGGGGTCGAGCGTGCCGAAGTAGTAGTCCTCGAGCTCCGGATTCTTGTCGGCCTCCGAGATGTCGACCGGGATCCAGCCCTCTTCCTCGATCCAGAACCACGACCAGCAGTGGTAGCCGCCGACCTTGGCCTCGTGGTCGTCGCCGCCCGGGACGGGGAAGCCCATCTCGAACCGTGCGGGGATGCCCTTCGCGCGCGCGAGGCCCATGAAGTAGCTGTGGAAGTCGGTGCAGTTGCCGAAGCGTGCGTCGCACGCCCACTCCGCGTCGCCGCGACCCCAGCCGCCGCCGGCGGGCTTGTCGTAGCGCATGCGCTCGAGCGTGTGGTCGTAAAGCTCGCGCGCCGCTTCCATCTCGTTCGGAGGCGTCTTGAGCGAAGCGGCGATGGCGCCGACCTGGCCGTCGAGCGGGATCATCCCGTCCGGCTGGAGCGCCTCGGCGATCTCCACGTCGCTCGCCGTATCGCGCCGCCGGGCTTCCCGGCGCGTGACGTCGAAGCTGAGCTCGAGCTGTAAGGGCCTGCCCTCCGACGCCACGTGAAGGGAGCGGCCGTCCCCGTTCTCGATGTCGTTCAGCGCCACGTGCACGGCGTCCTTTCCCGAGCCGAAGGTGTCCTTCCGGAAGTCGTCCAGCGGGATCTGGATCGCCTGCGCCTCGCCCACCTCGATCGAGACGGCGACGTCCGAGACCTCCTGTTCCGGCGTGTCCTCCGGCACCGGGATCCAGACCCGCACCGCCTTCGCGTCCGCCGGGACGTCGGTGACCGCGGCCTGGTAGACGAAGCGGAACGAGCTGACCGACGTGTCGTAGGCCACCTCGTAGGCGGCTTGCTCCTCCGTGGAACCGCAGGCTGCGACGACGAACAGAGCGGGGAAAAGGGTCTTCTTCAAACCGGCGTGCCTCCTGTTGCGGGAACGGGTGGCGCGAGAGGATAGCAGGGGCTCGACCCTCAGTCCTGTTTGGGTTTTTGCAAAGCCGCCTTGAACTCGGCCGGGTCGAGCCGTCCGTCGCCGTCGCGGTCGACCGATGCGATCACGGCGCCCGCGCGGACGCCGACGCTCGCCGGAGACAAGAGATCCATCAGGTCGGCGCTCGAGATGTAGCCGTCCTCGTCCTTGTCCAGGCGGTAGAAGTGCGGGACCGGCCCGACGATGCGCGGCGGAAGCGGCGTCGTTCCGAACCTGACCTCGCGCTCCACCGTCGCCCCGAAGAGCTCCTCCACCGTCTTGGGCGGCTCGACCGGCTCCACCTCCGGCTCCGGGTCGGGAGCGGTGGTAGGAGGGGGCGTGGCCTCCGCCGTCAGCGGGGCGGTATCGGGCAGGAACGGCGCGACCACGTCGAGCACCTCGGCGATCTCGCCCTCCTCGAGCGCTCCCGACTCGTCCGCGTCGAGGTAGCCCATCAACCCGTCGGCCGGGATCGGGATCGCGCTCGCCGCGAGGAACGCGCTCACCTCGGCGACCTCGAGCGCCCCGGTGCCGTTGAAGTCGAAGGAGAGGGGGGAACCCTCCTGCGTCGCGCCGAAGCGCTTCGGAGCGGTCGGCGGCCGGAACGCGCCGACGTTCTCGATGGTGAACTGATAGCGCTTGCCGAACTCCACGCGATCGACGCGGCCGTCGCGGTCCGCGTCGAAGAGCGCGTACTCGCTTCGGTCGATCTTCAGCCTCGCCCGCGCTTCGCGGAACGAGACCCAGCCGTTGCCGTTGCCGTCGCACGTCAGGAAGTACTGCTCCTCGAGCCGCGCGTGCAGCAGCGCCTCGGCGGCTTCGCGGTCCGCGCCCGAGAGTTCCTCGATCGGAATGTCGGCGATCGATGCGGTCGTGCCGGTGGGCGCGCGTTCTTCCCCGTCGCCGGCCTTCTTCTCGCCCTTGCCCTCCTCTTTCTCGGCTTCCTGCCGGGGAGGCTCGGCGGCGGGCTCTTGTCGGTCCTGCGGAAGGAGCCACGCGCCGGCGAGGAGGAGCGTCGCGATCGCGATCGGTGTGGAGCTCATGGCGGGAGAAACAATTTGGGGCGTGAGCGGCCGGCCCGCAAGTGCGATCAGCCGGCCGGCTTGCGTCTGCGGCGCGAACCCCCGTCGTCCGCCTGGCGCGCGGCCCGGCGCCGCCGGTTGGGACGTTGCGGCTGGGCCCCCGAGCGCGTTGCGGGCGATACAAGCGCGTGACCGAACACCTCGAGGACGTCGTCGACGAGGTGAATCGTGAGGCGCGTCCGGATCTCGGGGGGGAGGCGCAGAACCTCCTCGGCGTTTCGCTGGGGGAGGATGACCTCCGGGAACCCGGCGCGGATGGCGGCGAGCAGCTTCTCGCGGATGCCGCCGACCGGCAGCACGTTGCCGAGGAGCGACATCTCGCCGGTCATCGCCACGTCGTGCCGCGCCGGCACCCTCGTGATCAGGGAGACGAGCGCGGTCGCCACCGCGATCCCCGCCGACGGCCCGTCCTTCGGGGTGCCGCCCGAGGGGAAGTGCAGGTGGATGTCGAGCGTGTCCAGGAGGTCCTGCGCGACGCCGAGGCTCTTGAACCGCGTCCGCACGTACGAGGTGGCGGCCTGCACCGACTCGCGCATCACCTCCCCGACCTGTCCGGTAAGGGTGGTCGTGCCGCTTCCCGGCATGGCGAGCGCTTCGATCGGGAGCAGCGCCCCGCCGGCCGACGTCCAGGCGAGACCGGTCGCGACGCCGACCGACGGCTTGAGGAGCCGGAGGTCCTCGTCCACGGTCGGCGGACCGAGGAGGCGCGGCAGGTCGGCCTTGCGCAGCCAGAGCCCCCGGCCGCCGCGGACCACCTTCACCGCCGCCTTGCGGGCGAGCGAGTTGAGCACCCGCTGGAGGTGCCGGACGCCGGCTTCCTCCGTGTAGCTCCGGATCACCGTGCCGAGCGCGGCCGTGCTCAGCTTGAACTGCCAGTCCGCGAGGCCCGCGGCCGCGCGCGCGCGCGGCAGGAGGTGCTTCCCCGCGATGGCGCGCTTCTGCGACTCGGTGTAGCCGGCGAACTCGATGATCTCGAGCCGGTCGAGCAGCGCGTCCGGCATCTCCTCGGTCTCGTTTGCCGTCGCGAGGAACAGGCACGACGAGAGGTCGAACGGCACGCCGAGGAAGTGGTCGACGAACTCGGCGTTGTGCTCGGGGTCGAGGATCTGGAGCAGCGCGCCGCCGGCGTTGCCCTCGTTGCCGAGGCTCAGCCGGTCGATCTCGTCGAGGAGGATCACGGGGTCGTTGCGGCCGAGGCGGTGGATCTCCTGCAGGATCGCACCGGGCACGCCGCCCTCCTGCTTGGACGAGGTGCCGACGAGCTCGCTCTCGTGCGTCATTCCGCCGACCGGGATCGCGGCGAACGGGCGCCGCAGCGCGCGGGCGATCGCGCGCCCCATGCTCGACTTGCCGGTTCCGGGCGGGCCGAGGAAGCAGACCACCGCGCCGTCGGCGTCCCCGCCGAGACGGTGCACGGCGAGGAACTCGATCACGCGCTCCTTGACGTCCTTGAGGCCGAGGTGGCTCGTGTTGAGGCTGCGGGCGACCTCCGCGAAGCGGTCCTCCTCGGCGGCCTCGCGCTCGTCGAAGCCGTCCGACCAGGGAAGGTCGAGCAGCCACTCGAGGTGGTTGCGCACGCGCGCGGCCTCCGCCGACGACGGTGCGGACCGGCGCAGGGTCTCGAGGTCGTGCAGCGCGGCTCTTCGCGCCGCGTCGGAGAGCGGCGTCGCGACGATCCGGTCCGCCAGCCGGTCCGCCTCGCGCGTGTGCGGGTCGGGCTCGCCGAGCTCGTCGCGGATGACCTCGAGTTGCTCGCGGAGGAACGACTGGCGGATGCGCTCGCGCACCTTGCCCTCGACGGCGTGGCCCACCCGGGCGCGCTCGAGGGCGTTCGACAGGAAGCGGCTGATCAGCTCGATCCGGCCCGCGGGGTCCGGCTCGGCGAGGAGGCGCGAGCGCTCGGAGTAGTCCAGCGGCAGGTCGCCGGCCAGGAGGTCGGACAGCCGCGCCGGGTCGTCGGCGTTGTGCTCGACGAGCGTGGCGAGGTCGCCGGCGTAGCGCGGGTCGCTCCGCGCCAGCGCGTGGAGGAGCGCGACGATGCGCTCGAGGTCCTCGCCGCCGGCGACGGGCGCCTCGGACTCGCCGCTCAGGTCGGCGGGGCAAGCGGTCAGGAAGCCGTCCTCCGCAGCCACGTCGATCAAGCGCACGCGGCGCAGCCCGTGCAGCACCGCGCGCACCGTGCCGCCGGGAAGCTGCATTTCCGCGACGACGCGCACCAGGGTCCCGACGCCGACCAGGCCGTCGGGCTCGATGGCGCCGGCCGGGTCCTTCAGGGGGGCGACGATGCAGCGCTCCGCGCGGTCGGCCGCCGGGGCCGCCCGGCGGGTCAGGGCCAGCAGGTTCTCCTCGCGGGCGACCTCCACCGTGACCACCGCGCCGGGGAGCACCACGGCGCTCGGCAGGGCCAGGAGCGGCAGGCGCTGGGTCGGTCGGGACATACGGTGGGTGGGGTCGGGCGAGCCTTTTCGGAGGCGGAGGGGCCGGCGCGGACCCGCCTGCCCGGGTTCCTCTATCGGCCGATGACCGGGCGGGGCCTCTGCGGGTTTCGAGCCCGCCGAGGGACTTTCGTGGGCCGCCGGAACCCCTTTCCTAGGACGGGGTTGCGGGTCTTTCGAGGGGTGCGGTCAGCCCGCGGTCAGCGCGAGCACCGCCGCCGCCACCCGGTCGGCGTCCCCGTCGGCCAGGAAGGGGTGCACCGGGAGGCAGAGAACCTCCGCGGCGAGGCGCTCGGCCGCGGGGAAATCGCCCGGTCCGTAGCCCCACCCGCGCGCGGCCTCCTGGAGGTGGACCGGGGTGGGGTAGTGGACGGCGGCGCCGATCCGCCGCTCCCGCAGGCCCGCGAGCACGGCGTCGCGCTCTCCGCCGGCGATCCGGACCGTGTACTGGTGATACGCGTGCTCGCAGCCGGGCTCCCGGCGCAGCGGGCGAACGGCGTCGCTGCCCGCGAAGGCGGCGTCGTACCGCGCGGCGATCTCGCGCCGGCGCGCGTTCCAGCGCGCGAGGTGGGGGAGCTTGACGTTCAGCACCGCGCCCTGGAACGCGTGCATGCGCGCGTTCGTGCCGAGGAACGCGTGCTCGTACTTCGCGGGACTGCCGTGGTCGCGCAGCTCGCGGAGCGTCTTCGCGGTTGCGGCGTCGCGCGTGACGACCATGCCGCCCTCGCCGGCCGCTCCCAGGTTCTTGGTCGGGTAGAAGGAGAAGGCGGCTGCGTCCCCGAGGGCGCCGGGCCCCTGGCCGTCCCGCGTCGCGCCGTGGGCCTGGGCCGCGTCCTCGAGCAGCGCGATGCCGCGCGCGTCGGCGAGCGCGCGGAAGGCGGCCGTGTCGGCGAGCTGGCCGTAGAGGTGGACGGGGACGACGGCGCGTGTCTCCGCGTCGATCGCCGCGCCTGCGAGCTCCGGGTCGAGGAGGCCCGTCTCCGGATCCACGTCGCAGAACGCGGGGATGGCGCCGATCCACGCGATCGTGCTCGCGCTCGCGAAGAAGCTGAAGGGGCTGGTCAGCACGCGGTCGCCCGGTCCGACGCCGAGGGCGCGCAGCCCCAGGACGAGCGCGTCGGTGCCCGACGAGACGGCGACGCCGTGCTCGACGCCGCACAGCGCGGCGAATTCGCGCTCGAAGCGCTCCACCTCCGGACCGAGGACGTACTGCCCGCCGTGCAGCACGGCGAGCACCGCCTCCTCGAGGGCCGGGCCGAGGGCGGCGCGCTCCGCCGCGAGGTCGAGCGGCGCGATCGCGGTGGGAGGGGGGGCGGTGTTGCTCACGGGCGGCTACTTGTACGTGGGGAACTCGTTCGCGTTGAGCTTCGCCATGTACTCGTCGAGCTTGGTCTTCACACGGCCCGAGAGCAGGAGGACACCGAAGATGTTCGGGAAGACCATGCCGAAGATCAGCAGATCGCCGAAGTTCAGGACCTGCTTGGCGGTGATGACCGAGCCGAGGAAGACGAAGACGATGAAGAGCAGGCGGTACACGACGGACGAGCCGTCACCGAAGAGGTAAGCCCAGCAGCGCTCTCCGTAGTAGGACCACGAGATCATCGTCGAGAACGCGAAGAGCAACACCGCCGCCGACAGCACGTACGGGAACCAACTGATCACCTGTCCCATCGCTTTCGACGTGAGCGCTGCTCCTTCGTCCGCGGCGACGTGGTGCGCGTAATCCGGGTTGTTGTAGGCCCCGGTGATCACGATGACGAGGGCGGTCATCGTGCAGACCACGATCGTGTCGATGAACGGCTCCAGCAACGCGACGATACCCTCGCGCGCCGCGTACGGCGTCTTGGCGGCCGAGTGCGCGATCGCCGCGGAGCCGATGCCGGCCTCGTTCGAGAAGGCGGCGCGCTTGAAGCCGATGACCAGGACGCCCAGGAAGCCACCGAAGCCGGCCTTCATCGTGAACGCGCTCGAGACGATGGACCCAAAGGCCCCGGGCACGGAGCTCGCGTTGGCGATCAGGATGTACAGCGCGCCGAGCACGTAGATGCCGCACATCAGCGGCACGACCTTCTCGGCGGTCGCCGCGATCCGCCGCAAGCCGCCGAGGATCACGACGGCCACGAGCGCCGACATCAGGATGCCGTAGACCCACGGGTAGTCGTCGAGGAACGGGATGGTGAGCTGCAGCGCGCCGAGCGACTGGCTGACCTGGAACGTGTTGCCGCCGCCGAACGAGGCCCCGATGCAGACGATCGCGAAGAAGATCGCGAGGACCTTGCCGAGGCCGCCGAGCCCCATCTCCTGGAAGCCCTTGGAGAGGTAGTGCATCGCGCCGCCCATCACGCGGCCGTCGCGGCGCGTCTCGCGGTAGAGCTGTCCGAGCGTGCACTCCGTGAACTTCGACGCCATCCCGAAGAACCCGGCCACGATCATCCAGAAGGTGGCGCCGGGGCCGCCGGTGCCGATCGCGATCGCGACGCCGCCGATGTTGCCCAGCCCGACGGTCGCCGACAGCGCGGCCGACAGGGCCTGGAAGTGGCTGACCTCGCCCTCGTCCTCGGGGTTGTCGTACTTGCCCGCGGTGACCTTGATCGCGTGAACGAAGGCGCGGATCTGGATGAAGCCCATCCGCAACGTGAAGAAGATCGCGCCGAGGACGAGGACCGCGACCGCCAGCGGCACGCCGATGGTCTTGGGTTCGACCTCGTTCTCGGTGTAGCGGAGAACGACCCCCGCGTCGTCGGTCCAGGTGAACCCGCCGTCGGGATCGGGGCTGACCACGTTGCCTTCCCCGTCGACCATCACGACTTCGCCCGCGTCGTTCTTCTCCCTGACGCCGGGGATCGGGATGGGCCAGAAGATCACCTTGCCCAAAGCGCTGTTGACGTCGCCCATGGCGCCGTCGATCTTCTTCATCCACGCGGGACCTTCCTCGGCGGCCTCTTCCTCGTTCTCGGCGGCGGCTTCCACGGCGCCGGCCTCGTCTTGGGCGGAGGGGAGCGCCGCCGTGTGCGCGGCCGCGGCGGGCGCGAGGAGGCCGAGAAGCAGAGCGGCGACGCCTGCGGCGGCGCGGAAGCGGGGTCGGCTGGACCGCATGGACTGTCCTGGGCGGGGGTTGGCCGGAGGAGCGTGGGCGAGATGTTGCCAACGGGTTCCTGGGGTTGCAATCGAGCGCCCGCCCCGACGCAATACGCCGCTTCGCCCGGCGCATAACACGCCGTGAACCGCACGCCCCTGGAGAAGCCCATGCGCCCGATCGCCTTCCTGTTCGCCCTCCTCACCTGTTCCGCCGCCGGCGCGTCGATCCGGGCCGACGACGAGCTCACGCAGGAGAAGCTCGAGGAGATCACCGCCGAGATCCGCGAGGACATCGAGGAGATGCGCGGGCAGGAGTTCCCGCGGCCCGTGTCGGTCGCGGTCACCGACGCCGAGGGCTTCCTCGAGTACGTGAAGGCGCGCATCGACGCGATGACGACGCCGGAGGAGCTCGCCGCCGAGGAGCTGACCGCGAAGCTCTTCGGTCTCATCCCCTACGACATGGACTACCTCGGCGAGATGATCGAGCTCGTCGAGTCGCAGGTGGGCGGCTTCTACGACCCCTCGACCGAGGGCTTCTATCTGATGTCCAGCTTCACCGGCGGCATGGCGAAGATCATCCTCGCGCACGAGCTCGTGCACGCGCTGGACGACCAGCTCTACGACCTCGACGGCGGCTTCGAGGCGCGCAAGTCGAACGCGGACGCGCTGTGGGCCTACCAGGCCCTGGTGGAGGGAAGCGGCACCGCGCTGATGAACCGCTGGTCGGTGCAGAACATGGCGACGCTGGACGTCGGCGACATGATGGAGATGGCCCAGATGGGGATGGACGAGCTGAAGGAGGCTCAGCCGTTCCTCTACAAGCCGCTCCTGGGCGCGTACGTCCGCGGCGAGAAGTTCCTGCAAGGCGAGGAGGGGGCGAAGTCGAACGAGAGCGTGAAGAAGGCCTTCGCGGCGCCGCCGCTCTCCAGCGAGCAGGTGCTCCACCCGGAGAAGTACTGGGACCCGGAGGAGCGAGACGACCCCGTCGCCGTGGAGATCGACGCCGAACGTCTGCCCGACGGGTGGACGGTGCTCGCGGAGAACACGATGGGTGAGCTCCAGCTCGCGCTCCTGACCGAGCCGCTCAAGAAGCGCAAGGGCATCGGGAACCCGCTCCAGATGATGGCCGTGCAATACACGAGCAAGGCCGCCAAGGGCTGGGGCGGCGATCGCTACGTGCTGCTCGCCAAAGGCGACGCGCGCGTGATTCACCTCGCGTCGACCTGGGACCGCGAGAAGGACGCGATCGAGTTCCACGCGGCGGTCGAGGAGCTCGTGCCGTACCTCGAGGACTCGGTCGGCGGCTTCACCCGCTGGCAGGCGGAGCGCCAGGAGGTCTTCGCCGCCGCCGGCGTGGGCGTGAAGCTGGAGCGCGACGGCTCGAAGGTCTTCCTGACGATCGGCTTCGGCGCGGGCGACGAGGTCTTCGCCAAGGGCGACCTCGGCTGGGCGGTCTTCCCGGATCCGGAGGACGGTTAACCGAAGGCGCCCCGCCTGCGGGGCTGGCGGCGCGGCAACCCGCCCGCGAGGCGGCCGGTGAAGAGGAACACGCCCTCGATCCGCCAGCCGGGCCGTGGCGGCGGCATGCCTTCGGACTCGAGCTGCCAGCGGCTGACGAAGAGCTCGATCGGACGGCCCGGCGCGTCGACCTCGAGCACCTCGACCTCGATCCCGGTCAGCGGGTTCTCGATGTGCCGCACGCGGCGGATGCGCAGGGACACGTCCATGCAGCCGCCGGGATCCTCGCGCTCGCCGAGGGCGCGGAAGTCGGCGCCGCAGGGTTGCTCGAGGATCGCCGGGTCGCGGAGCCCGTCGTTCTCGCCGACGTAGGAGACGTCGAGCGCGAACCCCGCGATGCTCACGGCGAGCACGTGGCCGCGCGGCAGGTCCGCCGGCAGGCGGCGCGCGTCGGTCAGGTAGGTCGCGAGCAGGAACTCCTCCTCGGCCGGGTCCGGCGTCAGGCCGGGTGCCTCCCCGCCGCAGCCGACGCCGGCGCGCCTGGGCAGCCGCGGGTTCGCGACCCCGATCAGGAACGCGTCGTAGGGCGAGTCCGGGACCTGGCGCGTCTCCAGGAGCGCGACCCGCAGCCGGTGGTCGACCCGGTACGAAGGCCAGACCGACCAGTAGTCCTGGTCGTCCTCGCGGTCGACGCGGACCTCGAGGCCTTCGGCGAGGGGATAGCGCAGGTGGATCCCGGTCGGCCCGCGCCACGGCGCCGGTTCGCCGCGCGCGCGCACGCGCGCGACCACGTCCTCGAGCGAGTGGTCGGGCGGAAAGCCGATGCATTCGAGCAGGAAGTCCATCGTCCGCGCGGCGTATTGTTACGCTCTCCGGATGATCCTCAAGCAGTACTACCTGGGGTGTTTGTCGCACGCGTCGTACCTGATCGGCGACGCGGACGCGGGCGTCGCGGCGGTCGTCGACCCGCAGCGCGACGTGGACGAGTACCTCGCCGACGCCGCGAAGCTGGGCGTTTCGATCCGCCACGTGCTCTTGACCCACTTCCACGCGGACTTCGTCGCCGGCCACCTCGAGCTGCGCGAGCGACTCGGCGCCAAGATCCACCTCGGCGCGCGCGCCGAGGCGGACTACGCCTTCCACGGTCTGGCCGATGGCGACGCGGTCGAGCTCGGACGGGTGCGTGTGGTCGCGCTCGAAACGCCCGGACACACGCCGGAGAGTACCTCGTTTCTGGTCTACGACGGCGAGAACGCCGACCCGCACGCTGTCCTGACCGGCGACACGCTCTTCATCGGCGACGTGGGGCGGCCGGACCTCATGGCCTCGGTCGGCGTGAGCGCCGAAGAGCTCGGCGGGATGCTCTACGACTCGCTGCGCGAGAAGCTGATGACGCTGCCGGACGCGACGCTGGTCTATCCCGCCCACGGCGCCGGCTCGATGTGCGGCAAGAACCTGAGCACCGAGACGGTGTCGACCATCGGCGACCAGAAACGCTTCAACTACGCCCTCCAGCCGATGGAGAAGGAGGAGTTCGTGCGCATCGTCGCGGCCAACCAGCCGTGCGCGCCGCGGTACTTCCCGTACGACGCGCAGCTCAACCGCGAGGAGCGCGGGACGCTCGAGGAGTCCCTCGCCGACCTGAAGGCGCTCGACCTCGAGGCGTTCCGGCGCGCGGAGGCCGCGGGCGCGCAGGTGGTCGACGTGCGCGAAGCCCCGGAGTTCGCCGCCGGGCATCTTCCCGGGAGCGTCAACGTCGGCCTCGAGGGACGCTTCGCCACGTGGGCGGGCAGCGTGCTGGGCAAGGACACGCCGCTCCTGCTCGTGACGCCCGCCGGCCGCGAGCGCGAGGCCGCGCTGCGTCTGGGCCGCATCGGGTTCGACCGCGTGCTCGGCTACCTCGCCGGCGGCGCGCAGGCCTTCGACGACGGCGTGACGACGACGCGCCGCGTCGGCGCGGACGCGCTGGGCGCCGCGCTGGAATCGGACGCGGCGCCCGTGGTGCTCGACGTTCGCCAGCCGGGCGAGCGCGAAGCCAGCGCGATCGAAGGGAGCCTCCACGTGCCGCTGGGCGAGCTCGAGGAACGCCTCGGCGAGCTCCCGCGCGACGCCGAGATCGTGATCCACTGCGCCACCGGCTACCGCTCGATGGCGGCCGCGAGCCTGCTCGAGCGCGCCGGCTTCGCGCGCGTCGCCGACCTCGAGGGCGGCATCGAGGCCTGGTCGGCGGCCGCGGTTTAGGAACCGAGAATAGAGACAAGGGGAGTCGCGGCGCTGCCCGTCCGTCAGCCGCTGACCGAGACCCTTAGCGAATCCGGCGTCTCCCCCGTCCAGTCACGAAACGCGCGAAAGAAGGAGCTCGGCTCCGCAAACCCGAGCAGGAATCCGATCTCGGTGTAGCTGATCTTCGTGTTGGTCACGTAGTGGCGTGCGAGCTCTTCGCGGGTCCGCCTCACGACCTCCTTGTAGGAGGTACTCTCCAGCTTGAGGCTGCGCTGCAGCGTGCGCGAGCTCATCCCGAGCCGGCTCGCCGCCACGCCGATCGTGGCTTCCCCGCTCGGAAGGGTCTCGAGCAACACGGACCGGACACGTTCCACGAGCGGAGCGGCGGCACCGAGGTTCGTGAGGCGCCGGCGCAGCTCGGGCTCGAACGTCTGCCACAGCGACTCGTTCGCGGTCAGGAAGGGTCGCCGCGCGTCTTCCGCGCTGAAGGTCACCCCGTGTCGATCGCTGCGCTCGATGGGAACCCCGAAGAACTCCTGGTATGCCTCTGCGGGCTCGATGGTGTACGGACTCTCGACCTGCACGGGGCGAATCGGCTCGCGCGTGCCGATCCGCGCGATCTGCGTCAGGAACGCCAGCTCGAGCGCGGCGAGGGAGGCGGGAGAGTGGATGCCGGGGTCCTCCCACCGGCAGCCGACGAAGAGTCCCGCGGCACCCTCGTCGACGGTCATGGTCATTGGGGCCACAAGCCGCTTGTGCTCCGCCATCCGCTGGGCGGCCACGGTCATGTCCGGGCTACACAGCGCGGCAAATACCGGCGGGTAGAAGGCCTCGGGCGAGAGCGACTTCACCATCGTGAGGGGAAGGAGCGGATCACCGGCCTCTTCGACGAGGGCGTCCCAGAAGCGAAAGTACTCCTCGACGCTCAGCCGGGGCCGCTCCTGGGTGAAGAGGTCCCGCGCCAGGCGGGCGCGCCGGAGCACGTTCTCGGCCTCGAGGCCCAAGTCCTTCAGGACGATGAGCCAGACGCTCTCGAGCGGGACGGCCTTGGGATCTGTCATACCGAGATTCTAGACCGCCAGGGGCGCCACGCCATTAGCCAAACGCGCCATGGCGAAGTCGAAGGCCGCCGTATTGGCGCGTTTCGCTAGTCGATTGGCGCTAGGGGCGAATGCTCGTCGGTCGATCGTGGCCCATGATCTCGGGGTAGGGCGGAAGGGCCGCCCACCGACCAGGAAACCAGAGGAGACAGTCATGGACAAGAAGACGGCGCTGATCACGGGTTGCTCGAGCGGCTTCGGCAAGCTGGCCGCGAGGACCTTCCACGACAAGGGCTGGAACGTCATCGCCACGATGCGCTCCCCGGAAAGGGAGACCGAGCTGACCGAGCTCGACGACGTGCTCGTCACCAGGCTCGACGTCACGGACACGGAGAGCATCGACCGCGCGGTCGCCGAGGGCGTGTCCCGCTTCGGAAGGATCGACGTCTTGGTCAACAACGCCGGCTACGGCGGCAACGCCCTGTTCGAGCAGATGAGCGACGAGGCGATCCGCCGCATGTACGACACGAACGTCTTTGGCGTGATGAACGTGGCTCGCGCCGTCCTGCCCCTGATGCGCAGCCGGGGAGAAGGGCGTGTGATCAACGTCACCTCGATGGCCGGCGTGCTCGGCTTCCCGACGGCCTCGGTCTACGCCTCGTCGAAGCACGCCGTCGAGGGCCTCACGGAGGCGCTCGCGCTCGAGTACCAGCCTCTGAACATCCTCGTCAGGAGCGTGATGCCCGGCGCCTACCCGACAACGCGCTTCGACGCGAACGTCGACGACGAGCTTGGCGTTGGCGACGAGCAGCTCACGGCCCACGCCACCGCGCTGGCCACACACATCCGGAGCGTAGTCGAGACCATGGCCGTGCAGGGCGGCCAGCAGGCCGATCCCCAAGAGGTCGCGGACCTGATCTACGAGTGCGCGACGGGAGATACGCCCGTCCACAATCCGATCGGAGCCGACGCGCAGATGATCATGGAGATGATGGGCGGCTCGCGGCAGCCCTTCGTGGACCAGCTCGCGGGGATGGTGCTTCCTCCGCAGGAAGCGGCGACCAAGTAGATCCAAACCGCACGGAACCGAACGCAGGACCACGATCCACCACGGAGAAGAACCATGACCAAGACCGTTCTCATCACCGGAGCCTCGAGCGGCATCGGCAAGGCAACCGCCGAGTACTTCCAGGAACAAGGCTGGAACGTCATCGCGACCATGCGCAGCCCGGAGAAGGAGACCGAGCTGATGAAGCTCGACAACGTGTTGGTGACCCGGCTCGACGTGCTCGAGGAGGACTCGATCCGGTCCGCGATCACCGAAGGTGTCGAGAAGTTCGGCGCTATCGACGTGCTCGTCAACAACGCGGGCTATGGCGCCTACGGTCCCTTGGAGACGTTCCCGATGGAGAAGGTCCGCCGCCAGTTCGACACGAATGTGATCGGTCTCCTGGCCGTGACCAAGGCCGTGCTCCCGCACATGCGGGCCCGCAAGGCGGGGACGATCGTCAACATCTCGTCGATCGGCGGGAAGATGACGTTTCCCCTGGGGTCGCTCTACCACGGGACCAAGTTCGCGGTCGAGGGACTCTCCGAAGCCCTGCACTACGAGCTGGAGCCCCTGGGCATCGGGATTAAGATCGTCGAGCCAGGCGCGATCGCGACCGACTTCGCGGGACGCTCCTTCGACTTCGTCAACGACGAGTCGGCCTCCGAGTACCAGCCCACGGTCCAGGCGCTCATGGGGGGCTTCGAGAACGCCCTCGCCGAGGCATCGCCGCCCCGTGCCGTAGCGGAGGTGATCTGGGCGGCGATCACCGACGGAACGGCAACCCTGCGTTACCCGGCGGCCGGAGGTGCGGACGAGCTCATCGCCAACCGCCAGGCGTCTGACGATGCCACGTTCTTCGCAGGCATCAAGAGTCGGTTTGGCCTGTAGTTACCAGGCCCTCCAAGAGCGTCACGACACCCATGAAGCTGTGCGAGCAAAGCCGGCCGAAACGTATCGAGACTTCCCCGCGGTGGCACAACGGCCGCTTCCGGGACGTCATGGAGCGCGAGGAGCCGCAGGGGTGGTCGATCCTCCGGGAGTGGCTCGTGGGCAAGAACGGACATCGAGTTCCGACGACGCCGCTCCCGGTGATCCGCCGATCGGCAAAAGACTTCGCCGCGCCACCGACCAGCGGACTGCGCGTGACCTGGCTCGGTCATTCCAGCTCCCTGATCGAGATCGACGGCCATCGGGCTCTCCTCGATCCCGTGTTCGGGCCGAGAGCTTCGCCGCTCTCGTGTGCCGGCCCCAAGCGCTTCCACGAGCCGCCGCTCTGCGTCGACGAGCTCCCGCCGCTCGACGTCGTGGCGATCTCACACGACCACTACGATCACCTCGACAGACCCACGATCGTGGAGCTGGCGAGGACGGACGTGCCTTTCGTGGTGCCGCTCGGCGTCGGTGCACACCTCGCGCGCTGGGGCATCGCGGCGGAGCGCGTGACCGAGCTCGACTGGTGGGAGTCGCATCGCGTCGGCTCGATCGAGCTCGTAGCGACGCCCGCACGCCACTTCTCCAGGCGCTCCCTCACGATGTCCGACCGCGATCGGACGCTGTGGTCGGGCTGGGCCCTGCTCGGCCCCGAGCACCGCGTGTACTTCAGCGGCGACACGGCCATGTTCCCCGGCTTCGCGGAGATCGGGGAGCGGCTCGGTCCGTTCGACGTCGCCCTGATCGAGGCCGGCGCGTACGACCCGCTATGGCGCGACGTGCACATCGGACCGGAGCAGGCGGTCGTGGCTTGTGAGCTGGTGAGGAGCGATCTGCTCGTGCCGGTGCACTGGGGCACCTTCGACCTGGCCATGCACCCCTGGACGGAACCCGTCGAACGAGTCCTGGCCGCGGCCGAGCACGTGGGACTGCGTGTGGTGACGCCTCGTCCTGGCGCCAGCCTGGAGCCCGAAGTGCCGTGGATCGTCGATCGCTGGTGGCCCGAGCTGCCCTGGCGGCGAGCTCATGCTCACCCGGTCGTTTCGTCCGGTCTCGAACCCGCGCTGCGGGAGCGCATCCGCGCTCTTTCGATTCTCCCCTCGAACACGGCTGCTCGACCGCGGTAGAGCGAGGCACGTACTCTGACCGGAGTGAAGCGCGGCAAGAGCATCGTGATCGTCGGCGCCACCGGAATGGTCGGCGGCCATGCCCTGGAGATCGGTCTGGCGCACCCCGAGGTCTCGTCCGTGACCGTGATCGGGCGTCGATCGACGGGTGTCGAAGACGCCAAGTTGCGCGAGGTCATCCACTCTGACTTCGCAGACTGCGCTCCCATCGCTGAAGCACTCTCTGGTCACGACGTCGCGGTCTTTTGCATCGGAGCCTACACCGGGGCGGTCTCCGACGCCGAGCTTCGCAAGGTCACGGTCGAGTACGCCGCGGAGTTCGCACGCGCGCTGCACATGGAGAGCCCACAGGCGGCCTTCTGCTTCCTGAGCGGGCAGGGCGCCGACCAGAGCGAGAAGAGCCGCATCGCTTTCGCCAGGTACAAGGGCATGGCTGAGAACGCGTTGTTGCGTGCGGGCTTTCCTCGCGTGCACCTCTTCAGGCCGGGCTACATCTATCCCACCGTGAAACGGAAGGAACCGACTTGGTCGTATCGGCTCTTCCGATTCCTCTATCCCGTCGTGCGCCACGTCTATCCCAACATCGGCATCTCTTCGGAGGACCTCGCACGGGCGATGGTTCTCGTTGGACTGGACGGCACGCTCGGCGGGGAAGGCCCTGTCTTGGAGAACCGGGCCATCAGGCGGCTGGTGGGCGACTGACGTTGCGCGCACAACCCCATCTGCGCCGAGGCGCCGTACGCGTGTCCGGAGCTCGTCAGGAAACGCCCTGCGCCCCGAGGGCCGCCTCCACCCGCGGGTCGAGGTGCAGGTCCATCTGCGGGAAGGCGATCGTGATCCCCTTCTCCTTCAGCGCGAACCAGATGGCCTGGTAGAGCCGCGAGAGCTGGCGCGGCGCGAACCAGGGGTTCTGGATCCACACCGAGACTTCCCAGACGACCGAGCTGTCGCCGAACTCGAGCAGGTGGATGCGCGGCGCGCGGTCCTTGACGCGCCACTCGAGCTCGCGCGAGGCCTCCTCCAGGGTCTTCGCGACGAGGTCCATGTCGGAGGCGTAGGACACGCCGACGATCGCGCGCACGCGGTAGAGCGAGTCGCGCAGGGTGTAGTTCTTGACCGTGGTCTGCACCAGGGTCGAGTTCGGCACGATCATCTCCTCGTCGTCGAGCGTGCGGACGATCGTCGAGCGGATGCCCATCTCGACCACGCGCACGATCTTCCCCTCGACCTCGAGGACGTCGCTCGGCTTGATCGAGCGCTCGATCAGGAGGATCAGCCCGGAGACGAAGTTTTGCGCGATGTTCTGCATCGCGAAGCCGAACGCGACGGCGAAGATCGCGCCGGCGGTGAGGAGCGTCCCGAGCTTGATCCCGAGCATCCCGACGGCGGTCAGGAAGCCCACGACGATGATCGTGTAGTGGATCAGGCGGCGGACGGTCCCGATCGTGCCCTCGTGCTCGATCCGCGCCCGGCGCATCCCCTGCTCGACGAGCCCTTGGAGGAAGCGGGAGATCTGGTACGCCGTGATGACGATCAGGACGGCGACGACCAGGTTGACCAGCGTGATCCTGGTGTCGCCGATCTCGAACCCTTCCTGGAAGATCGAGAAGAACCCGCCGGAGTCCGCCTCCCCGCCGGCCTGCGGATCCTGTTCGGCGGCCGCTTCCTCCTGGTTCTGCCACAGGTAGGTCAGCATCCGCGTTCATCATCAGGATCCATCCCGCCGACTCAACGGTGCGCGGCGGTTTGCTAACTTGAGCCGCGCCATGTCCTTCCGAACCCAAGCCATGCGTTTCCTGTCGCTCGTCCCGCCGACCCTCGGGTTGTTCCTCACCGCCTGCGACGCCACCCGCGAGCGTCCCGAGCGCGTCGAGTTCCCGCCGCTCACGGCCCACGAGGTCCCCGAGCGAGGGTTCGACGTCCAGCACTACGCGATCGACGTCGAGCTCCAGCCCGCGGACCGCGGGATCGTGGCCTCCTGCCGCGTCGACTTCGCCTCCACCACCGCCGGGCTGGACGTGCTGGAGCTCGAGCTCCTCGGCCTCGAGGTCAGCGGCGTGGTCGACGGCGCCGGCCGGCCCCTGACCTTCGCGCACGAGGGGGGGCGCTTGGCGATCGACCTGGCGGAGCCGCTGGCGGCCGGAGCCGCCGGTTCCGTCGAGGTCTCCTACCGCGGCCGCCCGCGCCTGGGGCTCTGGTTCTCCGGAGACGACGGCGGGGGCGTCCCGAACCAGGTCTTCACCCAGGGCCAGTGCGACGAGAGCCGCGGCTGGTTCCCGTGCTTCGACCACCCCTCCGACCGGCTGACCTCCGAGGTGCGGGTGACCATGCCCGCCGCCTGGATCTCGATCGCCGCCGGCGAGCGGCTCGAATCCTCGGAAGCGGACGGAAGGCGGACCGAGCACTGGCGCATGGACCGCTCGCACGCGTGCTACCTGATCACGCTGGTCGCGGGCGACCTGCACGTCGTGCGCGAGAGCTGGGAGGACGTGGAGCTCTGGTACGCGGCCGAGGAACAGTACGCCGACTGGATGGAGGCGAGCTTCCACGAGACGGACGAGGCGCTCGCGTTCCTCTCCGACTTCACCGGCGTCCGGTACCCGTACTCGAAGTACAGCCAGGCCTGCGTCGCGAACTTCCCGTGGGGCGGGATGGAGAACATCTCGGCCACGACGCTCACGCCGCTCACGCTGGACGACGAACGCGGCAACCGCGACCACCAGTCGCTCGACCTCGTCGTGCACGAGGCCGCGCACCAGTGGTTCGGCGACCTGATCACGTGCAACGACTGGTCGCACATCTGGCTCAACGAGGGTTTCGCGACGTACTGCGAGCTCCTCTACATCGAGGCGTCGCGCGGCGTCGACGAGCTCCGCGCGGACGTGCGCGAGTATCAGGAGGCGTACCAGGAGCACGACCGCGGCCGGAATCGCGAGCCCACCGTGTGGAACCGCTACCGCGAGCCGGGCGACCTCTTCGACGAGCACGTGTACGAAGGCGCCGCCGTCCGGCTCCACGCGCTCCGCTTCGTGCTCGGCGACGACGCCTTCCGCGAAAGCGTGCGCGCCTACGTCGCCGCGTTCGCCGACCGCAACGTGGAGACGGCGGACTTCCACCGCGTGGTCGAGGAGACCTCGGGGCGCGAGCTCGACTGGTTCTTCGACCAGTGGTTCTACCGCCGCGGGTATCCGGAGTTCGACGTCAAGTGGAAGTGGGACGAGGACGATCGCGTGGTCGAGCTCGACGTTCAACAGCTTCAGAAGGCCGACGGCGGCACGCCGGAGGTCTTCCGCACGCCGGTCGCCGTCGAGATCCGCGACCGCACCGGCGTCGCGGCGCACCGGATCGAGGTGACGCGCCGCCGGCAGCGCTTCGAGCTCTCCGCCCAGGCGGAGCCGGTCTACGTCCGCTTCGACAAGGGCTCGTGGATCCCGAAGGGGATGCGCTGGAACAAGTCGGTGGCGGAGTGGATCGCCATCGCCGAGCAGGACGACGACGTCACCGGCAGGCGCGACGCGATGCGCGCGATCGGCCGCATCGCCGCGATGGACCGGACGCGCGATCCCGAGAAGCACGACCTCTGCGTCGCGACGATCGTCGACCGCCTGCGCAAGGACACGAGCCCCTGGGTCCGCGCCGCCGCCGCTCACGCCCTCGGCGAGGCGCAGGGCCTGGAGGCGCGCGAGCGCCTGAAGGAGGCCGCGTCGCGCGACGACGAGGCGCCGGTCCGCACCGCCTCGCTCGAGGCGCTCTCGGCCTGGGGCGAGAACAAGGACCTGGCACGCTTCGCGCGCGAGCGCTTCGACGACGGTTATAGCTGGGCGACGATGGGCGCGGCGGCGGGCCTCGTGTGCAGCGCGGACCCCGACGGCGCCTTCGACTGGATCGTCGGCAAGCTCTACCTCGACTCGCCCCACGACCAGTTGCGCGAGTTCCTGCTGAACCACCTCGGGCAGCTCGACGACGGCGGCGTCCGCGATCAGCTCCTGCGCTGGTCGCGCGACGAGGCGGCCTCGCCGACCGCGCGCGCCGTCGCGGTGCGGCGGCTCGCCGAGCTCCCGAAGAAGCGCATCGCCAACGCCAAGGCGATCGGCGAGCTCCTGGACTGCGAGCCCTACCGTCTCCGCACCGCCGCCGTCGAGGCGCTCGCGGCGCTCGACAACCCCGAGTCCCGCCGCCTGCTCGCGGCGTACTACCCGCGCGCGCTCGACGGCGTGCAGCGACGCGCCATCGAGGCCGCCCTCGGCGGCACCGGCGTCGACGGGTAGCCGCGTGGCCGACCACCGGGCGCTGCTCGAGGACATGGTCCTCGCCCTGCGCTCGGAGTTCGGCGCGCGCGCGCTCTATCCGCTTCTCCGCCGGCGCACGCGCGACGTCGAGCTGAAGCGCGTGCTCGAGCGCCTGGCCGAGGACGAGCGCGAGCTCGTCGAGCGCGTTCGGACGTTGATGCGGGGGCTCGGCGCGAAGCCGCCCGCCGGTCGCTTTCGCCGGCGCGTCGCCGCCTGGGTCATCGTCGCCGCGACGCTGGTCTTCGGGCTGCGCTTCGCGCTGCGGCTCTGCCAGGACGCCGAGAGCACCGTCGCGCGGTGGTACACCGAGTATCGCGCCCATTTCGCCGAGCTGGGCGACGTCGAGCGCGCGCGCGTTTGCGAGGAGCTCGCGGGCATCAAGCGGCGGCACGCCTCGTGGCTCGAGACGTGGGTGCAGAACGTGCCGTTCCGGAAGAGGTAACTACCGGCGGAAGAGGCCGATGACCATCAGCGCGCCGCCGCTGACGAAGCCGCCGATGATCAGTCCGAGCAGGCAGCCGCTCAGGATGCCCATCCCGTGTCCGGTGGTGACGCCGCCGACCAGGCCGGCGAGCAGCGCGAAGGTGAGGCAGGTGATCCCCTGGATCAGGTTGTCCTTCATGCGGACGTTGGGGACGAGGCCGACCTTGTCCGCCACCTGGTGGTAGCCGTGGTCGTGCTTCCGCTCCTCCGGCTCCTCCGACAAGCTCTCGTAGGGTTCAGAGTCCATCGCCTGGGGTTATCGGCCGAGACGCGGCGACACTTGACGAAACCGTAGGGCGGCCCCTACGGTGCCGCCTTGGCCTGGATTCGCACCGTTTCGCCCGAGGACGCCGAGGGGCTCCTCGCGAAGATCTACGACGCCGCGAAGAAGCGCGCCGGGCGCGTGTTCGGGATCCTGCGCGTGATGAGCCTCACGCCGCCGACGCTCGAGGCCTCGATGGAGCTCTACAAGCGCGCGATGTTCGGGCGCAGCTCGCTCTCGCGCCGGCAGCGCGAGATGCTGGCGGTCGTCGTCAGCGTCACCAACGAGTGCCACTACTGAATCCAGGCGCACGCCTGGGACCTCCGGGACGAGGTCTCCGACCTGAGCGACGAGGAGCGCGACCGGTTCGTCCACGCGATCTCCACCGACTGGCGGCGCGCGGACCTGGCGAAGGCGGACTACGCGCTCTGTGCGTACGCCGAGAAGCTGACGCGGACGCCCTGGAAGATGACGGAGCTCGACGTCGAGGCGCTGCGGAACGCCGGCTTCGACGACGTCGGGATTCACGACGCCATCCAGGTGGTCTCCTACTTCAACTACATCAACCGCGTGGCCGACGCGGTGCACGTCGAGATGGAGCCCGAGATGGATCCCTATCCGGGCGAGGCGCCGCCCCTGAACACGCGCATCAAGTAGACGAGCGCGGGCGTCAGCAGCGCGGCTCCCCCGGCGGAGATCGCGAGCGCCGTGCGCAGCACCTCCGGCGGCGACGCGGCGGCCTCGATCGGGAAGGTCTCGGACAGGACCAGCGTGCCGTCCATGGCGAGGCCCCAGCTCGCGAGGATCGCGGCGACCTGGACGATCGCACCGAAGCGTGCGATCGCGACGCGTCGGAGGAAGAGCGCGGCAAGCGTGCCCAACGCGAGGGCCTGCGTCCCGAACAGGAGGAGCTTCCGCAGCGCGCCGTCGGTCAGGTTGCCGTAGACCCGCGGCGCGGCGTCCGCGGCGAGGAGGTTCACGCCGACGGCCACGACGCCGGCGAGGATGCCGGCGGCGATCGCCCGGCGGCGGAAGTCCTCGCGCAGCTCGCCCGCGGTCACGCACGCGAGATAGACCGCCGCGAGGAACGCGAAGATGACCAGGGCGAGCACACCGACGGCGAACGCGAACGGGCTGGCCCAGTCCCCTCCGGCGCTCATGCCGCCGACCATGATCCCGAGACACAGCGGCGTGGACACGCTGGTCAGGCCGAACACCGCGTTCCACCAGAGCTTGCCGGTCGCGGCGAGCATCCCGTACGAGCGAAACACGAAGGCGCTGCCGCGCAGGACGATGCCCCCGAGCACCAGCGTGATCGGGACGTTGAGCTCGCTCGCGATCGCGACGAACGCGCCCGGGAAGCAGGTGAAGAGGAGAATCAGCGCGAAGAGGATCCAGACGTGGTTCGCCTCCCACACCGGGCCGATCGCCTGCGCGACGGCCTTGCGCTGGTCCTTGGCGCGGGGTCCCGTCGCGAGGAGGTGCCACACGCCGGCTCCGAAGTCGGCGCCGCCGGTCAACGCGTACACGACGATCGCGAAGCCGATCAGCCCGAGCGCGACGACGGGGAGGGTCACCGGCCTTCCTCCGCGGCGAAGACGTGTCGGCGCAGCAGCACGACGACGGAGACGCCGAGCAGCACGTAGAGGAGGCTGAAGCCGACGAGCGGATAGATCACGCCCTCGTTGGTCGTCACGGCGTCGGCGGTGCGCAGCACGCCGCGGATGATCCACGGCTGCCGCCCGACCTCGGCCACCATCCAGCCGGCCTCGGTGGCGATCAGGCCGGCGGGCGCGAGCAGCACGAGCGCGCGCAGGAACCAGCGGTTCTCCGGCGCTCGCCGCCGCCGGATCCAGAGGAACGCCGCGACGAGCGACGCGAGCACCATCGCGCCACCCGCGACGACCATCACCTCGAAGGCGACGTGTACGAAGGTGACGTTGGGCCAGAGCTCCTCGGGGAACTCCTCGAGGCCTAAGACCTCGCTCTCGAAGTCGCCGTGGGCGAGGAACGAGAGGAACCCGGGCAGCGGCAGCGCGCCGCGCAGCTCGCGCGCTTCGACGTCCGGAAGCCCGCCGACGTGCAGCGGCGCGCGCTCGGCCGTCCTGAAGTGCGCCTCCATCGCGGCGAACTTGATCGGCTGGTCGTCGGCCACGTACTTGGCCGACAGGTCGCCGCTGACGAGCTGCAACGGCGCGAGCGGGATCGCGAAGGCGAGGGCGATCTTCAAGGCCTTGCGGTGGAGGGCGCTCCCCGGCGATCGCAGGAGGCCGGCCGCGTGGATCCCGGCGAGGAGGAAGGCGACCGAGAGGTAGGCCGCCAGGGCCATGTGAACCGCCTGGTAGGGAAAGGCCGGGCTGCGGAAGGCGATCCAGGGGTCGGGGTCGTCGATCCCCGCCGGGCTCTGCATGAAGGCGTTGACCGCCATGACGAAGACGCCGCTCGCGAGCCCGGACGCGGCGATCGCCGCGACGGAGAAGACCCGCATCCCCGGGGAGATGCGCTCCCGCCCGTAGAGGTAGACGCCGAGGAAGATCGCCTCGAAGAAGAACGCGAAACCCTCCAACGTGAACGGCACGCCGATCAGCGCGCCGTGCTCCATGAAGCCGGGCCACAGAAGGCCGAGCTCGAACGAGAGCACCGTGCCGCTGACCGCGCCGACGGCGAAGAGGATCGCCGTGCCCTTGGCCCACCGGACGGCGAGCTCGATCCACTCCGGATCGCGCGTCCGTTGCCACGCGAGCTCCGCGGTCAGCAGCAGCACCGGCATCGCCATGCCGGCGACCGCGAAGAGGATGTGGAAGCCGAGGGAGATCGCCATGAGCCACCGTGCTGCGAGTAGGTCGCTCACGTCGTCCGCCGGTCCTCTACTCCGGCTCCTCCAGCGTCACCAGGGTGTTGATCGCCGCGATCGGGTGCATGCTCTCCCGGCCCGACGGCCAGCGTACGGTGAGCGAGTCGACTCCGGCGACCTCTCCCAAGCCGAAATGGAGCTCCGGCGGGTTGCCGCCGAGGTAGCTCGTCCCCGCGCGCAGCGTGCGGCGGAGGAGCAGCTCGCCGGCGCGGATCGTCACCTCGGCGCCGATCGCGTGGGTGTTGCGCCCCGCGCCCCGAAGCCGGACCAAGAGCCACGCCCCCTTTCGGTCGGTCGGGAGCTCGTTGCGCAGGAGCTGCACCGGTCCGTTGTTGGCCGTCACGACGAGGTCGACGTCGCCGTCGCGGTCGAAGTCGCACGCGACCGCGCAGCGCGACGGCAGCGGCCGGGCGAGCGCGGCTCCGGCGTCGCCGGACGCGTCCGCGAAGCGTCCCTCGCCGTCGTTTCGGAAGAAGTGGTTGGGCTGGCCGACGCAGATGCCCGTGCTCTCGTAGTCGGGGCTCGTGTAGCCGTTGGCGACGAAGAGGTCGAGGTCGCCGTCGCACTCGGCGTCGAAGAGCTCGCAACCCCAGGACGTGAAGCCGACGCCGAAGGCGCCGAGGCCGGAGGGCACGATGACGTCGCGGAAGGTGGCGACACGGTGCCGCTGGCTTCGGTGCGAGATCAGGTTGTTGGCGTAGAGCGCGTTCGCCTCAAGCTGCCAGTTGGTCAGGAAGAGGTCCTCGTCCCCGTCGCCCTCGACGTCGCCGATCGCGACGCCCATCCCGCCGCGCGGGTCGTCCATCCCGGTGGAGAAGGAGACGTCGCGGAAGGTCGCGTCGCCCTCGTTGCGCCAGAGCAGGTTGTACGACACGTCGTTGGCGACGTAGAGGTCGTCGTCCCGGTCGCGGTCGAAATCCCAGAACACGGGTTGCATGCCGCGCCCGATCTCGTCGCGGAGCTTCTTTTCCTCGGCGACGTCGACGAAGCGCAGCGGACCGTCCTGCACGTCGTTGCGCAGGAGCACGTTGCGCTCCCCCGGAAACGCGAACGGCAGCATCGCGACCGGGTCCTCGCGCCGGTAGCGCTCGAGCTCGTCCTCGTGCGGCATGAGGCTCTCGTCGTAGCGCAGGTAGCTCGTGACGTAGAGGTCGAGATCGCCGTCCGCGTCGTAGTCGCTCGCGGCCACGCCGGCGCTCCAGAGGTTGGCCGTGACGCCGGCCGCCGCCGTGACGTCCGCGAGCTTGCCGTGCCCGTCGTTCGCGAAGAGCGCGTCGACGCCGTAGTTTGCCACGTAGAGGTCGAGGAAGCCGTCGCCGTCCGCGTCGAGGAAGAGCGCGCCCATGCCGGCGCCGTCGTCGCCGCCCCCGTGCGAGCCGGTCGCGTCCACGAACCCGTCGCCGCCGCGGTTCAGCAGCAGGCGGTTCTGGATCGGCTCGCACCCTTCGCGCCCCGCGCCCTGAACGAGGTACAGGTCGACCCACCCGTCCGCGTCCACGTCGCCCCACGCCGCGCCCGGTCCCATCGTCGGGCGGATGTCGAGCTGCTCGTCGGGTCCCTCCAGGTGGCTCCATCCCGCGCCGAGCTCGGCCGCCACGTCGCGCAGGAAGCCCGCCTCGGGCTCCGAGCCGCTCCGGTGGACCGCCGGCCGCGGTCCGGCGCCCGGACGGGAGCGCACGACGAACGTCCAGGTCTTCCCCTCGCGCGCCTCCGGCGTCGCGAGCCGAAGCTCGGTCCCGCTGCCGTCGCGCGGGCGGGCGGTGAGGACTTCCTGTGTCGTGAAGCTTTCCGCGGCAAGAGGTGTCACCGAGGCGAGGAAGAGCTGGTCGACCCAACGCCCTGGGTGGGTGGGGGAGGTGGTGGAGGGAGCCCGGAGCTCGACGCTCCCGTCCGCCGCGATGGCGACCATCCGGGCGTTCTCCGGGAGGTTCGGTGGAACGCCGAGGTCGACGTCTTCGAGCGGCACCGCGACGCCGTCGCGGCGCGCCAGCTCCGGCAGCACGCTGCGGTCGCCCGGGGCGTCGGCGCGCGACGGGAGCCGCGGCGGGCCGACGAGCCAGGTCTTCCCGCCGGACACCAGGACCTGGTGGTCGACCGCGTGGGACACCGCGCCAACTTCGAGGTCGCCCGCCGGTCCGTCGACGCGGAGCAGGATCCCGCGCGCCGTGGGCACGGCGCGCTCGACCCGTTCGGACCGCGAGAGCAGGGGAAACACGCGCACCTCGACCTCCTGCTGCCAGGGGAGGAGCGCAACGGCGAGCGCGGCGAACATCGCCGGGATGGTAGCAGCCTCACTCCGCGAGCGGGCGGATGCGCTCCACGCGCAAGCGGTCGCGCTCGTCGAACACGAGCCGCCTGCTCGCGAAGACGATCCCGACGGTGCCGAGGGCGGTCCCGCCCGCGATGGCGAGCAGGATGAAGAGCTGGTACCGCGCCGCGGAGAACGGCGACTCTCCGGCCAGGATCTGTCCGGTCATCATGCCGGGGATCGAGATTGCGCCCGCCGCCACCATCATGTTGACCACCGGGATGAGGCCGGTGCGCACGGCGCGGCGCACGACGTCGCGCGACGCCTCCGCACGCGTGGCGCCGTGGGCGAGCAGGCACTCGACCTGGTCGCGCTCCTGGCGGAAGCCGGTGAGGACGGTCTCGAGACCGAGCGAGATTCCGTTCAGGCAGTTTCCGAGCACCATGCCGAGGATCGGGATCAGGTACTGAGGCGCGTACCACGGCTCGACGCGCAGGACGACCGCCGTCGCGTAGAGCGTCACCGCCATCGCGCTCGTCAGCGTGACGGCGATCGACGCGCGCAGAAGCCCGGGGACCCGGTGGCGGGAGCGGCGGACGGCCTCGAAGGCGGCGAGGAACGTCATGAGGACCATGACGGCGAGCACCAGCTCCGCGCGGTCCAGGTCGAACACGACCTGCAGGACTAAGCCGAGGAGCGCGAGCTGGAGCGTGGCCCGCACCGCCGCGAGGAGGAGGCGGCGCGCGAGCCCGAGCTGGAGCGCGAGGCTGGCGCCGGCGTTGGCGAGGACGAGCAGCGCGGCCAACAGGAGCTCCCGCGGGCCCAGGTCGATGAGCGCCATCACGGAAACGTCTCCCGACGGGCGCCGAGTCGCTCCGCCTGTGCCTCGTCGTGGGAGACCAGGAGAACGGCGCGCGGACCGCCCGCGACCCATTCGCGGAGGTCGCCTTCCGCGGCGGCGCGCGCCGCGGGGTCGAGGCCGCTCAGCGTCTCGTCGAGCAAGAGCACCCGCGGGCCCGCGGCGAGGGCGCGGTGGAGCGCCAGGATCTGCGTCTCGCCGGTGGAGAGAGTGGCCGCGTCCGCCGCCGGATTCAGACCGCGAGCGTCGGCGGCCGCCACGTCCCCGTGCGCCGCGAGCGCCGCCGTGCGGGCGAGGTTCTCCCGCACGGTGCCGGGGAAGCGCGGAGGGGAAGGGTGTACGTACAGCACGTTGCGCCGCCAGCGCGACGCGGGCATCGCCTCGCAGTCTTCCCCGTCGAGCGTCAGCGCTCCGGCGTCGCGGGGATCGAGGTCGGCGAGCGCGCGCAGGAAGAGCGTCTTGCCCGATCCGGTCGGGCCGGTGAGCACGACGAGCTCGCCCGCCTCGAGGACGAGATCGCGATTCTCGAACCACGGGCGGCGTGTCAGGCCCTTTGCGAAGAGGAGCACCACCGCGACCCTCGAGCTTCCCGCCGCTTCGCCCTCCATGCAAGACGCCCCGCCAAGCTGTCGCCGGGCGGGGCGTCGGTGTGCGCCCTGTTGCGGGCCGGGAGGCCTAGAATTTCAGGTCGCGGACGTCGTCGACTTGGAAATCGATGGAGAGCTCCTCGTCGACGTTGATGAGACGGCCGGTCCCCTTGAACTGGTTGAACACGAGCGCACCGGTAAAGACCCTGCCGTCTTTGAAGTGCACGGTGCACTGGTCAGCCGTTCGGGCGCCCAGCAGCAGATCGTAGATCCGCTCGGGGTCGGCCGCGCCCCTCTTCTTCGTGCTGCTCGTCATTTGGATCCGTTTCCCTTCGGGGATTAGGAATACGCGGGAAGGGTGTTGGGGAAGAGCTCACCGAGGCTTTCGATGAGAATGGAGGACCACGTTTCGAAGTCCGCTCCCTCGGCGAGCAGGGCTGCAATCTTCGTCGGGGGCGTCAGGTCGCCCTCGAGCACGTCTTCCTCCCGGATGCTCACGGTACCATCGACCGTCAGAATCTGGGCAAGTCCGAGGTGAACCGCTCCGACCGGATTGGAGTCGTCGTTGATCAAGCCGAGCGACGTGAGCTCCGTCCTGCCTTCGAGAACGATCTCTTCGGAGATCTCCCGCCAGGTTCCGGCCTCGATGGGATTCCTCGGGACGGAATCCCCCGGGCTTCCCGCGTTGGGGCCCACGTCTTCCGGGTTGATGTGTCCGCCGACACCGATCGAGCGCTTTCCGTGCAACCTTCCTTCGCCGCCCGTGGACAGGCGGCGCATGAGCAGAACGTCCTCTGCCCGCCGCACGACGGTGTAGGGGATGATCTGCTTGAGGGAGGGGGTCCGCTCCGCGTGGTCCCGCTCGACGAAGAAGCCGTGCGCGAGCACGGCCTCCTCGAAGGCCTCCCGACGGAAGGCCTCCCCGAAGGGCGTGAAGCCCTGGGGAAAGCATTCCGGGAAGACCCGCTCCCGGGGCACGACGAAGACGAACTCCATAAGATTGGAACTGGGGTGATGGACCCCCCTCGCGAGGGCCGGATAGGCCCTAGGGCCCGAAAATCGAGCCCAAGATTCTCTCCGAAGCCGTCATTCTGTCAAGATCCGGTGGGATCACAGTCAAGTAACCCACAAGATCTTGGGGTGCCATCCACACGCGGGCGGACGGATTCCCAGGGTCAGGATCCGGGCTGAGCGGCGCGAGAGGACCTGTAAGCCGGATTCTGTCCCCCGCCCCCGAAGGGGCGGGGGGGCGGCCATTTCTCTGGGACCGGGCTCGCGCCCGGCCTCCAACGACCTACCCGGGGACGAGAGGCGCGGGTCGTCGCCCGCCCCCCTATTTGGTCTTTCTCCAGGTGGGGTTTGCCGTGCCACCCCCGTCACCGGGGGCGCGGTGCGCTCTTACCGCACCGTTTCACCCTTACCTCCCGGAGGAGGCGGTTTGTTTTCTGTGGCACTTTCCCGGGCCTTGCGACCGGTTGCCGTTAGCAACCACCCTGACCCGCGGAGCCCGGACTTTCCTCCCCCGGAGCTCGCGCTCCGGGAGCGACCGCCCGGTCCTCTCGCGCCGCCAGCAGCATAGCCCAGAGGGGCGGTCCGGTACCATGGTCGCCCATGATCCCGGTCCTGGCCCCTCTTCTCGTCGTTCTCGCCGGTTCCGGGGCGCTGGCGGACAAAAAGCTGGACGCCGCGGCGGCCGAGCTCCGCGCGGCCTACGCGAGCGGCACGCGCCAGGCCCAGCAGAAAGCCCTGGACGCCGTGGTGGCGCTCGAGCAACCCGGCGCCGTCGCGATCGTGCAGGCCCACTACGCCACCGCGTCCCAGGAGCTGCGCGCCAGTCGCGACGCCATCGTGCAGAAGACGTTCACGCTCGAGCGGAAGCGCGACATGCTCTCCGTGATGGAGGTGCGCGCCGAGCGGGATCCCTCGCTCGGCGACGTCGTGGCGCGGCTCCGGAGCGAGACCGGAGCGCTGGGCCAGGAGATCAACGAGCTCGGGACGAAGCGCCGGGCCGCGCAGGCGCGCTGCGACGACCTCGGCGACGCCACCGAGCGGCTCTTCGCCCGCTTCAGCGCCAGCACGACGAAGAAGGCCGCCAACACGCTCTGGGAGGAGGCGGAGGAGCATCCCGAGCACGGCGTGCGCATCGCCGCGGTCGAGATGCTCGGCCGGATCGGCGGCAAGGGCACGGCGCTGCGCCTGCACAAGCTGATGGCCGCGGTACACCGCGAGCGGATGGGCAAGAAGAAGGAGCTGCCCAAACTGGAGGCGAAGGTCCGCAAGTTCGAGGAGCGCTACCAGCGGGAGCAGGACCAGAACGAGGGCCGCGCCTCCCGGGCCTCCCAGCAGCAATACGAGGCCGTCAAGGCCGAGCCGGCCGCGCTCCGAAGCGAGCTGCACAAGCTCGCGTTCCTCGTGTCCGCCGCCTCGGAAGCGGGCGGGCGTTCGCTCGCGCGCGCGGAGGAGAAGGACCTCGCGAAGTCGCTGAAGAGCCTCGTCAAGCTCCAGGGATCGAGCAAGGGCAAGCTGCGCCTGCTCACGCTCGACCTCCTCGCCGCGGCGGACAGCGACGCGGTCCGCGCGAAGCTCCGCGAGATGCTGGCCGAGGAGGACGAGCCGCTCGCGCGCGCGGAGCTGATCGATGCGCTGGCCCGCCTGCGCGACGCCGAGGCCGTCGGCCCGCTGCTCTCCACTTACCTCGCCGACGAGAGCTGGCACGTCCGCAGCCGCGCGGCGACGGCGCTGGCGACGCTGCGCTCGAAGGCGGCGATCCCGGTCCTGATCGAGCGCCTGGAGGCGGACGAGGGCCGCGTCGTCACCGACGTCCGCCGCGCCCTCGAGTCGCTGACCGGCGAGCGTTTCGGCGCGAACGCCGCGACGTGGCGCCGCTGGTGGAAGGACAACGCGGAGACCTTCGAGGTTCCCGAGGAGGAGCCGGAGCCCAAGGGCAGCCTCTCCGCCGAAGAGGCGATCGGCGTCACCTTCTTCGGCATCAAGACCAAGAGCCAGCGGGTGCTCTTCGTGCTCGACGTGTCGCGCTCGATGAACTTCTCGATGGTGCCGCGCGACAATCCCACCGACGACCCGAACCGCGATCCCGACTGGCCACAGGAGGGGGAGGACTCGCGGCTAGAGGTGGCGAAGCGCGAGATGATCAAGGCGCTCGGCGGCATCGGCGACGGGGGGCTCGTCAACATCGTCATGTACGCCACCGACGTCTGGAGCTGGCGCGAGGACGGGCTCGCGACGATCGACACCGAGACGAAGAGCGGGATCGTGCGCTACGTCGAGGCCCTGACCGCGAACGGCGGAACGAACATCTTCGGCGCGCTGCAGTACGCCTTCGACCTCGCCGGCGTCGAGGAGGAGGCGGACGACGGCGGCGAGTGGAGCGAGCCCTTGATCGACACGGTCTATCTCCTGTCCGACGGCCGCGCTTCCGTCGGCGTCACGACGGTGTCGGACGAGATCCTCTCCTACGTGCGCGAGCGCAACCGCACCGCCGGCATCACGATCCACACCATCGGGCTCTCCGGCGCGCAGGACGCCTATCTCCTCCGCAGCCTCGCCGAGCAGAACGGCGGCGCCTACGCCGCCAAGTGATGGCACGGCCGCAGGCGTACGTCACGAACCTCGAGCTGCGCGAGTCCAACCCCGACGGAACCGAGGGAGCGGGGCTGTCGCACACCGCCGGCGGCTTGTTCCTGCTGCACGTGCTCGAGCTCGCCTCCTACGGCGAGCCGCGGGGCTGCGTCACCGTGCTGCACGACGCGGGCGACCACGGCGGCAGGTACGAGGAGCTCGCGCACGTGCTCGCCGCGGACGGCTGGGCCGTGGCGCTGCCGGACCTGCGCGGGCACGGTCGCTCGGAGGGCGAGCGCGGACACTCGTGGGGCTGGAACGAGGTCGCGCGGGACCTCGACGCGATCCTCGACCACCTGGCGTATCGCCTCCCGAACGAGCCGCAGGTCCTCGTCGGCCAGGGGCTCGGCGGTTTGCAGGCGCTCGCCTACGCGATCGAGCGGCCCGGCCGCGTCGCAGCGCTGGTGCTCGCCGGACTCCTCGTCGAGCCGCGGTTCGCGCTGCCGGAGAAGAAGGGCGGGCTGCGCGGCATGTTCCGCAAGGTCGGCCCCACGTCGCCCGGCTCGATCGGGTACGCGCCCGACGCGCGCACGTCCGACGCGGACGCGCAGAAGGCGATCGCCGCCGACGAGCTCGTGCACGACGTCGTCACCGTGCGCGCCGCCGAGATGGCCGACGAGGCGGCGGAGAAGGTACGCGCGGGAATCGGGGGGCTGCGGACGCCGGCGCTGATCCTCCAGGGGAGCGAAGACCCGATCGCCGCGCCGGACGTCGCACGGTCGCTCGCCGGCGACGCGGTCGAGCTGCGCGTCCTCGAGGGGCTGCGGCACGACCTCTTCCACGAGCGCGACGCGGGGAAGACGATGGAAGCGGTGCGCGACTGGCTCGGAGAGCGCGTCGGCGGTGCTCCGGGTTGATGCCGCTCAGTCGGCCAACAGCCCCAGGAGCTCCACCGCGCGGCGGCCGGCGGCGAGTTCCCCGTCGTCGTCGCGAAGCCGTTCGAGCTTCGCGACGAGCTTCTTCAGCGCCTTCTCGTTCGCCTGGCGGAACTCGGGATCGAGCGGGTTGCGCACCTCGCCCGCGTTCCCGCGCACGGGCTCCAGCTTCCCGAAGGCCTTCATGATCTGCGCGATCTCCTTCGCGGCGGCCTCGCGGCGCTTGCCGAGCTCGCGGTCCGCCAGCGAGGTCGCGAGCTCGTCGAGCGGACCGCTCCACGGCGTGCCCGCGAAGTCCTTGGCCGCGGCGGTCGCCTCCTTCTTCGCCTTTGCCGGATCCGTGGCGAGCAGCCGCTCGACGTGCGCCGCGATCCGGTCGCGGTGGCGCTCGACGCCGGCGACGAGGCGCTGCAGCTCCGCGTCTTCCGGGTGGGCCGCCGCGAGGGCCGCGAGCTCCTCCAGCGGCGCGCGCAGCTTCTTTCCGCTCGCGATCTTCTTCGCGAGCTTCGCGTGCTCGGCGAACGGCTCCTTGCCCAAGTACACCGCGGGCACTTCCTTCAGGAGCGCGCGCACGCGGTCGAGCGCCTCCGTCCCGTCGCCCCCGTGGTACGGCCCGCCCTGGTGGTGGTGCACCAGGTCGCCGTGGTGGTCGAAGATCATGTAGTAGGGGACGTAGCCGGTGCCGGTCACGCCGGGGTGCCGCGCGGACTTCGTCACCGACACGTTGGGGGAGAAGGGCGCGAGCCCGTTGCGGAACATCTCCGCCAGCGCGTGCTCGCCGTCGCCGCCCTGGTTGTGGCTCGCGACCAGGTGGAACGGCTCCCCTTCGAGCTCCCGGGCCAGACCGACCACGGGGGGCGTGAACGCCCGGCAGCCCACTCACGACCCGCCGATCTTGACGAGCACCACCTTTCCGAGCATGGCGCTCGCGTCGAACGCCGGACCGAGGAGGTGCTGGCCCGCGTTCAACTGGCCGGTGTGCGATCCGGGCTGGGCCGTGCCCTGCCCCTCGTCGCGCGCGAGCCCCGCGGCGGCCAGCGGAAGGGCGGCGACGAGCGCGACGGCGAAGAACGTGGAAGCGCGGGAGGTCTTCATGCCGCGATGTTACCGCCCGACGGACCGGGCGGCGCGGTCAGGGGCGGTAGTCCGGGTTGAGCTCCGCGGGCACCGGCGCGCCGACCTCCTCGCGCCAGCTCTCCAGCAGCTCGGCCAGCTCGCGCGCCTTGTCCGGCATGCGCTCGGCGAGGTCGGTCGTCTCGCCGACGTCGTCCCGCAGGTCGTAGAGCTCGCGCCGCCCGTCCTCGAAGAACTCGATCAGCTTGTAGCGGCCCGCGCGCACCGCGCCCGCGGGCGTCGTGCGCCAGGGTCCCTCCGACGCGCCGGTCGACTGCAGGTAGGCCGGAAAGTGCCAGTAGAGAGCCTTGCGCTCGAGCGCGCCGGATCCGTCCAGGAGGGGGACCAGGCTCGCGCCGTCGAGCACGGTGCCGTCGGGTTGCGGCACGCCGGCGAGCTCGAGAAAGGTCGGATAGAAGTCGAGCCCGCTGACCGGCACCGGCGTTCGCGAGCCCGGCGGCGCTCGCCCGGGCCAGCACACGACCATCGGCACGCGGATCCCGCCCTCGTAGAGCATGCCCTTCGCGCCCCGGAGCGGCGTCATCGACGTGACGTTGCCGTGGCCGCCGTTGTCGGAGAAGAGGCACACGACCGTGTTCTCCGCCAGGCCGAGCTCCTCGAGCGCGGCGCGCACGCGTCCCAGGCTCGCGTCGACGCTCTCGATCATCGCGGCATAGCGCGCGTTGGAGTGCCCGCCGGCCGGCGGCTTCTCGCCGTACTTCGCCGCGAGCGCGTCGGGCGCCTGGATCGGCGTGTGTACCGCGTAGTGGGTCAGGTACAGGAAGAAGGGCCGCTCGCGCTCGGCGCGAAGGAACGCGATCGCCTCGTCGGTCAGCCGGTCGGTGAGGTACTCGCCGTCGGGCCCGTCGGCGAGCTCGGGGTTCTTGTACGGGCTGAAGTAACCGCCCTTCGGCGCGCCGGTCTCGTTGCCGGCGACGTTGACGTCGAAGCCCTGCGCGCGCGGATCGGGGCCCAGGTGCCACTTGCCGATCGAGGCCGTCGCGTAGCCGGCTTCGCCCAGGGCCTCGGCCAGCGTCACGAAGCGCTCGGCCAGGGCCTGTGTGTTCTCCACCGGGATCAGCTTGCGGTTCGCGCTCTTGCCGCGCTTCGAGGAGCCGACGGTGTAGACGCCGTGCCGCGGCGTCCACTGCCCGGAGAGGATGCACGCGCGGCTCGGCGCGCAGTTCGGGCCGTTCGAGTACGCGTCGGTGAACTCCATCCCGTCGCGCGCGAGCTCGTCGAAGCTCGGCGTCTCGTAGAAACCGCTCCCGCGAAAGGACGCGTCCGTCCAGCCGAGGTCGTCGACGAGGAAGAGGACGAGGTTGGGGCGCTCGGCGGGCGTCTCCGCCTGCGCCCACGGGGACGCGCTGAGCAGGAACGGCACGGCGACCGCGAGCGCCGCCCTCATCCCCGCGGCTCTCCCGACTCGATCCAGTCCCGCAGGAGGACCAGCGCGCTCCAACTGTCGCGGCGTTCCTTGGCCTCGCGGCCGGTGAAGCCCGCGTCGCGCAGGAGCGCCTCGGCCTCCTTCGTCGTCAGGCGCTCGTCGTAGGTGACGACCTCGACCCCGGGGAAGCGCTCGACCAGGCGTGCCGCGAAGGCCCGCGCGGCGGCGGCTCGCGCGCCGTCGCTTCCGTCGAGGTGGACCGGCAGGCCGACGAGGAGCGTGCTGACGTCCCGCTCGGCGAGGAGGCCCGCCACCGCGTCGACGATCTCCGCGGAGTCCTCCGCCGCCCGCACGACGTCGAGCGGCTGCGTCACGATGCGTTCGGGATCCGCGACGGCGAAACCGCTCTTCTTCGCGCCGAGGTCGATCGCAAGCACGCCCCCCACGGGGCGTCATGCTACTCGTACCAGGCGAGGACGTCCTCGAGGCGCTGCTCCACCGCCTCGCAGAGTCCGTCGAACCCCTCGCACGTGATGCCGAGCCGCTCGGCGTGCGCCGGCGTGAACTCCTCGTCGGGGTCGGGACCTCCGCCGGGCGCGCCGGCCCGGCTCGCGACGGCGTCGGCCATCCCCACGAGGTTGCAGAGAAGCCGTCCGGTGTCCGACGGCGCCTCGAGCGGGGAATGGTGGAAGCGGATCCCGACGGCGATCGACTCGGGCAGGCCCCAGTTCTCCGCCACGACCGCGCCCAGCTCGGCGTGGTGCACTTCGAGCACCGCGGACTCCGCCTCGAAGCCGACGAAGCCGTCGTCGTTCTGCACCCGGTGCATCACCGCGAGCACCGCCGGCGTCAGGTGGCGGGCCAGGACGAGCTTGCCGACGTCGTGCAGCAGCCCGGCGGCGAAGGCCTGCGGCGGAATCGAACGCCGGCAATAGGGGCGCGCGAGCTCCACGGCGAGCGCGGTGGCGACCGAGTGGCGCCAGAGCGCGCCTTCGTCGAGCCCGTACGCCGGCAGGTCTGACTGGAAGCTCTTGCGGACCGAGGACGCGAGCGCGAGCGCGAGCACCGATCCGGCGCCGAGCCGCATGATCGCGGCCTCGACCGACGTGATCTCCTCGCGCGCGCCGGACAGCGCCGAGTTGGCCGCGCCGAGCAGCCGGCCGGTCAGCGCCTCGTCGAGGCGGATGACGCGCGAGATGTCCGGCATGGCCCAGTCCTCCCCGGCCAGGAGCCCGGCGAGCCGCGTCGTGCTCTGGGGGAGCGGCTCGAGGTCCTTGGCGTCGGCGATCAGGGTCTGGAGATCGATCATCGCGTCCGGGGCGGGGCGCCAGGTTGGCTTTCGGCCCCGCGGGCGACGCGGCTTGAGGGTCCCGGCCGGAATGCGGCGCGGGAGTGCTAAAGGAACCGAGGACCCTCTTCCTTCAGCCGTTCCACGAGGCGTTTGACCTCCTCGGCGCGCTCCCTGGGGCAGACCAGGGTGGCGTTGCCGGCGTGGACGACGACGAGGTCCGAGACGCCGAGCAGCGCGATCACCTGGTCGCCCTCGGCGTAGGCGATGCAGTTCTCCGCGTCCTCCGCGATGAGCTGCGCCCCGTCGGCGAGGCTCGCGCGGTTGCCCTGGGCGTCGGGCTCGACCACCCGGTCGAGGGCGGCCCACGACCCGACGTCGTTCCAGCGGTAGTCGATCGGCAGCATCAGCGCGTTGTCGGTGCGCTCCAGGATCGCCTTGTCCACCTGGGTGGAGGGAAGGCCGGCGTAGACCCTGGCCAGGTCCGCCTCGGTCTTCACGCTGCGCAGGCCGTCGTGCACCTCCGGGAGGAAGGTCCGGAAGGCCTCGAGGATCGAAGCCGTGCTCCAGATGAACATGCCCGAGTTCCAGTAGAAGCGGCCGCTCTTGACGAACGAGTCCGCCGAGGCGCGGTCGGGCTTCTCGACGAAGCGCGCCACCTGGTAGACGGGAATGTCGTCGATGCGGGCGATCTCCTCACCCGCGCGGATGTACCCGTAGCCGGTCGCCGGGTGGTCCGGGCGGATGCCGAGCGTGATCAGGTAGCCGCCGGAGGCCGCCTGCTCGGCCGCCGCGGCGACCGTGCGCTGGAAGGCGTCGGCGGGCTCGATCACGTGGTCCGCCGCCAGCACGACCTGGACCGCGTCGGGATCGCGCTTCTCGATCTCGAGCGCGGCGAGCGCGATGCAGGGCGCCGTGTTGCGCGCCTCCGGCTCGGCGAGGAGATTCTCCTCCGGCAACGACGGGAGGCACTCGCGCACGAGCTGCGCCTGGCTCGCCGAGGTCACGACGAGGACGCGCTCGGTCGGAATGAAGCCCTCGAGGCGTGCGAAGGTCTGCGCGATCATCGGCCGGTCCGAGGAGATCGGCAGGAACTGCTTGGGCCGGTCGCTGCGGCTGGCCGGCCAGAACCGGGTGCCGGAGCCGCCGGCCATGATGACGGCGTAGAGAGACAAGGGGGGCATCGGGGAAGCCTCGTGATTCTGACGACCTCAGAAGTCGCTGGAAAGGGGGGACCAGCCCGGGAGTGGCAGGCGGCGCGGAAAGTCCTCGTCGAAGCCGAATAAGGCTTCCTTCACCGAGTTCCTGACGAGGACCCGCGGGCGGGCGAGGTCGCCGCGAACCGCCACGCGCCACAGGCTGTTGTTCAGCCAGTAAATGATCCGGTTGATGCCCCCGAGGCGGTCCACGAGGCTGTAGCGGACCTCCAGGTCGGCGTAAACGGTGCCGTCGAGGTCCACCGCGCCCTCCCCGACGAGGTTCAGGAGCGGGCTCCTCACCCGGATGTCCGTGAGCCGGATCGTGCCGTCCTCGAGCTGCCAGCGCGTCTGCATCCGGTCGAAGCTCGCGGTGCGGTCGAAGCCGAGGTTGGTGAAGAGCTCGCGCATCACCGGCACGGACCAGACCCGCGTGTCGTCGAGCGTGATGCCTCCCGAGCCCGCGAGGGCGAGCACGTCGTCGCCCCGGCCGTGCAGCCGCAGGGTGGTGCTCAGCTTGCCGTAGTCCTCGGCGCTCGCCTCGAAGAGCCCGCCGAGGAGGCGTTCGACCGGCACGTCGTCGAGGCGCACGGCGATCGTGAAGCCGTAGGGCTTCGTCAGGTCCACGGCGAGGGCGTTGTTCGCGAGCTCCACGCCGCCCAGCCCCCGGATGACGCCGCTCTCGAAGTCGCCGTCGAGGTTGTCGATCGAGAGCCTTCCGTCGATGAAGGTCACGATCATCGAGGCGTCGTCGATGCGCCGCCCCGCCACCTGCGCGTCGAGGTCGGACACGCTCCACCAGGCCCGCACCCGGCCCGCCTCGAGCACGAGGCTCTCGACGTCGATCGCGGCCCGGCGGATCGCGATCGGCACGCCGGCGGTCAGGCGCACGCGGCGGGGCTCGGCGCGGCCGTGGAAGGCCACCCGGCTCTTCCCGTCGGGATCCGAGACGACGAGGATGCGAGCCGCGTCGACGTCGACCTCGCCGGTGAGCCCGGTCTCGTTGAGGAGCAGGTCGATCGTCTCCGCGTCGACGAAGGGCTCCAGGTGCTCGCGGTCGAGGCTCATCCGCTCCGTGGACCAGTCGGCCTGGAGCGCGAATCCCTCCTCGCTGCCGAGCTCACCCGAGCGCAGCATGGGGTCGGCCTGATCGAGGTTGCGCGCCGCCGCGGTCGAGAGGAAGAACGCGTTCCGCAGCTCGATCGGCGTTCCCGCCAGCGACGCTTCGATCAGCGGGCTCTGGAGGACGTCGTCGCGCTGAACGAGCACACCGCGCATGCGGTCCAGGCGAAGCGCTTCGGTGCGGAGCCCGTTCTCGCGCAGGAACACGCGGTAGGTCGTCTGCGGTTCCTCGTCTCCGGGTGCGAGGTCGACCGTGGCGTCGAAGTCCAGGCGCCCGTCGAGCTCGAACTCGGAGAACTGGGTCCCGTCGCTGAAGAGGACGGCCTTGAGCGTGGGGTTGGACGGGTCGACCCCGGCGCCGTACACGCGGATCTGCGCCGGCTCGCGGGCCGGCACGCGGCCCTCGGCGGCGAGCAGGACGTCGCTTCCCCAGCGGCCGAAGAGGCCGAGGTGCGTCGACACGTCGCCGATCTCCGCCTCCTCAGCGTCGAGCGACTCGACGCCGTGGATCAGGATGCGCCCGCGCAGATCCTGCGTCTGTCGTTGGAAGAAGCGGGGCGTGACGACCACTTGACGCGGCGTCGCCTCGACGTCGTAGCGGTACGCGGCGGCCGGATGGTGCCGCGCGCCGACGAAGGTCGCGTCCACGCTCCCCTGGGCTTTGAGCTCGGTGACCTGAGCGCCCATCTCCGGAAAGCGCGCGGCGAGGGTGTTCCAGTCTTCCCCGCGCAGCAGGAGCTCCTCGAGCTCGACGCGGATCTCCTGGAGCGGGACCGACGGGACGGCCTCGGGCGCGATCTCCCGCGGGAGGGACTCCTCGCGCACGATGCCGAACACGCGCGCCTTCTGGCCCTGCTCGGGGCGGCTCTCCATCGTCCAGCGGACGCCGATCGGCCGGCGCGAATCCGGCCGGTCCTTCTCCGGCAGGAAGGTTCCGGTGAGCTCGGTCGAGTTTCGCGCCCAGCGGATCTCGAGCTCGCCGTCGACGCGCTCGAGCGGGACGGGGACGTCGCTCCACGTCATCCCGACCTCGTGCACGCCGATCCGCGCCCAGCCCGAGAGCCCGCCGAGGTCCTGGCGCGCGCGCAGCCGCCACTCGGCCGAGATCTCGCCGCCGACCGGGTTGTAGGTCGCCCAGACGTCCTTGGTCGCGTCCATGCCCTGCAGGCCCTCCGCGAGCACGGGGCCCACCGCCATGCTCGGCACCCGGATGCGGAAGTCCATGTCGGCGGAGCGGCCCTCGAGCGGCGAGCTGAAGAGGCCCTCGCCGTAGACGATGCCGCTCCCGTGGTTCGCCTGCATCCCGACGAAGGCGAGGTGCTCCGGCCGCGAGAGCGCGTCGTTGCGCGTGAAGATCACGAGCCCGCTGACGCCGTCGCACGGCACCGGGCAGCCCTGGACGTTGCCGCGCGCGTCGCGCCAGCCGTGGAAGGTCATCTCGGCACCGCCGTCGCAGACCAGGTCGACCACGAGCTCGTGGCGGGCGGTCGCGAGGCTTTCGCCGCTGACCGGCGACGACTCCCCGGCCCCGCGGGGCAGGCGGTACACGACGTGGGTGTCGACGACGCCGCGCGGGGCGAGGGCGCGGAAGTCCCTCATCGTGTCCTCGTCGTCGTGCCGCTGGAACGCGCGGAGCGTGTCCTCGTCGAGTTGCAGGTCCTCCACGCTCGCCCACGCCTCCACGAGCGTGTCCGACGACGCGTCGGCGCCGAGGAGCGCCCAGGCCTCGACCGGGCTGCGGTTCCATTCCCCCTCGGCCCGCACGGTCGCCGCCCACGCCTTGGTGTCCCAGAGCTCCATTCCGGGCGCCGGTTCGAAACGGACCTTCAGGTCGAGCGTTCCCTTCTCGATCGGGACCTGAGCGCGCGGCGTCAGGTGCGCGTCGCGGAGCGCGACCCGCAGCGCGGCCGACGGCGGCTTGCCGACGTCGGGATGGAAGCGCGCGTCCGCGTCGAGGGTCAGCTCGCCCCGGAAGCTCTCGAGCCCGGTGGGAGCGAGCAGCTCCACCGCCGTCATGCCGGCGGAGTCGAGGGCCAGCGAGCGGGCCGAGGCGTGCAGGTGGACCCCGCGCTCCAACCAGGTCTCGCCGTGGATGTTGATCGCGACCGGGGCGATCGCCGCGCCGCCGAGCGTCGGCCAGAGGCGCCCGCGGAGGTTGAAAGGGCCGCCCTCGTCGTCCTCGAGCACGAAGTCCGTGCTGCCGATCGCGATCTCGGAGCCGGTCGGCGTCTCCAGGTCGACCTCGATGCCGGAGACGGAGATCGGCGGCCGGCGCGCGGTCGACTCGGTGTCCTCCATCTCGCCGAGCAGCGCCTCGAGGGCCTGGACGAGCGTGTCGGACAGGATCATCCGGCCGCCGCGGACGCTGATGCTCTCGACCGGCCGCGTCGGGTCCAGGCTCGGGTCGAGGAGGACGTGGACTTCGGACACGCGCAGGCGTTCCTTGCCTTCGACCCACGTGCCGTCCCGGTTCTCGCCGTCGAAGGTGATGCCCTCGAGGGTCAGTCCGGGCTCGAACCAGTGCAGGCGCACCTGCTCGATCTGGAGCCTCGCGCCCAGCGGACCGAGCTCCCTCGCCACGCGATCGCGGATCACGGCGGTCAGGAAGCCGGTCTCCTCGAGCAGGAAGAGCCCGATCGCGGAAAGGAACAAGAGCCACGCGCAGCTCAGGAAGATGAAGCGCAGGAACGCGAGGAGTCGCTTCACCGGCGGTCGGCCCGGGTGGCTTCGACCGGGACGGGTCCGGGTCCTACCGCGGCGCAAGTGTCCACGCGCCGAGGATAGTCCAGGTCGCGGTGGGGTTCCATGGAGCTCGACTGCCGGGAAGGCTGCGGGAAGCCAAGGCTCAGATTCCGGAATCCCGCCCGAAATCGGCAGGAAAAACGGGATTTCCGCACATCGCGCGTGTTGACAGTCCGCGCGGGCGGCGACATTCTTTCACCCGCGTCACGGCTCCAAACCCTCCACCAACACCAAGGCAAGAACAGTCATGGGAAGAAGGAAAGCCAAGAGAAAGCCCGCCCGTAAGGCAAAGAAAGCCTCCTCGCGGCGGAAGAAAGCCGTCGACCTGATCATCAGCAAGAGCCGCACGAAGGCCTGCGCTGGGATCAACGTCTCCGGTGACTTCTACGGGGCACTCGACACGGCCGTGCGTGAGATGATCGCGTCGGCCGAGGGTCGCGCTCTGAACAACGGCCGCAAGACTCTTCGTCCGCACGACCTCTAGGTCGCTCGCAAGCGGAGTCGATTCAACGTGCCCCCGAGCCTCGGCTTGGGGGCATGTTTCGTTTAACCGCGCCGTTTCGCGGCGAACGGGCGCAGGTAGAGCGGTTCCACGTCCTTCGGCTCGTGGGCGCCGTGACGTTCGAGTCGCTTCATTCCGAGCTCCAGGAGAGCTTCCGCGCGCGGGGCTGCGGCGTCGCCGAGAACGACGTCGTCCTCCGGCGCGCGGTCGTTTGCTTCGTCCGCTGGAACGATCGAGGGAGCGACGATCGTCTCCACGTCGTCTTCCGTACGCCGGTAGCGCGCGAAATAGTACGCGCCGGCGCGCGCGTCCTGCAGGACCGTTCCCACCTCGCCGGGCCGCAGCTCGTGAAACGCGAGCGCTTCGAAAGACGGGACGCCGCGCAGCGCGCCGCCCGTTCCGCGCGCGAGCCCGAGCGCCGTCGCGACGCCGACGCGCAGCCCGGTGAAGCTTCCCGGGCCCGTGCCGACGACGATCGCGTCGAGCCCCGCCTGCGCGATCGCGGGCGCGCCGACTTCCACGAGAAGCGCGTCGACGCGCGGGAGAAGATCGCTCGCGTGCGCGCGTTCGTTCTCGAGAAACGCCTCGAGGATCACGTCCCCGTGCGACACGGCGACGGAGCCGCGGCGGGAAGAAGTCTCGAGCGCGACCGCGGTCACGACGCCGCGGTCTCGCTCCCGAGCTCGCGCGCGAGAAGGTCCGCCAGCTCGTGCGCGCGCGCCTGGATCCAGTCCGCGTCGGGTCCTTCGACCATGACGCGCGCCAGCGGCTCGGTGCCGGAGTAGCGCAGCAGCACGCGCCCGTCCTCGCCCAGGTCGTCTTCGATCGCGCGAACCGCCTCGACCACCGCCGGAAGCTCCGCGAGGCTCGGCTTCTGCGCCACCGGGACGTTGACCAGCACCTGGGGGAAGGGCTGGTAGGGGGCGGCGAGGGTGGAGAGCTTCTCTCCGGTCGCCCGCATGACCGCCAGGACGCGCAGCGCCGTGTAGATGCCGTCGCCGACGTGGAAGTTGTCCGCGCCGAAGACGATGTGGCCGGACTGTTCCCCGCCGAGCGAGAGCTTCTCGCGCCGCAGTGCCTCCACCACCCGCCGGTCGCCGACGTCGACGGTCTCGACGCCGACGCCCACGTCCCGCAGGGCTCGGTGCAGACCGCGGTTGGACATCACGGTCGCGACGATGCGTGGGTCGGTCAGGTCGCCGGTCTCCCGCGCGTAGCGCGCGGTGAGCGTCAGGATGCCGTCGCCGTGGACCAGGCCGCCCGTTTCGTCGACGAGGATGCAGCGGTCCCCGTCGCCGTCGAGGGCGACGCCCAGGTCCGCGCCGTGGAGACGGACCGCCTCGCGCAGGTGACCGGGCTGCGTGGCGCCGCAGCCGTCGTTGATGTTGTCCCCGTCCGGCTCGCACGCGGTGGTGATGACCTGCGCTCCCAGGCGGCCCAGGGCGCGCGGAGCGACCCGGCTGCCGCCGCCGTTCGCGCCGTCGAGCACGACGGCGAGGCCGTCGAGCTTCAGGCCCTTGACCGACGCGACGAGGTGGGACAGGTAGCGTTCCTCGAGCTCGGGATCGTGCGGCGGCGTCTCCGCGTCCGGCCATGCTTCTTCTTCGTCGAAGGTGCCGCGGACGTCGGCCTCGATGGCGTCCTCGACCTCGTCGGCGAGCTTGTCGCCTTCCGCGTCGAAGAGCTTGATGCCGTTGTCCTCCGCCGGGTTGTGCGAGGCGCTGAGCATCGCGGTCAGGTCGAAGGAAGAGAGCCGCCCGAGCACGGCGAGCCCCGGCGTCGTGATCAGCCCGGCGCTCGTGCTGTCGAAGCCCGCCGCCTTGAGTCCCCGCGCGAGGGCCGCTTCCAGCTCGGGGCCGGAATGGCGTCCGTCGTGTCCGAGGAGCGCGCGTCCGCCCTTGCCCTTTCCGAGCACGCGGCCGGCGGACCGTCCGAGCGCGGATACGCGCGCGGGCGCGAGCCAACCTTCGCCGGCGCGGCCGCGGATGCCGTCGGTGCCGAACAGTCTGCCGGCGCTCATTCCTCCTCCGATCGTTGCAACGCGAGCTTTCCCAACGACCTCAGGGTACGCCTAGGCCGGCGACGGATCGAGCAGGCCTCCGGCGGGTCCTTCTTCGTCGCGTCCTTCCGACGCGCGCTTCTCGGCGGGCGGAGCGACGGCGGCCGCTTGCCCGTGCTCGGGCTTCTTCGGCGGACGAAGGCCGTCGGCGGTCGCGCCCTCGATGAGCTTGACGACCTCCTCGCCGGTGATGGTCTCGTAGGTCAGGAGCGCGACGGCCAGCTCCTCGATCGCGGTCCTGTTGTCGCGGATGATCGCGCGCGCCTGCTCGTACGCGTCGCGCATCACGATCTTGATCTCCTGATCGATCTCGCGCGCCGTCTCCTCGGAGTGGAGCTTGCCGCGCATGAGCTCCGTACCCAGGAAATCGGAGCCCTGGCGCTCGGCGTAGTTGATCGGCCCCACCTTATCGCTCATGCCGAGCTCGGTGACCATGGCGCGCGCGAGGTCCGTGGCGCGCTGGATGTCGTCCGAGGCGCCCGCGGAGATGTCGCCGCAGAACTCCTCCTCGGCCACGCGACCCCCGAAGAGCATGGCGAGCTGCGCCAGCAGGCGCTGCTTCTGCATGTGGTAGCTCTCCTTGTCAGGGAGGATCATCGTCGCTCCCAGGGCGCGTCCGCGCGGCACGATCGTGACCTTGTGCGGCTGGTCGGTCTCGGGCAGGACGGCGGCCACCACCGCGTGTCCGGCTTCGTGGTACGCGGTGATCTTCCGGTCGCGCTCCTCGATCTTGCGCGACTTCTTCTGGCGGCCGTAGCGGACCTTGTCGCGCGCCTCCTCGAGGTCGTTCATGCCGATCGCCTCGCGCTTGTCGAGGACCGCCATGATCGCGGCCTCGTTGACGATCGCCGCCAGGTCGGCGCCGGAGTAGCCCGGCGTCGAGCGCGCCAGGACCTCGGCGTTGACGTCCTCGCCCGCGTTGACGCGCTTCAGGTGGACCTCGAGGATCATCTGGCGCCCCTCGAGATCGGGCAGGTCGATCGTGACCTCGCGATCGAAGCGGCCGGGGCGGAGGAGCGCCGGGTCGAGGACGTCGGGCCGGTTCGTGGCGGCGACGACGATGATGCCCTCGTCCGTGCCGAAGCCGTCCATTTCGACGAGGATCGCGTTCAGCGTCTGCTCGCGCTCGTCGTGCCCGCCGCCCATGCCGCTGCCGCGGCGGCGGCCGACGGCGTCGATCTCGTCGAGGAAGATGATGCACGGGCTGTTGTCGCGCGCCTGCTTGAAGAGGTCGCGCACGCGGCTCGCGCCGACGCCGACGAACATCTCGACGAAGTCGGAGCCGGAGATCGAGAAGAACGGCACCTCGGCCTCGCCGGCGATCGCCTTGGCGAGCAGCGTCTTGCCGCAGCCGGGCGGGCCGACGAGCAGCACGCCGCGCGGGATGCGGCCGCCGATCCGCGTGAAGCGGCTCGGGTTCTTCAGGAACTCGACGATCTCGCGCACCTCGGACTTGGCCTCGTCGGCGCCGGCCACGTCGTCGAAGGTGACGTTGGTGTGGTTCTCCTTCGAGTAGAGCTGCGCGCGCGAGCGGCCGAACGACATCACTCCGCCGGCTCCGCCCTGGGCCCGCATCTGGCGCATGAAGATCATGAACACCACGAAAATGAGGATCCACGGGCCGTAGTAGAGGAGGAAGGTGCCGAGCAGCGTCTTGTCCTTGACCCAGGCCGAGCCGGCCTCCTTCGTCAGGTCGAAGTTGAACCGCTGGATCGGGACGTTGTACTTCTCGATGTCGGCGAAGAGCTCGCTGAGGTCGCTCGTGCGGTCGAGCTTGACGTCGAAGTAGACGTGTCCCGCCCGGTCGGGGAGAATCAGGCTACCCGGTGCGCCTTGGGGCGGCTCCGCGTCCGCGAGCACGGTGACGTAGAGCTCCTCGTCCCACTCGGGCGTCGAGCGGACCCCGAGCTTCTCGGAGCCCTCCGGCGGCTCCGCTTGGATGTCGACGCGCTCGAAAGTCGTGATCGAGCGCGCCTCGACCGGCTCGTACCAACCCTCGCGGATCCCGGCCAGGAGCGTCTCCGGGTAGATCAGGTTGTAGTGCCCGATCGCCTTGAGCTTCTGGAACTCCTCCTCGCGGTCGCCGATGGAGGCGTAGCGGACCTTGAAGTCGACCGGATCGAGCTCGCCGGCCTTGCGGTAGGTGCCCTCGATCAGGTTGGTGCCGGTCTCCGACCCCCTGGCCTTGAGGCTCACGATCTTGCCCGAGTGCAGCAGGTGCTCGAACCGATCCTGGGAGAGCTCCTCGTCGGACTTCATGCTCGCGTCGCCGACGATCAGGAGCACCACGATCAGGACGAACAGAAAGAGCAGGAACGAGCCGAAGGACCGCGTCCGGCGGGTCTTCTCGGGCTCTTGGGTCGGTTGCTCGGACATGGGCCTTCTTATCGTCTCCTGCCAGGCTTCCCTACAGGAGAGAAGCGCTATCACTCTACCTTAAAAGGACTTCAGCCTGCCTTCCCGGCGTTTGGAGCGCGTTGGCCGGCACGGCCCGTCGGCGGCGCCTACGCCTGAGTCAACGCTCCGGGACCTCCGCTTCCTGGACGCGAAAGAGATCGAGGACGATCTGATCCGCCAGGAATCGCAGCGCCCGATCGCGCGCCGCGGCCTCGTTCGGTCGGCCGCCGACGAGGATCGTCTCCGTGTCCGGTCCGAGCGACAGGTCGACGACTTGGCGCTCGGCCGCGACGTAGCCGCTCGGGATCTGCGCGTTGACGGTCGCGAGCACTTCGCCGGTCGCGCGGCGCTCGAGCCGGGCCTCGACGCCCAGGCGGACCGAGGTCTCGAGGAGCTGGTTGTCGCGCCCGCGGATGCCGCCGCGGCGCCGGTAGTCGTAGATCCGCCCGCGGATGACCAGGTCGGCGTCGCCGGGCGCGACGAGCGACGCGTCGACGAGGTCGGAGACCGAGCGGGTGATCTTGTCGTGGAGGAGCGGCTCGACGTCGCGCTCGTAGACGTCCTTGTCGACCTGGAAGTAGGCCACTCCGACGCTGTCCGCGCCGTCGGGGGCGACGAGACCCGTGTGCC
>JANQEJ010000201.1 GCA_028278425.1 Planctomycetota bacterium | reverse complement strand
GCACCGAACGCTCCGGCGCCGCGTCCCGCCACGCCGCGCGGAGCCACTCCACCGTCGCGCGCGTCCGCGCGTCCGCGTCCTCGAGTGCGCCGCCCGCCGCGGGAGTCTCGACGCTCCTCCAGGCCGCGCGCAGCTCCTCCAGCGGATCGCCCGGGTCGTAGCGCTCAGCCACGGCTCTCCCCTCCGGCGAGGCCGGGGAGCCGCTCCCCGAGCAGGTTGCGCAGCCGCCGGCGGGCGAGCGTGAGGAGCGAGCGCACCGTGCTCTCCCCCACGCCGAGGGCGAGCGCCGCCTCGCTGGTCGAGACCCCCTCGAGGTCGCGCAGCACGAAGGCCTCGCGCTCGCGCGGCGAGAGGCTCCGCAGCGCCGCGGCGAGAGCGGCCCGCACCTCGCCGCGCTCCGCCTCCGCCGCGGGATCGGGCAGCCGGTCGGGGAGCCCGGCCGCGGCCGCCGCCTCCTCGGCCCGCCCTCGGGCGGCGACGCGCCGCCGGCGGTCGCGGCAGCGGTTGAGGACGAGCGTGTTCCGCCAGGCCCGCCAGGGGCGGCCGGGATCGCGCGCGTCGAGGTGATCGAGGAGGTGCAGCATCGCGTCCTGAGCGACGTCCTCCGCCTCGGCGGTGTCCGCCAGGAAGCCCAGGCAGAGGCGGTAGACCTCGGGGTGCTCCCGGCGGAACCACGCGTCCACCGCGTCGGGCTCCCCGCGCGCGACCGCGTCGAGGTCGGGCGTCGGAGGCACCTCGGAGCTCGGGGGGCTCGGCGGGTGGGAGCGGGTCATCGACTCGGGTGAGGTACGCGCGCGGGACCGCGGGCGCTGAAGGGACGCTCGCGGATTCCCGGACTTCCCCCTCCCGGTTCAGCGCGAGAGGTAGAGCGCGTCGAGGTCCGCCAGCGTGCCGTCGTTCGCCAGCTCGGAGAGGATGACGTTGACGTCCGCCACGAGCGTCGCGCGCCCGAGGGCGAAGGCCAGCGCGTAGCGCTCCGCGCCGAGGTCCTCCGCCAGCCGCGTCAGCCCCGGCTCGAGGGCGAGCTCGTCGGCGTTCGGCCCGTCCATCACCCAGGCGTCGATCGCGCCGGTCCGCAGGGCCTCCTCCGTGGAGCGGTCGAGCTTGTCGGCGGGGACGAGCTCCGCGTCCGGCAAGCGCAGGCGGACCGCCCGCTCCGACGTCGTCCCCGCGCCGGCGACGACGCGCGCGCCGGCGAGGTCGGCGAGCGTCCGCGGCGCGTCCGGCCGGTCGGCGACGACCGCCGCGATCGCGGTCACGAAGTACGGCCGCGAGAAGGCCACGCGCTCGGCGCGCTCCGGCGTGATTCCGATCGTGGCGCACACCACGTCTCCCTTGCCCGCCGCGATCGAAGGCAGGAGCTCCGGGAACGGCATCCGCCGCCACTCGAGCGGGCGTCCGAGGCGCGAAGCGATCGCGCGCATCATCTCCACGTCGCGGCCGCGCGGCGCGCCGTCGTCGTCGACCCAGGCGAAGGGCGGGTTCTCCAGGTCGGAGAGCACCACGAGCGGCTCGGGCTCGTAGGCGCGGCGGCTCCCGACCTCGACGGTGCACGACGCGCTCAGCAGAACGAAGGGAACGACGAGTGCGGCGAGGAATCGCATGCGCGGCAGTCTATCCTGGCCGCGATGCGCGTCGCGCTCGCGATCCTCGCCGGGTTCCTGACGATGAGCCTTCCCGTCTTTCTCAGCGACCTGGCGTGGGTTCTCTTCACCGACTACGAGCCCGGCACCGACCCGGGCCCCACCTACTTCGCGATCCAAGAAACAGTGGGGCTCGCCGCCGCGGTCGCCGGCGGCTACGTCGCCACCCGGCTCGGCCGCCGCCGTTGGGCCGCGCCGCTCGGGCTCGTGGTGTTCGCCTGGCTCATGGGCTACGTCTTCATGGTGGGAGCAGGGGGTCAAGTGCCGCTCCTGTGGAGCCTCCTGCACTTCGCCACCATGCTCGTCGGCGTCGCCTTCGGCGCGTGGCTGCACCTGCGCTCCGCGAAGCCGGCGGAGCTAACCGTCTAGGCTCGCGAGGAACGCCTCCGCCATCGCGACGCCGAGCATTCGATTGCCGTCCGCATAAAAGTGGCAGGCGTCGAAGTAGAGCGTTTCCTCCACGTCCGCGAACACCTGGGACGCGTCGTAGAAGGCGATTCCCTCCGCCTGCAACCGGCGGCCTTCGTCGCGCAAGCGCGGGTAGACGGTCTGCACGCCGTCGACCGCCGCGACGTGGGCGGTGCCGGTCTCCTGCTCGGCTTCGGTCAAGGGCTTCGAGCCCGTGTCGTGCAGCGTCGGCTGGAGCACGTGCAGGTAGTGGATGCCGCGGGCCGCGCAGAGCGCGTGCAGCGAACGCGACGACTCGAACCAGTTGCGCGCCATGGCGTCGTAGGCGCGCTCGGGATCGTCCCCGATGCTCGGCCCCTGCAGGGCGCCGCGCTCGTCCTCCCCCAGGAGCCCCGACACGTGGACCTCCTGCGCGGCCGCCCAATCGGCCTGGATCCGCCGCATTCGCTTCACCGCGATCCAACCGAGGATGGCGCTCCGGTGCAGGCCCGTTTCCAGCGTGCGCTCGACCAGGCGCTCGCCCTTCCGCTTGTGCCGCCAGATCGCCACGAGCTGTTCGAGCCGCCCCGGGTCGGCCGAGAGACCGACGGCCAGCGTGCCCCACTGTCCCGCCGAGGGGTAGGCTGGATGAACGCCCCCGGACGCGTTGATGCTCGCGATCCCGACCTCGTTGTAGCCGTCCAGGTTGATGACCGCGTCCGGCTGCGGTCCGAGGGCCAAGAGGTAGGCGACCAGGTTGAGCTGTTGCGGCTGCTTGAAACCGCCGCGGCCGTGGCTCTCCACCCGCAGGCGCTTGTCCGCGAAGCGCGGGTCCTCCCGCAGCCCCGCAACCAGCTCCGGCGCCCCGCCGCGGTCGTCTTCGCCGAACACGGCCGCGACGGAACCGCCGACGATCCAGATCACATAGTCCTCGGACGGTTCCTCCGCGAAAAGGTGCGCCGATACCTTCTTCGCGCCGCGGCGCGTCTCCCAACCGTAGTAGGGGTGCAGCAGTCGGTTCGGCGTCTTTCCCCGCGGGTTCGGCCCGCCCTGTCCGCCGGCGATCGGGACCGGGTCGCGGATCGCGCTCAGGATCTGCAGCAGGGTCGCCTCGGTGTCGGCCCTGGCGTAGGAGGTTCCCTTGACCCGGCACGCCGCGCGGAAGGCGACCTCGGCAGCCGGCAACGCGAGCAGCACAAGCGCGATCCGGATCGTCCAGACGCGCCAGCGGTGTACCCCCTTGCCCGCTTCTTCCATGGCCTCTTTATGGTAGAAGCGACGCGGTGAGAGTCACCCCACCGATCACCCCGTCGCTCTTCCTATTCGCCCTCGTCCCTCTCCCGCGCGCCGACACGCTCGACGTGCCCGGGGAGTTTCCGTCCATTCAAGCGGCCGTCGACGCGGCGGCGTCCGGCGACACCGTGCTGGTCGCGCCGGGGACGTACGACGAGCACGTCGTCGTCGACGGCAAGACCGTCCACCTCTTGAGCGCCGCGGGCGCGGGCGTCACGACGATCCGAAGCCAGCTCACCGGCCGGCCGGTGACGTTCCAGGGCGGCGCCGGCGGGACGCTCGAGGGCTTCACCCTCACCGAGGGGCGCGCGGGCAAAGGCGGCGGGCTCGCCTGCCTCGCGGGCGCCGCCGTTCTCGTGCGCTTCAACACGATCGCGGACTGCGAGAGCGACTTCGACGGCGGAGGCGTCTTCGCGCTGGACGCGGCGGTGACGCTGGAGAAGAACGTCGTCGAGCTCAACCGGAGCCTCTTCGGCCACGGCGCCGGGATCTACCTCGAAGGGGACGATCCCGTGGTCCTGTCGGGAAACACCGTCCGCGACAACGTCTGCGTCTCGATCGAGGTGCGCGGCGGCGGGATCTACTGCGACGCGCCGGGGGCCGAGCTCGTGGGGAACACCGTCGAGCGCAACGACTCCTACGAGGGCGGCGGAGCCGCGCTGCTCGGCGACGACGCGGTCCTCCTCGACAACACCTGGGCGGAGAACGAGGCGCTCCTCGCCGGCGGCGGCCTCTGGATCGAGGGACGGGGCGCGCGGCTCGAGAACGAGACGCTGCGCGACAACGACGCGATCCTCGACGCGGGCGGCGGCGTCTTCGCGAGCGGCGACGGCCTCGAGCTCCTCGGCTGCGAGCTGCGCGGCAACCGCGCCGAGAACTTCGGCGCGCTGAGCGCGTCCGGCGCGCAGATCGTGCTCGACGGCTGCCTCGTCGAGGACAACGAGAACGGCGCGGTGGCGATCCGGGGCGGCAGCGCCTACGTCGCCGACTCGCGTTTCGAGGGAAACTCCTCCTCGTTCTGGGAGGCCGCCCTGACCTTCCGCGAGGGCGGCGTCGGCTTCGTGGAGCGCTGCGTCTTCGCCGGCAACACCGCCGACGCGAGCGCCGCCGGGCTCCGCCTCCTCGACGGCGCGCAGGTGGTGCTCCGGGACAGCCTGGTGGCCGGCAACGCGTCGCTGGTCCAGCCGTCGCGCGGCGACGGCGGCGGCGTGTACGTCGAGGAGTCGACGCTCCTCGTCGAGCGCTGCACGCTGACCGCGAACGAGGCCTTCCTCCCGCTCGGCGGCACGCTCGGCGGCGGCGGGATCCACGTCGCCGCCGGCTCCGCGGTCTGCCAGGTGCGCGACTCGATCGTCTTCGGCAACGCGGCCTTCGGCGGAACCGCCCCCGAGATCTACGACGGGGCCGGCGGCGTCACCGTGGCGACGAGCGACGTCGGCGGCGGCTGGCCCGGCGCCGGCAACCTCGACGCGGACCCCGAGTTCGCCGCGCCGGACGGCGTGCCGCCCGACTACCGGCTGACCGCGGGGTCGCCGTGCGTCGACGCGGCCGATCCGGCTTCGCTGCCGCTCACCACCGACCTCGGCGGACGGCCGCGCGTGTCCGACGGGGACCTCGACGGCCTCCCGGTGCTCGACATGGGCGCCTACGAGCTCGGCCGCACCGAGCTCGTCGCCACGGGCGACGGCACCCCGGGGACGGCGCTGGTCCTGGACGTGACCGGGCCGTCCGGCTGGCTCGGCGTGTTGCTCCTCGCGAACGAGCCGGGCGCCTTCTACGCGCCGCCCTTCGGCGTCTACCTCTTCGCGCCGGGCTCGTTCCTCTCGTGCCCGTACGGCATCTTCGCGCTACCGGCGCAGTTCGCGCCCTTGGTCCCCGTCGACGTGGCGGGGACGTTCGTCCTCCAGGCCGTCGGGGCCGACCCCGTCCAAGTCGTCGGCGACGCGTCGGGATCAGTCGCGCTGGATCTTTAGACCGTGGTCCTCGAAGAGCCGCGTGACCGCCGGCTCGACGCTCGCCGCGGTCAGGACCGTGGTTCGCTCGCCGTCGGCGCCGTACACGACCATCTGAAAGCACTCGTAGCAGATGACGAGGTCCACGACGTCGTTCCCGCGTCCGGTTGCGCGCACGCCGTGTCGCGGCAGGAAGCAGAGCGCCGCGACGCCGTCGCTCGCGTCGATCCCCTTGCGGACGAGCTCGATCAGCTCGGCGCGCCGCGCGTCCGCGACCGTGGCGCGCCCGAGCACCTTGAAGTCGTGGAACGCCTCTTCCCCGGCCTTCAGGGGCTCCTCGGCGGTCGTGGGGTGCGGCCGCAGGGCGAAGATCATGAGCTCCTCCGCGCCTTCGAGGATGCCGCGGTCGGTCGGGGGGACGTCCTCGTCGTAGCGGGAGCCGCACCCGGCGAGGCTCGCCAGCGCCGAGAGCACCACCCACGGAAGAACGCGCATCGCGGGGATTCTATGCGCCCCGGCCCCCGCGATCCCCTACCCTGACGGTCCCGCCCTCGTCCGACTCCCTCCAAGACACCCACACGTGACGCAGAAACCCCGCCGGCACGGCCGCCGCCGCGGCCGTGGTCCCAAGGGCCGCGGGCCTCGCACCCCCAAGATCAAGGTCGAGCCCCTCCACCCCACCGCCGAGCCGCCCGACGTCCACTCGTTCCGGGAGTGGGAGCTCGGCGACGAGATCCAGCAGGGCATCGCCAACATGGACATCGAGGTCCCGACGGCGATCCAGAAGCTCTCGATCCAGCCGATCCTCGACGGCAAGGACCTGATCGCCAAGGCGGAGACCGGGACCGGGAAGACGCTGGCCTTCGGCGCCCCGATGATGTCGCGCATCGACCCGGAGCGCTCGACGGTGCTCGGGCTCGTGCTCTGCCCGACGCGCGAGCTCGCCCAGCAGGTGGGCAACGTCCTTCAGGCCCTCGGCGCGCCGCGCGGCGTCCGCGTGGCGCTGATCGTCGGCGGCGACCCGATGCACCCGCAGGTGGCCGAGCTCCGCGCCGGCGCCCAGGTCGTCGTCGGCACGCCCGGGCGCGTGCTCGACCTCTACCAGCAGCGATTCCTCTCGTTCCCGTGGACCGAGTACGCGGTGCTCGACGAGGCCGACAAGATGTTCGAGATCGGCTTCATCGACGAGGTGCGAAAGATCCTGAGCTACCTGCCGGACGAGCGGCAGACGCTGCTCTTCTCCGCCACGTTCCCGAGCGAGGTGCTCTCCCTCGCGCGCGAGTTCACGAAGTCGCCCGACGAGGTCGCCACCGCGAGCGGGCTCGCCACCGTCGACGCGATCGAGCAGCACTTCATCCCGGTCGCGAGCGAGGACCGCCCGCTCGCGCTCACGCGGCTGATCGAGCAGAGCGGCCGGCGCGACGTGTTCCTCGTCTTCTGCGAGCGGCGCACCGACGTCGACCGGCTGCTGCTCCGCATGCAGCGCGAGACCTTCCCGGTCAAGGCGCTCCACGGCGGCTACGACCAGGCCTCGCGCTTCCGCGTGATGTCCGCGTTCCGCGCGGGCGAGGTCAAGGCGCTGCTCGCGACCGACGTGGCCTCGCGCGGGCTCGACGTCGAGCACGTCACGCACGTGATCAACTACTCGGTGCCGCGCGAGGTCGAGGAGTACACGCACCGGATCGGCCGCACCGGCCGCGCCGGGCGCTCGGGCGCCGCGATCACCTTCGTCACGCCTGAGGACCGCGGACGCTGGGGACGCGTGAAGAACCGCGTGAGCTGGGACATCCGCGAGATGGACGTGCCGGAGCGGACGGGCTCCCGCGGCTCCGAGCGGGGCCGGGACCGTTCGCGCTCGCGGGAGCGGGACGGCGACCGCGAAGGCGCGCGCGGACGCGATCGGGAGCGCGAGACCCGGAGCGAGACCGCGGACGCCCCGCGCCGCCGCCGGCGGCGCGGCGGACGCGGATCTAGATCAGGCGGCGACGCTTGAACCAGGCGTAGGTCAGAAGGCCGCAGCCGGCGATCACCGCCACCGCGAGCGGGTAGCCCCAGGCCGTCTGCGTCTCGGGCATGTGCTTGAAGTTCATGCCCCAGATGCCGGCGATCAGCGTCATCGGCATGAGGATCGACGCGAAGAGCGTCAGGATCTTGATGGTCTCGTTCATGCGGTGCTGCTGCATCGACATCGTCGCGTCCATGTAGGACGAGACGAGCTCGCGCAGCGACTCCGCGGACGCGAGCATCGCCTGGGCGTGGTCGTACACCTCGTGCAGCGCCTCGCGCGTGGCGTCGTTGACGATGCCCATGCGCCGGCCGGACAGCCGCATCAGGATCTCGCGCACGTGCGAGAGCTCGCGCTTGAGCGCGATCACCTTCCGCTTCAGCTCCAGAATCTGCGGGACGTGGTCTGCCTTCGGGTTGGCGTAGATCCGGTCGCCGAGCGCCTCGCACTCCCCGTCGACGCGCGCGACCGTCCGCGCGAAGCGGTCGACGACCGCGTCCAGTACGAGGAAGAGCATGAAGTTGCTCGTCTTGGCGAAGCGGAGCTCGCGGCCGCAGGATTCCTCGAATTCCTCGATGGCGCCGACGCGCCCCGCGACGACGACGAGGCAGAAGCGCTCGGCGAGGGTCAGGCGCAGCGACCGCTCCGTCCCGCTCCCGTCGGCGTCCTGGACGAACAGCGTGAGCTGGAGCGCCTCGTCGCGCTCCACGAGCCCGGGGATCGGGTCCGGCTCGGTCAGGTAGTCGAGCTCCTCCTCGTCGAGGCCCAGCCCCGGCGCGAGCTCGCGCAGCTCGTCGGCCTCGGACTCCGCGAGGCGCAGCCAGTACACGCGGTCCGACCCGGGGTCGGGCTCGAATCCCGCCGGCGAGACCTCGACCGCCTCGCGCGTCGCGAACCGGAACTCCAGGACCCTGGCCATGGCGGCGCTACTGTGCGGGCCCCGGGCGGCACGGGCAAGCCCCCGGGGACGGGGCGCGCCGAGCGGCACGGACGGCCTCCCCGGCGCTAAGGCTTCCGGGGCGGACGGTCGATAGGGCCCTCGAGGTCTCCGCCATGAACATCTTCCTGAAGCTTCTGCTGTTCTGCTCGGTCCCGGCGATCCTGCTCTCGATCTTCGCCGTTCCGAGCCTCAAGCCCTCGAAGGGCCGCGCGAAGGGCGAAGCCTGGGCGGCGTTCCAGGCGGACGGCGCCTCCTACCTGGTTCCGAAGGGCTTCCAGGCGACGGACCCCTTCACCACGGGAACCGACCACTTCCCGAAGCGCTGGTCGATGGCCTGGCCGTCGAAGACGACGCGCGTCGCCTACCTCGCCGACGCGAAGAAGGTCTTCCAGATCTTCCTCGTGCTGGGCGAGCGCAGCGAGCTCGAGCCGCTCCTGGCGGAATCGCGGGTCTGCTACAAGAACAACGTCATGGTGAAGATCGACGAGCCGCAGACGTGGACGACCCAGGACGGCGTGACGGTGCGCTGGCAGAAGCTCCACTACCTGCCGGGGCTGATCGCCGGCGACGACGACACCTACGTCCTCGGCTACGCCGAGCTCGGCGACCGGATCTTCGTCGTCAACGCGGGCGGGCTGACCAAGGACTTCGACCTGTCGACGGTCCGCGACGTCGTCAGCACGCTCACCGTCGGGAAGTAGCTCACGTCAGGCGCCCCCGCGCCAGGACGGGAATCTCGGCCCGCTTCTCCGCCTCGAGGCGGTCCCACAGAACGCCCCGCGGTCGACGCCGCCGCTTCGCGCAGCGGACGAACCCGTCCGGCAGGGCGTAGCCGTCGACGGACACGTCGTGGGGCGTCATCGGAATCTCGCCGGCGGCGAGAACCTGCGTCGGGTGCACCGTCGTCACCACCGGCGTGCGCGCGCTCGCGAGGCCCGCCTCGCGCAGGAGGGCGTACTCGAGGTCGCTGAACCCGCCGCCCTTCCCCAGCCGCGCGCCGTCCGGGGCCACGCCGACGCAGCCGGTGACGATCAGGTCCACCGGGCGCATCTGTCGCAGGGTCACCGGTCGCCCCAGCTCGAAGGCGCCCTGGATCGACGAGGCACGCCAGAGGTCCTTCTCGTCGAGCCGGGCCGGGTCGAGCAGGACGAAGGGCTTGCGCTCGCGAAGCCGCGGGACCGCGAGGTAGAGGCGCTTGCCCGCCTTCAGCGCGGCGTACCGCACCGGCCGCTGCGGAAGATCGGGGTTGCACTTCAGCGTCTTCGCCCGCCGGAAGAGCCGCTCGGACGCGAGCTGCGCCGCCGCGGCCTCGGCGCCGGTGAAGTTCGGGATCCGCCCCCGCGCGCCGGGGAACCGGGCGGCCTTCGCTTCCCGCAGAGCCGCCCAGCGCTCCCGCCGGAGCTCCCGCTTGCGCTCGCTCTCGTCCATCGCGGGGAACGACCGGCCCGGGGCGCTAGCGGTTGCGCTTCTCCCCGGAGTTTTCTTCGAGCCGGACCACCCGGCCGATCTCCAGGTCGCGGAACACCTCGACCGCGCCGCCCGGCCAGGTCACGCGGACCTCCTCCACGCGCTCCGCGGCGCCGAGCCCGAAGTGCATCCGCGGGTCGTTCGAGCCCAGGAAGCCGCCGCCGGCGCCGATCGGCGCGACGTGGAGCTCCCCCCCCGCGAGAACCTCGACCCGCCCGCCGATCGCGTCGCGGTTCCCCCCCGCGGCCACCGGACGGAGCTGGATCCAGCTCCCCGCGCGGCGCGAGTCGTTGCGCAGGAGCGTCGGCCCCGCGTCGAGGTTGCTCACCACGCAGTCCACGTCGCCGTCGTTGTCGTAGTCGCCGAAGGCCGCGCCGCGGCTGCAGAGCTTGACCGCGAGCCCGCCGGCCGCGTCGATCTCGGCGAACCGCCCCTCGCCGTCGTTCTCGAAGATCTGGTTCCGCTGCCGGTAGCGCGTGCCGAGGTCGAAGAGGTCGACCTGCGGGTACACGTGCCCGTTCGCCACGAAGAGGTCGAGGTCCGCGTCCGCGTCGAGGTCGACCAGCGCGCACGACCAGCCGAGGCTGGCCATCGTCGGCCGCCCGAGCCCGACGCGGTACGTCACGTCGGTGTAGAACCCCTCGCCGTCGTTGCGGTACAGCGTGAAGTAGTCCTCGGCGAAGTTGGTGACGTAGAGGTCGAGCAGCCCGTCGCGGTCGGCGTCGCCGAGCGCGATGCCCATCCCCGCCTGCTCCCGGCCCTCCGCCGACCGGGCGAGGCCGGCTCGGAAGGCGCGGTCCTCGAACGTGCCGTCCGGCCGGTTCACCCAGAGGAGGTTGGGGTGCGAGTCGTTGGCCACGTAGACGTCCGTCCGCCCGTCGAGGTCGTGGTCGAAGGCCACCGCGTGGAAGCCGTGCAGACGCGGCTCCGCGATGCCGACCTCCGCGCTGACGTCGGTGAACTTGCCGTCCTCGTTGCGGTAGAAGACGTCCGGCTCGCCGGGGATGCCGTTCGGGCCGAAGTACACGCTCACGCCGTGGTAGTCGCGGCGGTTGCGCTCGAGCCACTCGCGGTTGAACACGACGTAGTTCGCGACGTAGAGGTCGAGGTCGCCGTCGAGGTCCGCGTCGAGGAAGCACGCGCCGGTGCTCCAGCGCTCGTCGCCCACGCCCGCCTCGGCGGTGACGTCGGTGAAGCGCTCGCCGTCGTTGCGGTAGAGCACGTTCGGCCCGTAGGCGGTGAGATAGAGGTCGGGATCGCCGTCCCCCTCGAGGTCGGCCACGCGCACGCCGCAGGTCCAGCTTGTGTCGCCGAGCCCGCGGGCGGCGGTCACGTCCTCGAAGCGGCCCGCGCCGTCGCCCGCGTAGAGCGCGTCGCGCGGCTCCTCGCCCTCGGGGAAGCCCTGCAGCGACGAGCCGTTGGTGAAATACACGTCGAGGTTTCCGTCGCCGTCGTGGTCGAGGAACGCCACGCCGCCGCCGATCGACTCGAGGATGTAGGGTTTCTCCCGGTCGCCGTTCTCCTGGCGGAAGGACTCGAGGCCGGACCCGGCGGTGGCGTCGACCAGGACGATCCCGTCCTTCTGCGCGGCGGGCTTCGCGACCGTCTCCACGGGCGGCTCCTCGGGCGGCTCGGTCTGCGGCGCCGGGTCGCCGTTCCCACCGCAGGCCGCGACGGCGAGAACCGCCGCCGCCGAAGCGGCGGCGCGGCACGGGTTCACCCGCCCTCCTCTTCGCTCCGGACGCGGGCCAGGAGCTCCTTCGCCTTGGCGTAGCCCGGATCGATCGCGAGCGCCTCCTCGTAGCGCGCGATGGCTCCCTCGCGGTCGCCCTGGCTGTAGAGGACCGAGCCGAGGTTGAAGACCGCCCGCAGGTTCTTCGGGTCGAGCTCGAGCGCCTTCTCGAAGTTCGCCCGGGCCGCCGCGAGGTCCTGCAGCGGCGGCGGGCCGACCTGGATCAGCGCGAGGTCGACGTAGGCGTCGACGAAGTCCGGCGCGAGCGCGATCACCTCCTCGAGCACCTCGCGCGCCGCCGCGAGGTCGCGCTGGGCGAGGCTCGCCTTCGCGAGCTTATAGAGCACCGCGGGGTCGCCGGGGGCCAGCTCGTCGACGCGCTCGAGCTCGGTCTTCGCCAGCGCGGGCCGGCCGGTCTCGAGGTGGATCACCGCCAGGCGGTACAGCGGCATCGGATTGTCCGGCGCGAGGTCCATCGCGCGCCGGTAGGCGTTCTCCGCCTCCTCGAAGCGCATCGCCGCGCGGAGCGTCTCGCCGAGCTCGTAGTGCTTGGCCGGGTCGTCCGGCTGCGCCATCGCGGCGAGGCGCTGCGAGTTCAGCTTCTGCTCGAGCTCCGTCCACGCCTCGAAGGCCTGGAGCGCCGCGTCCGCCTCCGCGTCGCGGCCGAGGCGCCGCAGGACGTTGCTGCGGCGGAAGTGCGCCTCGGTCAGCCACGGGCGCCGCGCGATGGCGTTGTCGAAGGCGGCGAGGGCCGCCTCCTGGTTCTTCTCCTGCTCGAAGAGGAGCCCCATCTCGTAGTGGCTCTCGGCGTCGTTGCCGTCGATCGCGAGCGCGCGGCCGAGCGCCTCGCGGCCCTTCTCCAGGTCGCCCTCGCGCACGTAGAGCGAGCCGCGCCAGCGCTGCGCGAGCGCGTGGTTGGGATCGGCCGCGACCGCGGCCTCGAAGCTCGCGAGGGCGCCGGCGGTGTCGCGCTTGCGCTCGAGCGCAAGCGCGAGGCGGAAGTGGTACTCCGCCCGGTCCGGCGCGAGCGCGATCGCCCGCCGGAACGACCCGATGGCGCGATCGAGCTTCGCCTGGTCGATCGACGTCGTGCCGAGGAAGAGGATCGAGCGGTCGTAGAGCGCCCGGCCGAGCCAGAAGGGCGCCTCGGGGTCCTCGGGATTCAGCGCGGCGGCGCGCTCGAGCTCGGCGGCGGCCAGCTCGTGCTGCGTCTGGCGCATGTAGACGATCCCGAGGTGGAGCGCCACGGTCCGGTCGTCGGGGAAGCGGCGCTTCGCCTCCTCGAGCACGCCGCGGGCCTTGGCCACGGACTTGACCTCGAAGAGGCTGAAGCCGAGCTGGAGGTAGAACTCGCGCTGGTCGGGGTCGGCCGCGATCGCGCGGCGGTACTCCACGGTCGCGAGGTCGTGGCGCCCCTCGGCGGCGCGGGTCCGCGCGCGCTGGTAGGACTCGTAGCCGGCGCTCTCCTCGAGCGGCACGGCGCCTCCCGAGCCATCCTCGCCGCCGCCGCAGCCGGCGAGGCCGAGGACGGCGCAGAGGCCGGCGGAGGCGAAGAGCGTGCGGACGGAGGGGCGGCGGTCCATGGAGCGTGGCGGGGGTACGCGGGAACCCCGCTGGCCGCGGGGCGCAATCCGCGGGAATCTACCCCAATCCGGGGCGCGGAGCCACCTTGCGGGGGTAGGCGACGAGGAGGGCGACGAGGCAAACCACCGACGCCCACATCGGCACGGCGAAGAGCCGGCGGTAGTCGACGAGATCCCCCTCCTTCGCCCACTCGGCGATCCAACCGGCGATCTTGCTGCCCACGATGACGCCGATGCCGACGATCACGAGGTTGAAGAGGTTCTGCGCGCTCGCCCGGACGTCGGTCGTCGTGTTCTCGTCCACGACCATGAAGGCGACGAAGATGAAGCAGCCGAAGCAGAAGCCGTGGAGCGCCACCCCGGTCAGGAGGGTCGGCATCACGGGCAACCCGAGCGCGTCGACGTAGGCGAAGAGGAACATGCGCAGCGCGTAGGCCACGAGCCCCGCGGCGAGGAGCGCTTTGCGCGACACCTGCTTCGCCACGAGCGGCATCAGCGCCAGGACAAAGACCTCGGACATCTGCCCGATCGTCATCAGGCCGCCGCCGCCGGCGCCGAAGAGCGTCTTGAAGAAGTCCGGTGCGGCGAGCTGGCGGTCCCCGAGGAAGGGCTCGGTGTGGACGAAGTAGAACTGGTGGATGCAGCTCACCGGCACCGCGAGCAGGAACAGCGTCAGCAGCGGCTGGTACCTGACCTCGCCGAGGGCCTCGAAGGTCGCGTTCCGCCGCGCACCCTCCGACGGCGGCGTGTGCGGCAGCGTGAAGCAGTAGACGCCCATCAAGACGCCGAGCAGCGCGCTCAGCTTGAACGCGTCGGCCTTGCCGGCCACCTGCGCCGCCTTGACCAGCTCGTCGGCCACGCCGTCCGGCGTGTGCCGGAAGGCCAGCCAGTGCCCCATCAGGAGACCGACCATGATCCAACCGAAGGTCCCCCAGAGCCGCACCTTGCCGAAGTCGCGGTCGCGGTCGGGCATGTGGTGGAACGCGAGGGAGTTCGTCAGCGCCAGCGTCGGCGCGTAGATGAGGCCGTACACGAGCGAGAACACGAGGAACATCCAGTACGACTCGATCCACGCGAGCTGGAAGATCAGGAGTCCCCCCAGGATGTGGCTGATCCCGAGAAAGCGCTCGGTCGAGAAGTACCGGTCGGCCACCTGCCCGGCGACGAAGGGTCCGATGATCGCGCCGACGGCGCCGACGGCGAACATGTTCCCGATCTGCCCGCCGTCCATCCCGCGGTGGTCGGCGAGGAAGGACCACAGGAACGGCAGCCACGCCCCCCAGATCGCGTACTGGAGGAACATCATCACCGACAGCCGCGCGCCGAGCTGGAACGACATGCGCGGCGCCGCGGCGGCGTCCGCGCTCACTCGGCGAACGCCGCGTCGAAGGCGACGTTGGAGCGCGCGAAGTCCAGGCGCCTCACGAACGCCGCGGCTTCCGTGGCGCCGGCCTCGCGGTCCATCATCGGATCCTCCCACTCGACGGTGAGCGGCCCGTCGTAGCCGGCGTGGTTGAGCAGCCGCACGATCCCCTCGAAGTCGACGCGGCCGCGGCCGGGCGAGCGGAAGTCCCAGAAGCGCTCGTCGGCGCCGAAGTCGGCGTGCCCGCCGAAGACGCCGATCCCGGTGGGCACGTCGGACCACCAGACGTCCTTCACGTGGACGTTGAACACGCGCGGGCCGAACTCGCGCAGGAAGGCGAGGTAGTCGACGCCCTGGTAGCCGAGGTGCGACGGATCGAAGTTGAACCCGAAGTGCGCGCAGTCGTGGACGGCCGCGAGCGTGCGGCGCGTCGTCGCGACGTCGAAGGCGATCTCGGTCGGGTGGACCTCGAGCGCGAAGGAGACGTCCAGCGACTCGAACTCGGCGAGGATCGGCTGCCAGCGCTCGGCGAACTCGGCGTAGCCGGCCGCCACCTGCTCCTGCGTCACCGGCGGGAAGGCGTAGAGCAGGTGCCAGATCGGGCTTCCGGTGAAGCCGTTGACCACGGTGCGGCCGGTGAGCCTGAGCCGCTCCTTCACCGCGTCGGGCGCCGCGTCGAAGAACGCGCGCGCGGCGCGGGCGGTGGCCTTCATCTCCTCGGCGGCGCGGGTGCGCACGCCCTCGGGGTCGCCGTCGCCCCAGATCTCCTCGGAGAGGATCGACTTGTGCCGCTCGTCGATGCGGTCGCACACCGCCTGCCCGACGAGGTGCGTCGAGATGGCGTACGAGCCGAGCCCGTGGTCCTGCAGGAGCTCCCAGTGCTTCTTCGCGTACCCCGGATCGGCGTTGCACGCGCCGACGTCGAAGTGGTCGCCCCAGCAGGCGAGCTCCAATCCGTCGTAGCCGAACGACTTGGCCTTCGCGGCGAGGGTCTCCAGCGGCAGGTCGGCCCACTGGCCGGTGAAGAGGCAGACGGGACGGGACATGGGGGCTCCTCCTGTGGGCGGAGAGTCTAGCGAACCTCGCTGAGCTTGACGGCCGTGCGGTTGCGGGCGGAGAGCAACGCGGCCTCGAGCACCCGCTGGGTCTGGTAGGCGTCCTCGAAGTCCGGGATCGGGAGCTCCGGCTTCTTGCGCGCGATCACGCGGCAGACGTCGGCGAGCATGTTCGTGAAGCCGTGCTCGTAGCCGAGGATGTGCGCGTCCGGCCACCAGGCCTCGGCGTAGGGGTGGTTCCCCGCCGAGGTGCACATGATCCGCCGCCAGCCGCCCTCGCGGTCGCCGTCCGAGGCGTCGTGGAAGCGCAAGAGATTCATGTCCTCGAAGTCAAAGCGCAACGAGCCCTTCTCGCCGTTGATCTCGATCGAGTTCGCGTTCTGGTGCGGCGCGGCCACGCGCGTGGCCTCGAAGCTGGCCACGGCGCCCCCCTTGAAGGACGCGAGGAAGAGCACGGCGTCGTCGACGTCGCTCCTGCCCTTCCTGCGGGTGCCGGGAATGGTGCGCGACTGGATGAAGGTGCGCGACACCGCGCCGTGGATCTCGACGATCTCCTCCCCGGTGAGAAAGCGCGCCAGGTCGATGATGTGCGCGTTCAGGTCGCCGTGGGCGCCGGAGCCGGCGTGCTTCTTCTGGAAGCGCCACACCAAGGGCGTCCCCGGTCCGCCCCAGCTCTGGAGGTACGTCGCCCGCACGTGATAGACGCGCCCGATCCGCTTCTCGCGGATCAGCCGGTACGCGAGCCCGATCGCCGGCGCGCGGCGGTAGTTGAACCACACGAAGGTCTTGCGCCCCTTCTTCGCCGCGCGCTTCGCCGCGGCGCGCATCGCGCGCGCGTCGGCCAGCGTCCCGGCCAGCGGCTTCTCGCAAGCGACGTGCTTGCCCGCCTCGAGCAACGCGATCGACTGCTCCGCGTGCACGTGGTTCGGCGTCGCGACGTCGACCAGCTCGATCTCCGGGTCCGCGGCGACGTCCCGCCAGCGCGTGGTGTGGTTCGCCCACCCCCACCGCTCGGCGAAGGCCGCGAGCTCGGCGCCGTCGCGCGCCGCCACCGTGTGCAGCGCCGGCGGCCGCGGCAGGTCGAAGAACTTCGCCACCTGGCCGAACGCGTTGGAGTGCGCGCGGCCCATGAACTTCTGCCCGATCAGGGCCGACTGGATCGGTTTCGCCATCGTCGCTCTCGCTCCTGGGGCGGAGCACGATAGCGGGGCCGGGGCGAAAGCCCAAGGGTCGCGGGTTGCGCGCGGCCCCCCGAATCCGCCCAATGCCACGATGATCGCCGAGGGCGTCCTTCCGCACGTCGTCTTCCTGACGGTCTACCTGGTCGTCCTGATCGGCGTCGGCGCGGTCAAGGCGCGGAAGGTCAAGAGCCAGGAGGACTTCAGCCTGGCGGGCCGCGGGCTGCCGACGTTCGTGCTCGTCGGGACGCTGCTCGCCACGTGGATCGGGACGGGGAGCATTTTCGGCAACGCGCAGGAGACGTTCTCCGTCGGGACGGCGGCGTTCCTGCTGCCGATCGCGGGCGGCCTCGGGATCGTGGCGCTCTACCTGCTCGCCCCGCGCATCCGCCGCTTCGGCCAGTTCACGATCCAGGACATCCTCGAGGCCCGCTTCGGACCGGCCGCGCGGGTGTTCGGGACGGTCACGCTGCTCCTGGCCTACGTGATCATCGTGTCATACCAGTACCGCGCGGGATCGGCCGTGCTCGAGCAGATGGTGCCCGATCTCGGCCGCGCGACGGCGATATGCACGGTGGCGGCTTTCGTCATCCTCTACACCGCCCTCGCGGGGATGTTCTCGGTGGCTTACACCGACGTGGCGAACGGGATTCTCATGGCGATCGGGCTGGCCTTCGCCATCCCGCTCTTGCTCGACGAGACCGGCGGCTTCGGCGCGGCGCTGGACGCCCTGCAACCCGAGCAGCGCAGCGTGTTCGGGCATTACGGTTGGATCACGCTGATCAACGTGCTCCTGCCGCCGTTCCTGCTCCTGGTCGGCGACGCGAACATGGTCCAGCGGTTCTTCTCGGCGCGCAACCCGAAGAGCGCGCGGACCTCGGCGGCGTGGATGTTCGGCGGCGTCCTGGTGCTCGAGTGCGCGATCATCCTGGTCGCGCTGCTCGGCGCGGCGCTGGTCGCACAGGGGAAGCTCGAGACGTCGGACGGCGTGGGCCGGCACATCGTCGTCGACGTAGCGTTCGCCGTGCTGCCGAGCTTCGTCGGGGCGCTCCTGGTCGGCACGGTCGTGGCGGTGGTCGTGTCGACGGCGGACTCGTATCTCCTGTCGCCGGCGACGTCGATGGTGCGCGACGTCTACCAGCGGTTCCTCAGGCCGGATGCCGATGAACCGCACGTCGTGCTGGTCGGCCGCGTGGTCGTGGTCGCGCTCGGGTTCGTCGCGCTCGCGCTGGCGTTCACGTCGGACGAGTTCTTCTCGGTCGCGCTCTTCGCCTACACCATCTACGGAGCGGGCATCACGCCGGCGCTCCTGGCGGCGTACTTCTGGCGCCGGGCGACGGCGCCGGCGGCGGTCGCGTCGATGGTGACGGGGGTGGGAACGGCGCTGGTGTGGAAGGGAATGACGTCGGGATGGATCGCGGCAGGTCCCATCGAACCGCTCATCATCTGGGCGATAGACCGCGGCATGGACGCCGTGATTCCCGCCGTCGTGGTGAGCTTCGGCGTTCTGATCGTGGTGAGCCTTCTGACCCCGGCTCCATCCGAGGAGAAGGCGCACGCGATCTAGGGTAAGCGGCGGTCGCACCGGAAGTGGGTGGAGCGGGCTTGCCGCTGTTTCGCTGGCCCGCCGCGGTGCGGTCGGTGGCCGTTTCGCCGCGGTCGAGCGGGTGGAGGGGCTTTGTTTCGGTCTCGCCGAACCGCTGCGGTGCGGTCGGTGACGCTCTCGCCTAGGTCGTACAGGTGGAAGGGGCGGCGCTCGGCTCCGTTCGGGACGGAGGTGCGGGGGTGCTTGCCGGCGTCGTCGCTTCCTTCAGCGCCGCCCCGCGAGCGCGGC
>JANQEJ010000134.1 GCA_028278425.1 Planctomycetota bacterium | reverse complement strand
GACGCCACGGCCTGCTCCGCCTCGCCGAAACGCCCGGAGGTCCCTAACCCTCTCACCTCGCGAGCGAAGCGGCCCACTTCAGTCAGTACAGGGAACACGCCCTCGGGTCCGGCAGACGATTTAAAGCCCGGCCGTTGCGTGACGCGCTGCAGCAACCGCCCGACGCGGCCGGGGCCTCCTCAACCGCCTCCAGGCCCACTCGCGTGTCGAAGAAAGGCCGTTGCTTCTCTTGCAGGGAAAACGCCGGACGTGCCTTCACCTGACGCTCCCCCGCACCGAACCCGCTACGATGGCTCTCCGTGCGCGGGATCTCCATCCTTCTCGCCGGCTTGGCGCTCCTGATCGCCGCTGTCGTCGCCCTCGGTCTGCTCAAGTCCGAGGCCCGCACCAAGGTCCGCGCCACGCCCACCTTTCAAGAACCGCCCGCGCAGGCGGCGGATGCCTCGCCACTAACTCCGCCACCGGCCGTCGTCGAACGCTCCGAGCCGGAGCCCACCGGCGACGACGACGTCGCTGCGGCCGAGACCCATACAACGACGGCGGAGTCCGCGGAACGCCACAAGCTGCCCCCCGGCCGCGTCGAGCTCTTCGAGCACGCGACGCACGATCCCGCCTTTCCCGGCGCGCACTGGGAGGTCGACGCCGGCCTGACCAACGCGGGCTGGGCGTTCCCCTCGGACGAGGCGAGCGCCGTCGAAGTGCCGCACGGCCTCCAGGCGACGCTGTTCGAGCACGAAGACGGCGAGGGACACCGCGTGATGCTCGGTCCGGGCGTGCACAACCTCGCGCCCTACGGCTTGAACGACTCCGTGTCGTCGATCCGCGTGACGCGCTTTGGCCAGGACGTCGACTCGCCCGTCGGTCCGGAGCACGCCGTCGAGCTCTACGAGCACCGCACGTCCGACCTTGCGCAGCGCGGCGAGACCTGGACGCTCGCCCTCCCCGAGGGCCGCGACGAGCGCCTCTTCACGAGCGCCGCGTCGGACTTCCGCGCGTTTGCGGTGAGCTGCGCCTGGGTCCCGCCGGGTTACGAGCTCACGCTCTTCCAGCAACCCGACGGCCGCGGCCTCGCGATGGTGCTCGGGCCGGGCTACCACGAGCTGGACCTCGTCGGCTTCAACGACCGGGCGGCGTCGGCGCGGGTTCGTCGGATCCGGTAGATCGCTCGCGGAAGAGCGCGACCATCCAAAGCGCGACGCCGCCGGTGATCGCCATGTCCGCCACGTTGAAGATCCCGGTGCGCAGGGATCCGACGCCGACGTTGAGGAAGTCGACGACCCGCCCGTCGTGCGCGACGCGGTCGATGAGGTTGCCCAACCCGCCGCCCAGAACCAGCGCCGCGCCGAGGGCGTGCAACCGCTGACCGGCGCCGAGCCTGAACAGGTGGTGCGCCATGAAGGCGAGGAATACCGACGTCGCGACGACGAGCACCCAGAAGCGCACGGCCGGCGGCCAGTCCGCGCCCAGCCCGAGGAACGCGCCGGTGTTCTCGGTCAGCTCGACGCGCACGGTGTCGCCCAGGAGCGAGATGCGCTCGCGCCCGGTGAGCTCGTCGACGGCGACGCGCTTCGCCGCTTGATCGCAGCCGATGCACGAGGCGACGATCGCCACGAGCGCGATGCGGCGGTACCTCACGCCTTGCCCTCGAGCTGCTGGATCAATCCGTACACGTCGCCGAGGACCCAGACCGACGCGATCCTGCCGTCGCGGAAGCGGAACACCGCGGCGCCCGAGTACTCGATGGCCCTCCCCGTCGGCGCGATGCCGAACACCTCGCCCTCGTGCGTGCCGCGATAGGTCAGCCGCGCGAAGCAGCGGTCCCCCTCCTCGATCGTCTCCTCGACGTGGTTCGAGAAGTCCGGGAAGGCCGCCCGGATGAAGTCGACGTAGTCTCCGAAGGCCTCGCGGCCCGCCTTGACCTGGCCGAGCGAGCCGCGGAAGTAAACGTCCTCGGTGAGGAGCTCCGGGATCCGTGATCGGTCGAAGCGGTTCCAGAGCTCGTCGTAGAAGCGGTGGATCAGGCCGACGCCGGACATGGCGTCAAGTTACCGGATTGGCGGCCGCGGACGGGCACAGTACGCTCCTCTGCCCCCAACCCAGGAGAAACACCGATGTGCGCCCCGCTGTTTCTGACCGCCGCCCTCCTCGCGGCCGCCGACGAAGAGCCGCTCCAGCCGATCGACGTCTTCGAGATCGAATGGGCCTCCGATCCGCAGATCTCGCCCGACGGCAAGCACGTCGTCTACGTGCGCAGCGGCTTCGACGTGATGACCGACCAGCGGCGGTCGAGCCTCTGGATCATCGGCGCCGACGGCACCGATCACCGGCCGCTGCTCGCCGGCGACACCGGCGCCTCGTCGCCCCGGTGGTCGCCGGACGGCGGGCGCCTGGTCTACGTCGCGTCGGACGACGACGGCGCGCAGGTCTTCTGCCGGTGGATGGACACCGGGCAGACCGCGCGGCTCACGCAGCTCACCGAGTCGCCGGGCGGGCTCTCCTGGTCGCCCGACGGGCGTTGGATCGCGTTCTCGATGCTCGTGCCGGAGAAGCCCGAGCCGATGGCCGAGATGCCGCCGATGCCGGAGGGCGCCGAGTGGGCGGAGCCGCCGAAGGTGATCGAGAAGCTCCGCTGGCGCGCGGACGGCGCGGGGATGCTCGCGGACGGCTTTCAGCAGCTCTTCGTCCTTCCCGCGGAAGGTGGCACACCGCGGCAGCTCACGTCGGGCCCCTTCGATCACGGGGGCACGCCTTCCTGGACGCCGGCGGGTGACGCGCTGCTCTTTTCGGCGAACCGGAACGAGGACGGCGAGTACGACCCGATGAACTCGGAGGTGTATCGCGTTTCCCTGGAGGGTGAGATCGCGCAACTCACCGACCGCCCCGGACCGGACGGCGCGCCCGTCGTGTCGCCGGACGGCGAGTGGATCGCCTACGTCGGCTTCGACGACAAGCTGCAGAGCTACCACTCGTCGGACCTCTACCTGATGCGTCCCGACGGAAGCGGGCGCAAGCTCCTCACCGGCGACCTCGACCGGAGCGTCAGCGCGCCGGTGTGGGACGGGCACAGCGAGGGGCTCTTCTTCCGCTACGACGACGAGGGCAACGGCAAGATCGGCTGGGTCTCCATCGAAGGCGACGCGCGCGCCGTCGCCCGCGACGTGGGCGGGACCTCGCTCGGCCGTCCCTACGGTGGCGGTTCCTACTCCGTCGCGGACGACAGCGCGTTCGCCTTCACGTACACACGCCCCGACCATCCCTCCGACGTCGCGATCGCGCACCTCGAGGAGAACGAGCCGCGTGTGTTGACGCGGCTCAACGCCGACCTCTTCGGGCAGCGCGAGCTCGGCGCCGTCGAGGAGATCTGGACCGAATCGAGCTTCGACGGCCGCCGCATCCAGGGTTGGATCGTCAAGCCGCCGGGATTCGATCCGAGCGAGCGGTATCCGCTCGTGCTCGAGATCCACGGCGGGCCGTTCGCGAACTACGGCGACCGCTTCACCGCGGAGTGCCAGCTCTTCGCCGCGGCGGGCTACGTCGTCCTCTACTCCAACCCGCGCGGCAGCACGAGCTACGGCGAGGAGTTCGCCAACCTGATCCACCACAACTACCCGAGCCAGGACTACGACGACCTGATGTCGATCGTCGACGCCACGATCGCCCGGGGCTACGTCGATCCCGAGCAGCTCTTCGTCACCGGCGGCAGCGGCGGCGGCGTCCTGACGAGCTGGATCGTCGGCAAGACCGACCGCTTCCGCGCGGCGGTCGTCGCCAAGCCGGTGATCAATTGGACGAGCTTCGCGCTGACCGCCGACGCGTACCCGTTCTTCTACAAGTACTGGTTCCCCGGCTTCCCGTGGGAGCACCAGGAGCACTACTGGCAGCGCTCACCGCTCTCGCTCGTCGGCAACGTGAAGACGCCGACGATGCTCCTCACCGGCGAGGAGGACCACCGCACCCCGATTTCGGAGTCCGAGCAGTACTACCAGGCGCTCAAGCTGCGGAAGATCGACGCGGCGCTGGTCCGCGTGCCCGGCGCGTCGCACGGCATCGCGGCGCGGCCGAGCCAGCTCATCGCGAAGGTGGCGCACATCCTCGCGTGGTTCGAGCGATACCGGGAGAAGGCGGACGGGGGTTAACCCCGCTCGCAGTACGCCGCTCTTGCGCGTCTCGCGGAAGCGCGTGCCGACACCGGAGGCTGATTCGGAAAGAACCTCGACTCCGACGACGTCGGGAACGACCTCGGGGATCGTGCGGGTCGTGGAGGCATTGTAGGCCGCCTCAGAAACCGAGCACCAGATCGCGCGCGTTCTGGAGCACGATCGCGCCCGCCAGGAACTCGTCGAGCTCGAGGCGGATGCCCTGCGCGAAGAGCGGCGTGCCGACGACGGTGGGGTCGGAGGGGACCGGGAAACCGTGCGTGCCGAGGCCGAAGTCGAAGAGGTACGGGGGCGAGATCAGAAGCTCCTGACCTCCGAGCAGGAAGACGCCGGAGGTCGGCCCGCCGATGCCGAACACCACCGCGGTGCCGGTCGTCGTGGAACCGGGCGTCGGCGTCGTGTCGACCGCGCCCTGCCAGATCGTCCCGATCGCGGGCGGCGTCAGGCACGAGAACCCGGGCAGGTTGACGCCCGAGCCGTTGCGGAAGGTACACACCGGAGCGCCGTCCGCCAGCCTGCCGCCGAGGGCGGTGTGCAGGAGGCCTTCGACCCGGACGGAGGTCGCGCTGACGCGCGTCACCACGTAGGTCACGGGCTCGCACTCGGGACTCGGCGTCTTGGTGTCGACCGTGACGCTCTGCCCGACGGCGGCGGGGATCGCGATGCCGATCTTGTCGGGCGGGCATCCCGGCAAGGGCGGCGGCGGCGGGCAGGTTCCGGCCGCGAGCCCCGCGATCGAGGCGCTGGGTCGGTCGTCGATGCAGACCTCGGCGCTCGCGCCCATCGGCATTTCCACGCTCTTGGTCTGGCCCGCGAGATCGGCGCCGGAGATCAGGAGCTTGGGCTCGTTCACGTCGGGGACATAGACGATGTCGAGCGTGCCGGTTCCCCCGGCCACCGTGGTGCCGGCCGGCAGCTCGACGCTGACGGCGCCGGACTCGATCGCGTAGCCGCTGTCCGCCGAGCCGGCGGCCGTCGCCGAGTCGCCGGTGTGGGGATTCGTGATCGTGATGCCCGCACCGCCGAGCGCCGTTTCGAGCCAGTCGCTGAGACCGTCGTCGTCCCCGTCCGGGCCCGGCTCGCGCACGATGCCGAGCACGTTGTCGCTGAACTCGCCCACGACGTAGACCTTCTCTCCATTCACCGCGACGCCTTGAGGGAACTCAAGGGGGCCATCCTGCCCGGCCCCGTTCGCGTCCACGATCTCCGTGATCACGCCGTCCGGCGTGATCTCGAAGGCGTTGTGGGTGTTGTGCCCGGAGACGTAGACGTTGCCCGACGGGCCCACGGCGAGCCCCGTGGGCCAGGACAGCCCGTTGCCCGCACCGTCCCCCATTTCGTCGATGATCGTCGTGATCACCTCGGCCCCGCCCGGATCCGTGGTCTTGAACACCTTGCGGGCCGCCGTGTCCAGCACGTAGACGGAGCCCGAACCGTCCGCCGCGATGTCGGTCGGTCCGCTGAGAAGGGCTGGACCCGGGCCGGGGATCTTCGTGATCGTTCCGTCGGGCGCGATCATGTACGCCGTGCCGCTGAGGTACCCGGTCACGTAGACGTTCTCGAAGCCGTCCACGTCGATGCCGCTGGGCGAGCCAAGCGAGATCCCCGGCCAGTCATCGGCGATGATCTGGGTGACGACTCCGCTCGGTGTGATCTTGAAGACGGCCCAACTGCTGGGGCCGATGCCCCCCGAGACGTAGACGTTCCCGGAGTCGCTTACCGCGATGCCGTCGGCGCCCATGAGCGGCTTCGTCCCGTCCCCGGATGAGTCGATGATCTGGGTGATGCCTCCGCCGGGAGTGATCTTGAACGCGTTGTCGCTCCACTGCCCCGCGACGTAGACGTTCTGCGCCCCGTCGACGGCGATGGCACCGGGCCGGACCAGGGAGTTCACTCCGTCCCCGCTCTGGTTGATGATCTCGGTGACCGTTCCGTCCGGAGCGATCTTGAGCACGTTGTCCGTGACCTCACCGGTCACGTAGACGTTTCCGGAAGCGTCCACGGCCACGCCCTCCGGCTTGTCCAGGACGAGCCCACCCCCGCCCGCCGACGCGTCGACGGTCTCGACGATCGTCTGCTCCACCCGGAAGGCGTCGTCGGAGAACTCGCCCGCCACGTAGGCGACGCCGGCCGCGTCCACGGCGATAGCCCAGGGTTGGAAGGGGTCGGTGACGTCTCCGCCGGGCGCGATGATCTGCGTGATCTTCTGGCCTGACTGGCCCGGGTTGTCGATGCGGAACGCGTTGTCGCTGAGGACGCCGGTCACGTAGACGCTGCCCGCGGCATCCACGGCGATCCCCCGGGGGTCCAGCAGCGGGTTTCCCAATCCGTCGCCGGAGCTGTCCATGATCTGGGCGACGGCCTGGTCGATCTGGCCCGGGTTAGTGATGCGGAACACGTTCTGGCTCTTTGCTCCCACGACGTAGACGTTTCCGGCGGAATCCGCGGCGACGCCGTAGGGGCGATCGAGGTCGTTGGTGCCGTCGCCCAGCTTGGTCATGATCTCCTGGATCGTGCCGCCGGGCGTCACCCGGTACACGTTGTCGCTCAAGCCGCCGGTCACGTAGACGTTGCCGGAGCCGTCGACCGCGACGTCCTGCGGAAGCGCAAGGTTGTCTCCCGGCCCCGGCTCTCCGTCGTCGTCCAGGATCAGCTCGATGTCCTGGCCCGCCTGGCCGGGGTTGGTGATCTTGAACACGTTGCTGCTGTTGTAGGAAGCGGCGTAAGCGTTCCCGGCGGCATCCACGGCGATCGCTTGACCCGCGACGAAGAACGCCCCCTCGTCGTCGCCGTCGATGTCGATGATCTCCGCAACGGTCTGCGCCGGCGTTCCCGGGTCGGTGACCCGGAAGGCGTTGCGGCTCAAGTAGCCGGTGACGAACAGGTTGCCCGCCGCGTCCACCGCGAGGTCGCGGGGGCCCGTGAGGACCTTGCCGGCCTTGTCGCCGCCGGAGTCGAGGACCGGGACGACGTCTCCGGCGGGCGTGATCTGGAACACCATGTTGCTGCCGTACCCGGAGACGTAGACGTTCCCGGCCGCGTCGACGGCGATCCCCTGGGGCCTCATGAGGTACTCCCCCGTGCCGGCGCCGTAGATGTCGATGATCTCGGTCGCGGCGGTCGTCTGGGCGTTCCCGGCACAGGCGAGGACGGCGAGCGCGATCGCGGCAAGGGCGCTCCGGCCGCTGGGGATGGATGTGAACCGTCGCATGAAAGGACCTCTCCGAGTCTGGCAGGGTTTGAAGCTCGATCTCCCGTTTGAGAGAGACGCGCAAACCGCGGCCGCGAGGGAACCGGAATCCGGGCGTGGCATTCGCAACCTGCTTCGAGAAAGAGAGTTGCGCTCAGGACCGGGAGAGCGAGCCTCCTTCGGGGCCACGAGGACCCGGGGCGCCTCCGAATCAGGCTTCCCGGTCGCCCATCGCCCGGAACAGCAGGTGCCACGCCCGCGCGTCGCGCGTCTCCAGCGGCGCGCGCGGGAACACGCGGTCGACCATCTCGACGATGTCCCGGCGCGCGGCGTCGGTCAGCGCCGCCTCGCCGAGCACGCGCCGCGCGCGGTTCGTCAGGAACTCGCGGTCCTTGCCCTTGATCGGCGTGCGGCTGTCGGCGGCGGCGGTGAGCTCGTGGCCGGCGAAGAAGATCGTGGAGAGCACGATCCCGACGGACATCGCGAGGTTGAGCGAGGTGTGCTCCTCGCCGGTCGGGATACGGACGAGCTGGTGCAGCCGGTCGGCCTCGTCCTTGGTGAGCCCGCCCTCCTCGCTGCCGAAGACGAGCGCCAATAGCTCGTCGGGATGCCCGGCGCGCTCCGCGATACCGTCGCGCGCGTCGCGCCAGTCGTCGAGCCGCGAGTGGCCGCGCTTGCGCGCCGTGAAGCCGACCGCGCCGGTGCAGTCGGCGAGCGCCTCGTCCAGCGTCGCGACCACGCGGATGCGCCGCTCGACGTCCGCGACGCCGTGCGACATCTGGACGAAGTCCGGATGGATGAGGAGCGACCGCTTGGGCGGCGCGACGAGGACGATCTCGCCGAGGTCGAAGTTGAGGGCGACGCGCAGGACGGATCCGACGTTGCGCGGACCGAGGGGACGGCAGAGGACGACGCGTTTCACTTGCCCCTCACCCGTGCTTCATTCATAAGGACCGAGGCGTTCGAGGAACCGCAGTTCCTCGCGGAGGAGCGGGGGCGGAACGTCGATCGAGCTCACGGGGTGACGGCGCTCGACGCGCAGGCGGGGGTTGGAAGCGGACTCCCCCTCACCCAGAAGCGCCGGCGAGCGCCAGGGGGGAAGGTAGAGCTCGAGTCCCGAGCCGCCGTCCTCGCTGGCGATCTCCGACCACGCGACGGGACGATGGCCGATCCGTGCCACGACCGCGGCCCGCTGTTTCGCCCGCAGGCGGTATTCGACCGTGAACGGCGCGGTGCCCTCGACGCCGACACCGCCGCGGCCGGACAGATGGACGACCGCCACACCGGCGACCGGCCTGATCTCGGGTGCGGCCTGGAACTCCTTCGGGGGGTAGGCGAGAAGCACCGCTCGCGCCCTGCGCCCGCGATCCTCGGGCCGCTCCCCGACGTGCAGAGCGCGCCAGCCGCTGCTGATGCGCTCGATCCGCACGCGCGGCGGCGCGTCGGGGTCGGGGGCCGAGGGAAGCAACGCCACGCCGTCGAGAGAGAGCTCGTGGCGTTCGAGGGGCTCCGCGAGCTCGATGGCGAGCGGCGTCGCCCGCCGGTCCGTGCGCACGAAGACCGTTGCGTTGCCGCGCACCGAGAGACCGAGGCTCGTGCCCGCCGGCGACGGGCGCGGCACGACCGGCGCGTCTCCGGGAACAACCTCGACGTCGACCAGGTCCCCGCGCGGGCTGCGCAGGGACAGGTCGATCGGCTTGTCGTCGTCGGCGGTGACCGTCAAGACGATGCCGTGCGGCCCGGGCAGGACCACGTCATCGCCGACCTCCGGAACGACCCCGTCGTCGAGAACCTCGGCATCGTCGGTCCGGTCGAACAGGCGGGCGCTCGCTTCGTCGCCGACCGGGAACACCCACTTCCGCTCCTCGCGCACCACGGCGGCGTTGCGCAAGCCTGGGCCAACGACGACTGCCGACGTCGCGGAGTCATCCACCTCGAATTTCTCGCTTCCGACACCCAGCGCCCGCGCGAGGTCCGTGGTGCCCACGATGGGCCGCTCCTGCAAGTGGTCGAGCCACAGCGATGCGCCCTCCGTGGGCTTCACGATGAGCGGCACGTTGAGAAGGCCTTCGGAAAACGGCTCCGGCGCGCCGTCCGGAGGTCGCTCCTCGTCGAGGAAGCGGGCACGCGTCCCGACGACGACAATGGATGTGTAGTCATAGCGCCCCGCGTCGCGGAAGAGGTCGAAGAGCTCCCCCACCGCGCTGTCGAGCGCGTGGATCTGCGCGTCGTAGATCGCGCTCCGGAACGCGAGCCATTCCGGCGAGCCGCGGCGGCGCCCGACGACGCGTCGCGCTTCCTGGACACCACCCGCGAGAAGCTCGGGAGGAAGGACGTCGTCGAAAGGAGCGAGCTGCGCCGCGAGAAAGCGGTCGTCGTCCGCGTTCCGCTCCCGCAGGTCGGCGAGGTGAACGAACGCGAACACGGGGTCGTCTCCCGCCAGCGCGTGCTCGAGCTCGTCGCGCACCGCCGCGAGGACGTCGACCGCGGCGCGCGGCTCCCCGCCCCGCGGAAGCCCGGCGTCCGCGTACGCGTCGAAGCCCTGGCCGAGTCCCGACAAGCGGTCCTCGTGCTGGCGCAGGGCGATCGCACCGATGGTCCGAAAGCCCGCCGCCGCCCGCGCCTCCGCCAGCGTCCCCGCTTCGCCCGCAAGTCGGTGGTGGCCGAGCTCTCGCGCCGACAGAAAACCGTGCTCCCAAGGCGGCTCGCCCGTCATCAGCGTCGCGAGGCAGGGCCCGGTGGCCACGGTCGCCGGCACGTAGTCGCGAACGACGAACCCGTCGGCGGCGAGCGCCGTCAGGTTCGGCGCGGTTTCGTAGCCGTACCCGTAGGCCGGGAGGTGATCGGCGCGGAGATCGTCGATCGCGATCACCAGCAGATCGCCTTCCGGGGGGCCGCGGAGAGCCTCCTCGACGTTCTGGACGACCTGGAAGATCCCGAAGCGCAACAGCCCGCACGCGAGCATCAACGCCGCCGCCACCGCGACGGCGACGGGCCACCGCGTCCCTCGCTTGCGCTCGCTCACCTCAGGCTCTCGAGCTGCGCCGGATCCGGGTTGCCGCCCGACACCACGCAGCACACGCGCAGCGGCGCGCTCGCGCTACGTCCCTCGAGCAGCGGCGGCGGTAGGAGGCGCGAGCGCACGGCGGCGAACGCCGCGGCGCCGGCGGGCTCGACGGTCAGGCCGGCTTGGACGAGCTCCCTCTGCGCCGCGAAGATGTCCTCGTCATCGAGCGTGATGACGCCGTCGACGTGCTCGACCGCGATGGCGACGTTCAGGTCGCCGGCGGCGAGCGGGCAAAGCCCCTGCACGGCCGTGGTGATCTCGGAGACGAACACGGGCTTCCCGGCCGCGATCCCCTCGCTCATCGTCGGCGCACCGCTCGGCTCCGCCCCGATCACGCTCACGCGGTCGCCGAGCGCGTCCTTCACCGCGAGCGAAGACCCCGCGATCAGACCGCCGCCGCCGACGGGGACGACGAGCACCTCGACGTCGGGCCAGTCCTCGGCGATCTCCAGCCCGACGGTGCCGGCGCCCTCGATCGTCCGCACCGCGTCGTACGGGTGCACCAGCGTCGCGCCGGCGGAGACGCGCTCGGCGCAAATGCGCTCGGCGTCCTCGCGCGTCGGCGCGAGAACGACGTCGGCGCCCTCGTCGCGGCAAGCCTGGATCTTGTTCGGATACGCGTCCTCCGGCATGACGATCGTCGCGCGCACGCCGGCGCGCCGCGCGGCCCACGAGAGCGCGCGTCCGTGGTTGCCCGAGCTCGTGGCGATGACGCCGGCCGCGCGCGCATCGGGGGAGAGTTGCGAGACCTGGTTCCACGCTCCGCGCACCTTGAAGGAGCCGGTCTCCTGCTCGCACTCCAGCTTGAGACGGAGCTCGATGCGCGCGTCCCCGCTGTCGAAGGGCTCGATCCGAGTGCGCTTGACGATACCGCGCACCCGCTCGGCGGCGGCGCCGACCGCGATCCTTGCCACTCTCTCTTCGGCTTCCATAAGATCCCCCGCTCCGGCCGAGAAGGGCGATGAAGCGGCACATCATCGTAGTCGAAGACGAGGCGGATCTCGCCGACCTGATCGCGTTGCACCTCCAGCGCGAGAACTACGGCGTCGAGATCTTCGCCGACGGTGAAGCCGGTCTGGAGGCGATACGCGCAAAGCGCCCCGACCTGGTCGTGCTCGACCTGATGCTCCCCGGCATCGATGGGTTCGAGATCTGCCGCCGCATCCGCCGCGACGAGAGTCTCGCCGGGATGCAGGTCCTGATGGTCACCGCCCGCAGCGAAGAGGCGGACGTGGTCACGGGCCTCGAGCTCGGCGCCGACGACTACCTCGCCAAGCCCTTCCGCCCGCGGGAGCTCGTCGCGCGCGTGCGCAACCTCCTGCGCCGGCTCGACCAGCCCGACGAGGCGGAAGAGCTGATCGAGGTCGGTCCGTTGCGCATCGATCTCGGCCGCCACGAGGTGCGGGTCGAAGGAGAAGAGGTCGCGCTCACGCACACCGAGTTCCAGATCCTGCGGTACCTCGCCTCGAAGCCCGGGCGCGTCCGAACGCGCGGCGACATCCTTGAGCAGATCGGCGAGGCGCAGGTGCTCGAGCGGACGATCGACGTACACGTCGCGTCGCTGCGGCGCAAGCTGGGCGCGGCGTCGCCGCTCCTCGAGACCGTGCGCGGCGTCGGCTACCGCATGAAGGACTGACCGTGGCGTCGCCGCTTCTGCCCGGGGACCCGCTCTGGCGCGCCGTCCTCCTCCGCGCCGCCGCCGCCGGGCTGTTCGTCGCGCTCGTCGGCACCGCCGGGCTCGCGTGGGGCTTGGTGGCGGCCGCCGTGGCGGCCGTCGCGCTCGCCACCGAGCTGGCCCACCGCGCGGCGCCGCTCCGCCGCAAGGTCTCCGAGCTGAGCGGCGCCGATCCCGGCGAGCGCGCGGGCTTCGCCGCCCTGGCCGACCGCGTCGACGAGGCGCGCGAGAAGCTCGCGCAGGAGGCGCGCAAAGCCGAGCGCGAGCGCGACGACCTCCTCGGCGTGCTCGAGGCGGCGTCCGAGGGCATCCTCGTCCTGGGGCACCATCACCGGGTCGAGCTCATCAACGACGCCGCGCGGCGGCTGCTCGACCCGCCGGTGGATCCGCTCGGCCGTTCGATCCACGAGGTCGCGCGCGAGAGCGAGCTGATCGACTTCGCCGAGGCCCTGCGCCGCGGCGATTCGCCGGAGGCGACGCGGCTCGAGCTCGTCCGCGGCGACGCCGCGCGCTCGGTTCACGTCTCGGGCGAGCTGGTTCCCGGCGCGCTGCGCAGCCGCGCGGTCGTCGTGCTGCACGACCTGACCGACCTGCAGCACCTCGAGCGCGTCCGCACCGACTTCGTCGCCAACGTAACGCACGAGATGCGCTCGCCGCTCGCGTCGATCCTCGGCTACGCC
>JANQEJ010000111.1 GCA_028278425.1 Planctomycetota bacterium | reverse complement strand
GCGCGCAACCACGTCGACCGCGAGAAGGAGCCGAAGCTCCCCGGCTTCCTCGCCGAGCTGGCGCTCACGGCCAACGAGGACCGCGACGACGAGAACGATGGGCGCGATCGGGTCACGCTGATGACGCTGCACGCGGCGAAGGGGCTGGAGTTCCCGCGCGTTTTCCTCGTCGGCGTCGAGGAGGGGCTGCTCCCCCACCTTCGCTCGGTCGCCGAGGACACCGTCGAGGAGGAGCGGCGGCTGATGTACGTCGGCATCACGCGCGCGATGCGCGTCCTGACGATGACCTACGCCGCGCAGCGCGCGAAGTACGGCCGCCCGGTGCCGTGCTTCGCGTCGCGCTTCCTCTTCGAGATGCAGGGCGCGGAGCCGCCCGAAGGCTGGCAGGCGGCGGGCGCGGAAGCGCCGAGGCCCAAGCCGAAGAAGAAGCGCAAACGGCTCGCGCGGCGGCGGTGACTTAGAAGTCCCACGAGAGCCCGAGGCGGAGGAAGCTCTCCTCGTCGAGCCCCTCGGGATGGTCCCAGGGCAGCGACGCGCGCTCGTACGAAATCGTCGCGAGGAGCGGCCCGTACTGACCCGCGACGCCGACCGAGCCGCGCAGGACGTAGTGGTCGTGGTCGACGCTGTGGCTGCCGGAGAACGTGTTGCCGTCGAGGAAGATCGCGTTGGCGATGGCCGTCGCCGCGAAGCCGGTGAAGGCGTAGAGCGAGCGCGGCTTCTCCGGCCGGTCGTACGCGCGGATGCCCAGCGACTCCTCCGCGAGGAAGTGCGACTGCATGTGGAAGTTGGACGGGACGCGGTACCCCATCCGGAGCGTCCCCGCGAGGGTCGCCTGCGTCTGCAGGTTGCCCGCGGAGCCCGCCACCGCGCCGAGGAGATCGGCGCCGAGCCCCTGCGGATCACCGGTGCGGTGGAGGCGCCGGCGGTGCTCGAAGCCGAGGTTCAGGAGCGGCTCGTTCTCGAGCTGGTGGCTCCAACCCTCCGGCTCGCGCGAGCCGATCAGGTCGTGCAGACCGCGCTGCACCTCCTCGCCGAGCGCCGCGGGACCGACCACGCCGAGGGAGAGCGAGAAGGCGTTCAGCTCGTCGCGGCTCTGGCTACCGACCGTGGCGGTCCCATAGAGGAACGCGGAGTACGGCAGGTCGTCCTCGACCGGCTCGCGCGCCTCGAGATCGGTCGGCGTGAAAATGCGGTGCGAGAGCGAGTAGATCACGAAGCGCTCGTCCTGGTCCGCGAAGGGCCAGTGCGCGTCGAGCCGGTCGCCGATCGCGTCGGGCAGCGGCGCGTCCGCAAAGGACCGCTCGTGCTTCGGCAGGTAGGAGAGCGACACGCCGGAGGTGTACTGGTCGTCCGAGTTCGCCAGCGAATCGTTGTCGATGCTGCGCAGAACGCTCCCCGCGCTGAAGCCGTCCCCCTCGCCCGTCGCCGCGCACGACGCGAAGAGGAGCGCGGTCGCCGTCGCCGCCGCCTTCCATGGATTTCTTCGTTTGCTCGTCCACATCGATCCGCCCTCCCGGGCAGCGATGTGACGCGAGCGAAAAGCGCGGCCTTACCTCCGGCGGAAGGGCGGCACGAAACCGGAAGAACGCGTCCGGTCGGACGGCGTCGGGCGTAAGCGCGCGCTTATCCGCGCAGGGGTGGCGCGGAGGTGCCTCGCACGGGCTCCCGGCCCGCGGATCAGTCCAGGAGCGGCACGTCCACCCCGCGCTCGCGCGCGCAGCGGATCGCCTCGTCGTAGCCGGCGTCGACGTGGCGCATCACGCCCGTGCCCGGGTCGTTCGTGAGCACGAGCTCGATCGCCTTGGCCGCCTCCGCCGTGCCGTCGGCGATCGTCACCTGGCCGGCGTGCAGGCTGTACCCCATCCCCACTCCCCCGCCGTGGTGGAACGACACCCAGCCGGCGCCGCTCGCCACGTTGAGCATGCAGTTCAGGAGCGGCCAGTCCGCCACGGCGTCCGTTCCGTCCTTCATGCCCTCGGTCTCGCGGTTCGGCGACGCGACCGAGCCGCAGTCGAGATGGTCGCGGCCGATCGCGATCGGGGCGGAGATGCGGCTCGACGCGACGGCGTCGTTGAAGGCCCGGCCGGCCCTGGCGCGCTCGCCGTAGCCGAGCCAGCAGATGCGCGCGGGGAGTCCCTGGAAGGCGACGCGCTCGCGCGCCATGTCGATCCAGCGCATCAGCGGCTCGTCCGCGGGGAACAGCTCTCGAATGATCTCATCCGTTACAGCGATGTCGGCGGGATCGCCCGAGAGCGCGACCCACCGGAACGGCCCCTTGCCCTCGCAGAAGAGCGGCCGGACGTACTTGGGAACGAAGCCCTCGAAGCCGAAGGCGTCCTCCATGCCGGCCTGGTGCGCGTGGCCGCGCAGGTTGTTGCCGTAGTCGAAGGTGTCCGCGCCGCGGTCCTGGAGCGTCAGCATGGCGCGCACGTGGTCCTTCATCGTGCGGAAGGACTCCGCCTCGTAGCGCTTCGGATCGGACGCGCGCAGCGCGAGCGCGTCCTCGAACGACATGCCGTCCGGCACGTAGCCGCCGAGCGGGTCGTGGGCGCTCGTCTGGTCGGTCAGGACGTCCGGCGTCACGTCGCGCTCGATCATCCGGTGCAGCAGGTCGACGACGTTGGCGACGACGCCGATCGACTTCGCGACGCCCGCTTCCTTCCACTCGAGCGCCTGGTCAATCGCCGCGTCGAGGTCCTCCATCAGCACGTCGCAGTAGCGCGTCTCGATGCGCTTCTCGATCCGCGAGCGGTCGACGTCGGCCCCGAGGAACGTCCCTTCGTTCATCGTCGCGGCCAGCGGCTGGGCGCCGCCCATCCCGCCGAGCCCGCCGGTGACGACGAGCTTCTTCTTCAGGCTCCCGCCGAAGTGGCGCTTCGCCGAAGCGGCGAAGGTCTCGTAGGTCCCCTGCAGGATCCCCTGCGTGCCGATGTAGATCCACGAGCCGGCCGTCATCTGGCCGAACATGATCTTCCCCTCGGCCTCGAGGGCGCGGAAGTGCTCCCAGTTCGCCCAGTTGCCCACGAGGTTCGAGTTCGCGATCAGGACGCGCGGCGCGAACTCGGTGGTCTTGAACACGCCCACCGGCTTGCCCGACTGGACGAGCAGCGTCTCGTCCGGCTCGAGCCGCCGGAGCGTCGCCACGATCGCACGCAGCGCGTCCCAGTCCCGGGCGGCCTTGCCGCTGCCGCCGTACACGATCAGGTTCTCCGGATCCTCGGCCACCTCGGCGTCGAGGTTGTTCAGCAGGAGCCGGAGCGCCGCCTCGGCCTTCCACGTCTTGCAGGAGCGCTCGGGTCCCCGCGGAGCGCGCTGGGGCCCGGCTTGGAGGGTCTCGGCCGTGGCGGGGGGGCTGGTGGGGGCGCTCATGACGTGTCGCGGGCTCCTTGGGGGGCTGCCTGGAGGTTCTCGGGATCGTCCCAAGTCCCTGGGGAGTCTAGGGTTGGCCCGGATCCGCCGCCACCTGGGGCGAGAAAAGTCGAGAACGAGCTGTCATATTTTGACGAAGCGTCGAAGATAGGTCCATCGTGGGAACGCTGACCAGGAAGCAACGCGAGATCGCCGAGCGGGAGGACCTGATCCTCTCCGTGGCGCGCCAGCTCATGGTCGACCAGGGCTACCTGGGCCTCACCATGGACAAGGTCGCGGCGGAGATCGAGTACTCCAAGGGCACGATCTACCAGCACTTCTCCTGCAAGGAGGAGATCCTCGCCGGGCTCGCCTACGAGTCCGCCGAGCTGCGCCGCGAGCTCTTCGAGCGCGCCGCCACTTTCCGCGGCCGCCCGCGCGAGCGCTTGGCCGGGGTCGGGGTCGCCGACCACCTCCTGGTGAACCTGTACCCGCAGCACTTCGCGATCGAGCGCCTGATCCACACCCACTCGATCCGCGACAAGCTGTCCGAAAAGCGGCTCGCGCAGCTCGAAGCCTGCAACGAGGGCTGCAAGAACGTGATCACCGGCCTGGTGCGCGACGGCGCGGCCCAGGGCGACATCGAGTACGACGACCCGCAGACCCCCGCGCTGATCGCCTTCGGCCTCTGGTCGATGGCCTTCGGCGCCAACCTGATCGCCGCCGCCGGGTCGGTGGATCTCGAAGAGAAGCTCGGCATCGCGGACCACTCCGAGGTGCTGTTCCAGAACTACCACCGCCTGCTGGACGGCTACGGCTGGCAGCCCCTCTCGACCGAGTGGGACTACCATGCCACCGTCCAGCGTGTCCAAGAAGAGGTCTTCCCCGATGAAGTCCGTCGCCTCTCCGCGTCCTAGCGCCCTTTTTTTTGATCGCCTCCTGACGATTCGTCAGAAAATGACCGGACGTTGGCTCCTGTCGGGAGGTGCGGTGGCGGCCGCCGCCCTCCTGGTCGCGCTGCGCCCGCCGGCGGTGGCCGAGCCGGCCGCTTCCGCCCCGGCGCCGCGGATACTCCCGGTCGGGGCGGTGGCGATCGAGCCCGCCGACTCCTACGACGTCCCGCGCACGTGGACGGGCCTGGTCCGCGCGCGGCGCGGCGCTGCGCTGGGCTTCGAGCTCGACGGCAAGCTGGAGCTCGTCCGCGTCGACGAGGGCGACCGCGTGGAGGCCGGGGAAGTCCTCGCGAGATTGGAGGACCG